>NZ_CP049015.1:1549304-1859164 GCF_011064845.1 Citrobacter freundii ATCC 8090 = MTCC 1658 = NBRC 12681 | reverse complement strand
AGAAATAATCACCTTAAGAAATCAATAAGTCTTTCTTATGACTACCGAATTCAACCCAGTTAAATATGTATCATTTTGCTACAAAGCAGGTTGTTATAAAAATTGTTATAAATCAAAGAAGTGATTGTGAAATTTGCACTCCTGACAGTACGTCATATCTTTAAAGGTAGGTAGCGAGTCGCTACGGACACGGTTAACTCGAGGAGTAGTGTAAAATGGCAAAAGTTCTGGTGCTTTATTATTCCATGTACGGACACATTGAAACTATGGCCCATGCAGTCGCAGAAGGCGCAAATAAGGTAGATGGCGCGGAAGTGATTATTAAGCGCGTACCAGAGACCATGCAGCCTGAGATTTTCCTTAAGGCTGGCGGCAAAACACAAAACGCACCAGTCGCAACCCCGCAAGAACTGGCTGATTACGACGCCATCATTTTTGGAACCCCCACGCGCTTTGGCAATATGTCCGGTCAGATGCGTACCTTCCTCGACCAGACTGGCGGGCTGTGGGCCTCTGGTGGTCTGTACGGCAAACTCGCCAGTGTATTCAGCTCAACGGGAACCGGCGGCGGTCAGGAACAAACCATTACCTCAACCTGGACTACGCTTGCCCACCATGGGATGGTGATTGTGCCTATCGGTTACGCGGCGCAAGAGCTGTTTGATGTCTCTCAAGTTCGCGGCGGTACCCCTTACGGTGCAACCACCATTGCCGGAGGCGACGGCTCCCGCCAGCCAAGTCAGGAAGAATTATCTATCGCCCGCTATCAGGGTGAATATGTCGCAGGTCTGGCAGTAAAACTCAACGGCTAATCTTCAACAGGAGGATTCGAATGCCAACTCAAGAAGCGAAAGCCCATCGCGTCGGCGAATGGGCAAGTCTGCGCAATACATCGCCGGAAATAGCCGAAGCCATTTTTGAAGTCGCACATTATGACGAGAAACTGGCGGAAAAAATTTGGGAAGAAGGTAGCGATGAGGTACTCATCAAAGCCTTTGAAAAAACAGACAAAGATTCGCTCTTTTGGGGTGAACAGACTATCGAACGTAAAAACGTCTAGCGCTCAGACTCCCCCGCGAACACGGGGGAGTTTTTCTTTTATTTAGCCGCCTCATTCAGCACGCTGTCGAACTTATCTATCGGGCAAAAACCATCCGCATCTATCGGACATCCTTTCAGCTCAAGCGTTACGCGCTGCGCCGGGGATTTCAGCGTCAGAACGTCTGCATTACGCAACTGCAGCGAGCTCTGATACACATACTCGATTTTCATCAGATCACGATTTGCGTTGCTGTCATGCCAGCGCTGAAAGACAATCTTCCCGCCAATCGGTGTACGCTCGTTCTGATCGTGAAGCTGGTATGGTTTGAAATCCAGCGCGGTGAGCAGCGAAGCGATGTTTGAGTCATGTCCCACCAGCACGGTTATTTTCGGTGCTTTCGCGCGTTCAGTAACCAGCGCATTATCAATATATTTCACCAGAGGTTTGGCGACGTTCTGCGCCACTTCCGGGGAGGTGAACAGGCTGTCCTGATAGCCATTTTTCAGCTTCGACAGAACCTTCCACTGCTGATCCGATTTAATCTCGCCCCAGGCAACCTTGTCCATCGGGAAGCCTTCGTAATACTGCAGCGTGAAGGCATCGACCAGCGAATTCCCCACCTTCAGCGGCCCCGATACGCCTGGCTCCTGCTGATATTTCGCGCTGAACGTATCTTTGGCATCGGTCAGGGAACACTGCTGTTTTTCTTTACAGGATGGAGAGTCTTTGTAGTCGGTCATTTGCTCAAGCAACTGATAGCTATCGTTGAGCTGCATTTTACTACGCTCTTTCTCCATGGCCTGAACGGCCTGCTGGCTGAAGGTGGCGGAATCATCGGTGATCACCGGATTAAAGGTAGGATCCATGGTGCCCATTTTTTCCTGATGATGGACCGGAACATCGCAACCAGGGAAAGCGCCGGTGACAAAGAACTGCGCCGTAGCAACAGTGCGCTGCAGGCTGTTAGCATAGGTATAAACCGTATCCGGTGCCGGACATTCGCCCGATTTCACCATCCCCTGCTCTGCCAGCCACTCTCGCATGTAGTGACCCATATAGATTTCCAGCACACCGCCTTTGGTGGTGAGTTGTCCGCCGGGGACATCCCACTCTGGCCATTGCTTGGGGGTGGACTGTTCAAGAACGCTGCCATTATTGGCTAAAGGTGCACGTAAGTTATGCCGACTCATCATCAATACTTGTTGAAGCTGATACCCTTCCGGCGCGGTCTGCGCCTGCGCGGCGGTTGACAATAATACAGCCCCTGCCACGGCTGCGGCGATTAACGATTTATTCATCCCTACGACCTCTTGTTGTTATCAATCACAACAGAGTGTGACAGAAATATGACATATTTCCGGGAACGCTTTCGCAAAACAGACCATCTAGCGTGTCGTTTTAACACCAAACTCGGTTTCGAGTTTACGAATGCCAAGAGGTGTGAAGATGACGTGGCGGCTGCCCTGTTCGGTTCTTATCCATCGCTGTTCACTGAACCAGCGCAGCAGCGTTGCGCCAAGCACACCACCAGGATGATAACGTCGCTCGCTCCAGTCCAGACAACCGCAGGTTAACTTCCGCCGGGATGAGCCAGCAGTGAGGACAATCCCCATCAGCGCCAGCTTTTCCCGTCCAAGTGACGTCAGCGTTTCGCCATCCGGCGTTAACCACTGGCGGGAAACCAGCGTATCGAACAGCCTTACCGCCACCTCTCCGGCGAGATGGTCGTAGCAGGTGCGGGCATGCCGCAAGCTTAGCGGCGTAGTAATTTTTCGTGGTACGGATGTGCACCACGCCACGCCCATCAGGCGCTCCAGCAGTTCGGCGATATCGGGACTCGCAAGGCGAAAATAACGATGCCTGCCCTGCGCCAACGCCACAACAAAGCGTTGTTCGCACAGACGCGCCAGATGCGCGCTGGCGGTCGACGCAGACACATCCGCCACAGCGCTGAGCTCGGTCGCGGTCCAGGCACGGCCATCCATCAGGGCGCACAGCATACGCGAGCGCGACTTATCGGCCATTGCCGCCGCAGTAAGCGCCATTCTCGACTCCAGATCGCCCTCTTCTTCATGTAACATCACGGATGCCATAACGACCTCATTGCCCCTGAATCTCTGAATTAACGATGCCATGAAAGTCGCGCAAAGTCACCGAACCGGTCACATAGCACGCAGCATCATCTCTGTACCCAACCCGACCAGACAAAACAGAAAACAGCGTTTAAACACGAGCGGAGAAATAACCCTTCGCACACGGGTTCCTATCCACTGGCCAATAAGTGCAGGAACAATGGCCAAAGCCGACAAGCTTAGGGATTGTACGGGCAGCGCGTTATGCCACCACAGACCCAGCGCCAATGCCAGGGTCGAAAAGGTAAAAGAGATCCCGAGCGCCTGTACCAGTTCATCTTTCTCAAAGCCCAGGGACTGGATCCAGGGTACGGCGGGCATCACAAACACCCCGGTTCCGCCGGTCAATAAACCGGTCACAAATCCAATAACGAGGGAGTACGGTTTTTCACGCTGCGGGGCCACCGCAATTTTCTTTCCCGCCAGCGTCCAGATAGCGTAGGCCACCAGCGCCACGCCGAGTGCAAACTGAGTTCGGGTGGTGTCACCCCCGGTAATCCAGGCGCTGGCAAGCAGAGTCGCCACTACCACTGTCAGCAGCATTGGCCACAGTCGTTTGAGCAATTGACGCGTATTTCCGCCTGCGCCAAACTGAAACAGATTACTGATCAGCGAAGGCAACAGCAGCATGGCCGCCGCCGCAACCGGTGAAATAAGCGATCCGAGGATCCCCATTGCCACGGTAGGTAACCCCATACCCGTAACGCCTTTCACCATCCCGGCGAGGACAAATGTGGCGGCAATCATCATCACCAGGGAGGATTCAAATGCGTATACATTGGCCATTCTTTATTTTCCCACAAAAAAAGATAAGCCAGATTAAACGCAACTATGAATACTTGCTTCGTCGGTTGACGAAATATGCCATTCAATTATTCGCAGATAATCACTTCGCTGCGGATATTGCGTGCACAATATAAGGTTCCATCTGTCAAATACAATTGATGAAAGCGCGTGTTATCTGGGATGTTGTGTAAAAGGGAACGCTCAGTATCAATGAACTCTCGTTGTATCCGATAATGAACCGCATCATCAGTTTCAAAGGAAACGTATTCCCGTTTGGTATATGGTTTACTTTTTAATTTCACATACACAATGTATTGCACCGTACTGAATGTCAGTCCAGTTTTTGCAGCAATCTCTTTCAGATTTAGTGGTTCAGAAGACGTATAGAGTGTTTGTACCTGTTCAATACGTTTTTGATTGTAGGCGGATACCCGCAGGCTGAGTTTCAGTCGATACGCCATATTGCGCACAACCGTAATATTAGTGTGAAGCATCCCCGCAATCTGCTCCGTCGTGAGAACGCCTGCGTTTTCACGCAGGACGGCCAGACTCTCTTTATTCCACCTGAATGCCATATAGTGTTTCTCTTTGTATCGCGTTCATCGGGCGGCCAGTCGCGCAAACGTTGCATCTAACTCAGGCGGTTTCCGCATCCCCTGGTGTAATTCCAGTACACGACCATCCCTGTCAATTAACACAGAGGTTGGCGTGCCGATGACCTGATAGCGTTCCTGGGAAATCTTAAGCTGATCGCGGAGTACCGGGTAAGAAACCTGATGTTTCGTCAGTAAGTCATCTATGTTAACCGTTGCCGGATCGGTATTCACAGCCACGACCACAACGTTATCGCCCCACTTTTTACTTAGCGCTTCCAGCGCGTCCATTTCGGCAAGACAGCCACCGCATCCCGCCGACCAAAAGTTTAGATAAATAGCCTTTCCACGCCAGCGCTCAAGCCCAGCCTTCCCCCCCTGCAGGTCGAATGTTGCCAGCGCCGGGGCTTGCTGCCCAACCACCAACTTCTCTTCTTTACATCCACTAATCAGAACCAAAATGGCGAAAGTTAATACGTTAATCCAGCGCATGTTGATTAGCCTCCTCACCGTGATATTTGCCATGCTGCAAACGGATAATACGATCGGCAAATAACCCCAGCGCCGGATTATGCGTCACCATCACAATCGTGCGCCCCTGCCGATGCAGGTCAGTGAGTAGATCCAACACCCGCTGTTCATTCTCTTCATCGAGGTTACCCGTAGGTTCATCGGCAAAAATCACCGGCGGCTCATTGACCAGCGCCCGGGCAATGCACACCCGTTGCTGCTCTCCCCCAGAAAGTTGACTCGGCAGGTGCGTTACTCGATGCCCAAGACCGACTTGTTCCAGAACCTTCCTGGCCGCCGCTTCATCTACCACGCTATGGTAGTGTTGCGCCAGCATGATATTCTCCAGCGCGGTTAAAAACGGGATCAGATGAAACTGCTGGAATACCAACCCTATTTTCTCAGCGCGAAAACGGCGACGCCCCTCTTCATCCAGTGCGGCAGCATCAATCCCATCTAAAAACACCTGACCTTCTGTCGCGGTGTCCAGGCAGGTCAGAATATTCATCAGTGTCGTTTTACCCGAACCAGAAGCGCCCATAATCGCGACAAACTCCCCCTGCACTATTTGCAGGTTGATGTCATCTAAGGCGGTAACATCGCCGAACCGTTTATATAAATGGCGGGTTTCAATCGCCATTGATGGGGTCTGCACAACGGACATGGCGTTACTCTCCTTTCAACACTTTTGCGGGTTCGATGCTAACCGCGCGACGGACCGGAACAATCGCCGCCAGAATGGCGACCAGTAAAGATAATGTCAGGGTGATGGGCAGCACTGGCCAGCGTAGCGATATTGCGGCATTGAATACAGTCAGTCCCAGTAGTTGGGCCAACATGTACCCTAAGATCCACCCACAAACCACTGCAGCCAGCGCGATAATGCAGGTTTCAAGGAGAATTTGCCGGACAATATCACCGTTGCTGGCCCCCAACGCTTTTTGCAGCGCAAATTCCCTTGCCCGCTCACCCACAATGGCCATCAACGTGGTATTCACACACAAAGATGACAGCGCAAGGATCACAACCGATACCAGCCCCATTAACCCTTTTATTTTATCCAGTACCTGTCCTTCTGATGCGGAGACTTTCCGTATTGGACGGATCTCCAGATCCGGGTATTGAGCCTGCAATCGGCTGGCATAGTTTTCCACCTGACCGACATCGTTACTGACACTCAGCAGCCCATGGCTGATTTTATCGGGCTGATGCAACCACGCCTGCGCCACTTCAAGACTCACAATTAGCATGTTATCTGTCGCATCACCGGCTTCAACAATGCCTTTTATCTGTAAGTTTTTGCGCTGATTGTGATCCACCAGGATGATGTTATCGCCCGGTTGGACGTTAAGACGCTCAGCCAATTTGATGCCAATCATCGCATTGCGATCGTCAAAGCTGACACCAATCCAATTCCCCTGAACCTGCCAGTACGGCACCAGCTTTTGCAAGGATTCAAACCACACGCCGACAATCACCACCTTCTCCAGCTCGGTACGCGCCATACCGTAAAGCCAAGGACTGGCTCCGTGAACCAGGCCTTGCGGTGCCTGATCTAAAATAGTCTGCAACGCTTGCTGCGGCATGCCGGAGCCATGGCCTGGCCCGATGTAGAAATTTGCGCCAAAGGTCCGCAATTCTTCACTCATTTTGGTATTGATGTCGAACCACACCGCAGATAGCGCGGTCACAATGGTCGCCCCGACCATCAATGCGGCAAATACTACGCTAACTCGCTGAAAACGCAGACGCAGTGCCCGCCATACCAGCAACCAGAGCATCGTACGTTTAGCGGCCATACAGCACCTCCACAGGATACAGGCGGGCAATACGGCGGGCCGGGAACCAGGTGCCAATCAGGGCAATCAGGACCGCAATAACCAATACACATGGCACCACAATCCAGGCAAAATTCAATGGCGCATCAAATAGCATCAGGCCAATCGCTTTCGCCATTCCCCATCCAGCAACACATCCCAATGCCCCTCCGGCCAGTCCACTGGACGCGGCTTCAAGATAGAACAACAGCATGATTTGCCACTGATGCGCGCCAAGCGCCTTCATCAGGCCGATCTCTTTAGCGCGTTCCATAATGGTGCTGGTCATAAGTGACGCAATTCCCATAGCCGAAGCTGCCAGTGCTGCGACCGTCACTACGGCCATCAGCAACTGAATTTTATCGATTACAACCCCCTCAGATGCAGCAACCTGCCACACAGGGCGAACTTCTGCACCGGAAATAGCCTCCTCCAGTTGATGAGCAATGGACGAGACATAGGCAGTGCAGTACCAAAGGTCGTACTCTTCAGCATTCAGTGCATCGAGATTTTCACGCGCCCGACGCGACAATTCATTTTCCGGCACCGTCAGCGCTGAGACACGAATGGCCTGTACTTTGCCGGGTAAATCCAGCAACGTTTGCGCCGTGCTCAACGGCATAACCAGTTGGTTATCCTCGTCCCCGCCGCTGGAGAGAATGCCGCTGACGGCCACATTCAACGTTGTATTGCTGGTACGGATCACCAGTTTATCGCCTGGCTTCCAGCCCGTTTGTCGTGCCAACGCATGCCCTACCAGTGTTTGAGGAGCATCACCAGCAGGCTCTTGCGGCCAGTGGCCTGTCACTTGCCAGAACGGGCTTACCGTTTTTTGCCCCGTCTCAAACCCTTCTTCATCTGGAATATCTACCGGTTGGCTGAAGAAGGTGCCGAGAATACGTACTTCTTTGCCGTTAACGTCGACATCACCGCCAAGCATAGGGGCAAAGCCGACAATGTTGTTGCGCCAGAAGATATCCTTAATGTTGGGGAGTTCCGCTTCATCAAGGAAATCCTGTCCTGATAGTGGATTACTGTTTTCACTGAAAAGTGCAGGAAGCGCCGCCTGTCCGGCAGGTTCAATCAAAATATTGGCACCATAGGACTTCAATTCTCTGGACATTTTATCGCCAATATCAATCGACACCGCCAGCAAGGCGGAGATAAGGCTGGACGCAAGAAAGACGGTCATAATAGCCAGCCCCTTGCGTCGGAGATTACGCCCCCAGGATTGTCGTAACATTCTCCACAGCATTGTTACTCCTCCCTCAATTCAGCAGGGACGAACTGTTCCGGGGTTTTACGGAAGCGATCGTAATTGGCCTCGGACGAGAAAAACCAGGTTTTGCCACCATAGCTGTATTTGTAGTCAGCAGAAGTATTGGTCAATGTGGAACCATCAACCGGGTCGGTCACCTTGATGGTCATGACCGTCGAGAAGTAATTCACGCCAGCAGCCAGCTCTTTACCTGGGATCACCAGCTCTTTCTCATCATTACGCCAGTTTTCAATTGGCACAGGATTGCAACCACCAGGTTTACCAATCGAAGGAATGAAAATGTGTACCCCGCATGCCACGCAGATAACCTGATTACCTTCCATCACGTAACCCTGATCGCCGCACAGTAGACAGGCATCAAAAACTACCCCCAAACGCAACTTGTCGGGATAACGGTTAATCACGAAAAAACGTACCGCTTTACCATCATCAGCCACCCAAACAAAGCGGTGCAGCTTGCCATCACGGAGTCGTTCTATTGGCAGATGAACCATGCCATCACTGGCAAGTTGTACCGGAATGGCTTCTGACAACTGCGGCGGTTGAGAGGCGACTTTTTCCCACCACAGTTGTCCGGCGATCACCACCACCGCACAACCTAGCGTGACCAGCCAAAGACGAAACGCATTTCGACGATGCGCCAGCGCCAGTCGATAAGCAATCGGCTCATCGGCTTTACGCGTCTGGCGGAACGCGCATAACAACGCCGGTACCCAGCACAGTGCCAGAGCAAGTAATAGGGCGGCCCCCAACCAGTTATACATCGCCGCGTTGTTTGTCACTTTGGCCACGAAACTCAATAGCGATTTCGCCAGCGGTAGCACCTGCAGTTTCATTAGCAGTAGCAACAAATTACCGCTTAATGGCAGCCAAATCATGACCATCAGAATCAGCGTCAACGGCCAGTAGAGTCCACGAATACGACGCAACAGCATGGCGCTCAGTACCCCAACCAGGCAGAGGATCGCAAATGCCAATAGCATTGCCGTCAGATTCAACAGCAGATCGGTATTTAGCACATGGGTGCTGGTTAATCCGCCGAGATTGGGATCCAAAGCCCAATGTCGGGCTGCGCCAAACACCAAAATCGCCTGCCACAGGTAGCGAATGCGCTTTGATACCCACCAGAAGCTCAACACAAACAGCAGCGTAATCATCACTTCTGTGCCAACCAGCAACAATTGCACTGGCTGCGAGCCACGGAGGGTAAGTCCCACCAGCACGCCAACGATTAAACCTGTGAGTAAGGTCCAGACGAGTGGGCGCAAAGAAGGGGGATCGATGCGACTCCAGAGAACCCCGGAGAGCAGCGCAATGCAGAAAAAAACCTGTAGCGTCGTGACAAAAAAATAACTCATAACATCGACTCTGTACGGCGGATTGAATGATGTAACTATCCAGGTACATCGATAATTTAGAGCCAGCCCATCAGGGGGATAAGTTCGCGGTCAGTTAAGACATGAGCAGCGCAAAACAAATCGTGGGTACACTTCGTACGTAAGATTGTGAGCACTGCCCGGTCCAAAATGGCAAATCAAGCAGCCTGATGGAAAAGCGCTTAGTTCAGGCCGACGTATTTAAATTCATAACTCACGTCAAATGGTTTCCACCAACGACCAACACCGGTCTCACTGTCTGTATGACGGTGCATACCTGCTTTTGACGGCGGTTCGATGTGATAGGTCACTTTATAGTTACCCACCCCCATCATTTTGATGTTCGCACCGTAATGAGGGCCATCGCTGGCAACCATCGGCATGAACGTACCTTCTTGTTTTTCACCCGTATCACTGTTAATCAAGGTGTAACTGATAGTCAGATAAGGGATCCACTCGCCTGCGCCAAAACCATTTTTACTGCCTTCCACGGCATGAATATCCGCCTCAAGGTGAATATCGGCTTTTGCTGCCGGTAATCCCATGCCACGCGGTTCCATATCGATTGGCTGCAGGTAAACAGCGGCCAGTTCCATCTCATTCATGGTGACAGGCTCACCTGCCGGATACTCCTTAAAGGCAAACGCTGCCGGAGCAGTGAAAATACCGGCCATCACTGCACTGGCAATCAGGGTTTTCTTCATGGTCATCAGACATATCCTCTCGTCTCAAATAACAGCTATAGATTAGTTTTTATCGTTTCCCCAGGAACAGTGCTTTTCCTCCGCATCACCCACAGCGCCGCCAGCGCCGCAAGTAGCAATATGGCCTGCGGTAATAACGTTTCCACGTAGGGATAAATTCCCAACCAACTGATTTCGGGGAAGCCGTTAATCAACGTTGGCTGGAACAGCTTACCTTCCACCAGTTCCAGAACCCCTTTGCCCGCAAATACAAAGGCCATCAGGTACATAAAACTGCCGGTAAACATAAAGAACGGCTTCAAAGGCAGGCGTACAACCGAGTAGCGCATAATGAGCCAGGCGACCAGCAGAACAACACAGCCGATAACAAAACCTGCCGCAATCGCCATATGCCCAGAAATATCATTCGCATCCCCGATCAGGGCGTAGTAAAACAGCACGGTCTCCGCCCCTTCGCGGTAAACCGCCAGGAAACTGGTAAGCCACAGTCCAACCAGTGAACCACGGGAAAGTGAGTGGGACAGTTTCCCTTCCAGCCATGCTTTCCAGTGGCGAGCCTCGACTTTAGACAGTAACCAGTAGCTCATGAAGAACAGCATGACGACGGCAATCAGCATCGTTACGCCTTCCAGCAGTTCTCGGCTGGCGCCGGAATTCGTGAACAGGAGTTGGAATATCACAGCGGTAATGACGCTGGCGAATAATGCAACAATCACCGACTGGCGAATTAACGGAAGCTTATCCTGGTGATTGTTTTTCACCATATAAGCCACGATGGCCGCCACAATAAGCAGGGCCTCCAGTCCTTCGCGGACAATGATCATCAGGCTGTAGAGCAGCAGGCTCCACTGGGTTTCTACTCCTTCTCCCAACATCACCACCGCTTTTTGTAAATCCTGCTCCAGTGCGCTGGCTTCGGCGTTGAGTCTTTCCACTGGCTGACCCGCTTTCATCAGACTAACCAGACGCGTGAAGTAAGCCTCCAGCGAGGTTTTAAACGCCGAATCGCGAGAACCGATTTTGTTTTCCATACCGCTAGCTTCAAAGCGGTCAAAATAACTGTCTTGCACATCCAGAATGGCATTCTTCGCATCGCCCTCCTGGTAACGGGCAATCGCTTTCTGAATACTTTGGTGGATACCCAACGAGACGGCAGCCCAGTCTGCGCGGGCTATATCATCCTGTGCCGTGGGCGTATTCGCCGTATTTTGCACCGCCGTGACCTGCTGTTCGTCACGGGTAGTAGGCAAACCAGGCAGAAGATCCTCAATATCCTGTAACAACGTAGTGACCTGATAAGAGACATCATTAAGGCGATCTGGCTCTGCGGTGAGCGCAATCAACGCAGAAAATTGCTGGTTAATCGCAGCAGCGTCTTTTGCCGATCGATTCTGTCTGACCGACATTTCCATCTCTGAGTTTTTAAAACCCTGATAGTGCGCTTGTTGAACGTTTTGGCTGGCTACGCTTAAATTCCCGGCCTGATAGTTATTTACTGCCTGGGCCAACAAATCGTCGATAACACGAAAACTCTCTTGCCAGTGTACGGCGATATCTGTCCTAGAAAACGCATTGTGCTGCTCTTCGGCAACCAGGCGATGTCCGCCATCTAACACAGGTTCAACTTCGCGCAGCGAGGCTTTGAGCCAGTCGATTTTAGACTGCACGTCAGAGAGCGATTTTTTTGCGCCAATCATGCGACGGATCTCACCAAAAGCGCTTTCCATCTCATAACTTTTGCTGGCGGAAATGTTGATTCGAATAGGACCTTCAAGGTTTTCAAATACCTCAAAGTAGGCCATTTGCACCGTTCGCCGCGCTTCATCAGTTTGTTGCTGAGAGTAAAGTTCTGCTGTTTTATCAAGACGTTGCTCAATATCCTCAATGAATGGAGCATAGTTTGTTGCGGCCCATACATGAAGGCTTACAAGCAAGCTACACAAAGTGGTCAGCAGGAAAACACAGAACTTACGCACGGTACGCATCCCGTAAAATACAAATGATAATTATTATCATTATCGATTTTAGCTTGCGTTGTACATGACCTGGATCATAAAAATGTCAACGGGTAACAAGTTATGTAAATTTATCTCATGAAAATGTGATGAATACGAAACTGAGACATTTGGGATTGATTAGTGATGCCGTCAATACAGGAGAATTTATCGGTGATATGGAATAGAGTTGCCCCATACTCACTGACGCAAATGAGGCCAACAGTGAGTATGAAGATAAACGTTATTTAAGACAAAAGTGATCAGGGAACTATTATATCAGGACCACGAGTAATCCGTTGCAAAAAACGGCCGTAACCCTGTTCGCCTGTCCAGTAGTTGATGCTTCTCTCAACCCCATTCGATGTCAGGGTCGCGCCAGAAATACCATCCACTGTATATTCATCGATATTCTCTGGTTTCTCCTGAGTTATTCTTAGCGCTGGCATCAAGTTATTATCAACCACTTTTTTACCCGGCCATTGCTTGCGCCAACTTTCATCTTCCACTCTGGCTCCCAAAAAAGGAGTTTCCCGCTGCTGATAGTAATACAGGTTTTTAACCGTACGTCCGTCTGGGTCAAGAGCCAGAAAGGCATACATCATTGACTTCGCACCCTCACCGAAAACAGGGAGTATAATTTGTTGAATTTTATTACTTTTATCTTTTACAAGATATACATCTGCAATAGTACAGCGCTGATGGATCTTCGCGGGATCATGTTCCGGAGCGAGTTTTTTACATCCCTGCGTCTGGACGTCATCAGCTACCCATTCACCGGAATCCAGATTAACCTTACGCGCTAAAATATAACGTTGATACAAATTTTTAATTGTTTTTTTATCGTGCTCATCTGATTTCAACAGGCCTGAAGCATGCAGAATGGCGGCATATTTCTCTTCACTGGTAGGTTCAGTGAGTTCCCCCTGATACATCATAAACCAGACAATAGCAGCAATAAAAATAAGGATACAAAAAAACATCATTGATATAACAATAACTTTACCCTTGCGCATTATTCTATAATCCCTGCGAGAAATAAGATATTTAAAACATCATCAGATATGCCATTATCCTTGTGAATTTGCAACTACAGAAAAAAATCAAAAATATATAACTATTAGTGTGTAGCTTTAGGATCAAATATCAGAACAACATGTTTTTCTTACCTTTTTATCGTAAAAAAATGCCGGGTTCCCCCGGCACAAATATCAGAATATTTTCGCCCACCACAGCCGAAGTTTCATGCCCCAGTAGCTGGTCCAGCCGCTGGTGGTTGATACCACCCGACCTTCTGACATCACCACCAACGTGGGCGTGACGCTAATCGCCCAACTGTGGGAAATAGCCCCATTCGCATCATTGATGACCGGAAATTCCACGCCTTTACGCAACAGCCAGCGAGATACCTCAGCTTCATTTCCGGAGCGTAACGCAATGGTCATCACATTTTCCCCTTCCGAGCGCAGCCTGGCGACTTCCGGCGTTGTGAAGCGGCATACGCCGCACCAGCTCGCCCAGAAATAAAGCAACACTGGCTCGTCTTTGCTGAGCGCCGCCAGCGTGACGGTTTCACCATCCAACGTTTGTAAAGGCGTACTGTCAAAAGAGGCAGGGAGCTGCGGCGCGCGCCAGGCATCCATCAGCAGCATCGCCCCCGCCAACAGAGCCAGTAAGATCAGCCCTTCGCGCAGCCAGCGGCGCAGTTTACTGAGCATTGGCCGCCGCCAGTTTTTCTTTTACCACTTCCTCAAGCGTTTCCCACGGCACCGCACCGGGAATAAGTTCATCGCCAATGATCGTTGCGGGGGTTCCCTGTACACCCACCAGTCGCGCCAGTTGCAGGTTAGTGCTCAGCGTTTCAGCACTTTGGGCGTCCAGCGTCACCGGACTGGCCCCCGCTTTTTCCTGCGCCTGTTTGATACTGACATCGGTATGGTAGCCCTTCTTCTGCATCAGTTTTTCATGTAGCGCCAGAAACTGCTGCGGATGCTGATGCCATGTCGTCAGCACGGTCCGCGCCGCCAGTTCCGAGCTTTCACCTTTAAACGGCAACGGTTTGATCACTACCGCCACGTCAGGATATTTCTGCACAATTTTTTCCAGCATTGGATCCAACTGCTTGCAGTATGGGCAGTTGTAATCGGTGAAGTTTATCAGGGTCAGTTTTGCCTGCTTTGCGCCAATCCGCGGGCTGTTGGGATCGTTAAACAGGGCTTCCTGAATTAATGCTTCAATTTGCTTTTCCTGTTCCGGGGTAAACGGCGCAGGTTCTTTCGCGATACTGACGGCAGAAAACAGGGTTAACAGCAGAACAATCATCATCTTCATGGGGTAACTCCTTTGGCATCGTTCAACGTTTGCAGTACCGCATCGCGAGTTAACAACGTGGGTAACACCTGGCCTTCCGGCAGACCAGGGCCATAAATTTGGTTATACGGCACAGCAACCTGGCCGCGTTTTTTTAGAAATTCGGTAATGGCTTCAGAAGGGAGTGTCCAGTCGCCACGCAGCGCCACCACATCCGGCTGTTGCAATGCGGCCTGTACGTCATCTTTATGCAAGACGTTGAACTTGTTTACCTTACAGGTGATGCACCAGTCTGCTGTGACGTCAATGAACACACGCTTATGTTGCGCCAGCGCATCCTCAATAGCTTGCTCGCTTAGCGGTTGCCAGTTCACGCTCTCTTTGCCGGTGCTTTGCCCTACGAACCCGAAATGCGGGAGCAGCAACGTCGCAAGCCAGATAGCGGAACCCAGCATCATCACGCCGAGCAGACGCCGCAACATATTCATCCAGCGTCCTGGCCGCGGCAAACGCAGCGCCAGACCGGGACGCAGAGCCACCAGCAGCCACGGTAAGCTCATTCCCAGCCCAAGTGCGATAAACAATCCCCACAATGTCGGCAGCGAAGCGGTCAATGCCACCGCCACCGCCGTTCCAAGGAACGGGGCACTGCACGGCGTAGCAAGCAGCGTCGCAAATGCGCCTTGCCAGAAATGTCCCGACAGACCGTTGCCGCCGTGAGTCGCCAGCGTGGTAGTCATCGCAGAAGGGAGTCGGAATTCAAACCACCCGAACAGGCTGGCGCTGAACGTCAGCATCACCAGTACCATCACGCCAATGAACCATGGATTCTGAAACTGGATCCCCCAGCCAAGCGCCTGATTGGTTAAACGCAGCACCGTCATCAATAGAGCCAGAGCCATAAATGAGACAAGTATTCCGGCTACCGATGCGAGGAACTGACGACGGACCTGGCGACGACTTTTTTCCTCGACCAGCAAAATCGAGCCCAGCTTCATGCCCAGAACCGGTAACACACAGGGCATCAGATTGAGGATCAAACCGCCCAGCAGCGCCATTAGCACCACTTGCCACAGTGGGAGTGAGGCGTTCTCAACAACCGGGGCTTCGCCAATCGCAAGACGACTTTCCTGGGCAACACCGTTATCTGCCAGCACCAGGGTGACTGACTTACCACGCAGATCCGGCGCGCCTTCTCCCCAACCGTCATGTACAGGTACCGTGGCGCGTAATGTCTCCCCCTCAACCTGGATTTGCGGCATGCCAAAATCCGCATCATCAACAGCATCCAGATACAGCCCTGGTGCAGTCCAGCCTCCCGCACGGTGAGCCTCGACGACTAACTCTCCCGCCCGTGCGCCGGCGCTCAGAGCATCGGTCAGGCCGCTGGCAAGTGGGATCTGTCCCATCGCCTGAGCATAGTCATGTGCAAAAGTCGGGTCCTGGGCTGTGGGCGTTACGGAAAAAGGAAAATCCGTCAACAGGCAAACGTTGCTACAGGTGGATAGCGTCAAAACGCCGCTGAGCGTGGCGGGCGCTCTACCTCGCACCACCATCGGGAACGTCACCTTATCGTGATACCCCTGGGTAGTGATATTGGCGACCTCAAAACGAGCTGGGGTTGGCCAGAACCAGTCGACCGCAGGCATTTCCTCTTTCCAGGCGATAGCAGGCGTAACGCCCCCCTCGCCCGGAGAACGCCAGTAGGTTTTCCAGCCGTCCTCCAGTTTGACATCCAACAACAGACGGGTTTCACCGCCAGCGGACGTATCAGCGCGTAACCGCACGCTGGCGTGATCGTTATCGGGTGAACGCAGCCAGCCGGGTTCAGCCGCCCAGGATACGGGCAGCCATAGCAATAACAGACAGAGCAGTGTCTGCCTGAAAACAGTCATCATAGTTTTTCTCCGTGAATAATTATCTAACAGTCAGCAACGGCTGTTCTGTCATTCACGGAAGACGCAAAATCGGAGATGCACCCGGAGAGTGGGCGGCGAGATGGCTCGCGGTGGGAAAAAAGGTAGACGAAACGCCCGCACTGGCGCCAGCAACGACAGCAGCAGGCACAGCACCAGAATAGCACCTTCAAACAGTACGGGTGGCGCAGCCAGTAATGACTTCGCGCTCAGTTCACAAGGGGTAACGGGTGAGGCCTCATCGGCCTGCACTTGTGCGCTGGCGACAACGCTTGTAACGGCGGTATCCATCTGCAACGCGTGCAGACCCGCCATGCGTTGTGCGGTGCAAACCATCACCACAACACATGCCAGACAGAGGAACCACCATCCCATCCGTTGACGTTTCGCCATTATACCCTCACTCATTGATGCGAGTTATCTTAACCACTCGCCGGTTTTTGGCAACCTTTGCGCTGTAAAGTTATGTCCTGGCATCTGCTGGATATACCGCGATTTCAATCAGATTGAGATCGGGATCCCTGACATAAACCGAGCGAATCGGTCCTGTCGCACCGGTTCGTGCAACGGGCCCTTCAATAATCTCGACTCCGTGGGTTTGAAACGTCTCTGTCACCTCTTCCAGTGTACGCGTGGTGATAAAACACAAATCCAGCGCCCCCGGCGTTGGCGCGTAGGCTTTAGGTTCAAACTCTTTTCCCCGAATATGGAGATTGATTTTCTGATTGCCATAGACGAAGGCTTTCCGACCTTGTGCGAAAGTTTCCAACCTCATGCCTAAAAGCTCGACATAAAAACGAACGCAAGCCTCTTCATGATTGGTGGTTAGTACCAGGTGATCCAGGTGGTCGATCATAGTGATATCCATTTGGGTTGCTCATCTCTGACACTTACCCTATTCATTCACGCGCGACAAGAAAAAGACAATCTACAGGGGTATTTGCAAATACTTAGCGCAATACCATGCCATTCACGCTTTAAGGCGAAATGATAATTAATCATATTTTCGTCTTTGTTTATTACACTATAACATTGCTAAAAACACCACCGAAAATATCACGGAAGTTATCATTCACTATTTACGAAGAATGCCAGAGAATATTTCAATGTCAGCACACAAATAATGCCCGCTACGTACTGATGCGTAAATGAAAGTAAGGGTCAGCGCATTTTCAGGGGATTTCCTTATTATATCCAGACGCAATGAATAACGTATTCATTAGCAGATAATTTGTTTATCAAATGTTATTTAGAGTATATGAAAATGAAAAAATATTTATTACCCCTGATTGGGTTACTTTTTACAGTTAGCGCTCAGGCAGCATCATTTACCGACGGTAAAGAGTATATCACCCTGGAAAAACCCGTCGCTTCCGCCCCAGCTGCGCTGAAGTTTTTCTCATTTTACTGTCCTTCCTGTTATCAGTACGATGAAGTTTTTGAAATCACGGATAACGTGAAAAAAGTACTGCCTGCTGATGTCAAACTCACCGAATACCACGTCGACTTTTTAGGTCCGCTGGGGCAAGACATGACGCACGCCTGGTCCGTCGCCATGCTGTTAAACGTACAAGATAAAGTTAAACCGTTGCTTTTTGATGCCGTTCAGAAAAAACAAACCGTTAAAACAGCGGATGATATTCGTAACGTATTTATCAGCGCGGGCGTCAGCGCCAGTGATTATGATGCCGCCTGGAACAGTTTTGCCGTGAAATCCCTGACCGCAAAACAACAAGAAATGGCTAAAGCGGTAGATTTAACCGGTGTGCCCGCCATTTTTATCAACGGTAAATATATGATCAATCCAAAAGGACTGAAATCTGACGACCTAAACTCTTTTGTGAAGAGCTACGCGGATACGGTTCGCTATCTGATCACCAAATCCTGACATTTCGCTAATCTCACTTTTCGCACCACACAACAGTCAAAAGCGCTGTTGGTGGTGCGCAATCACATCATTTAGACCAATATCCTTTCTTCCCGGTTGGCATTCGCCGTTATCAGGATTACCCTAAACTTAGCGGTGTTACCTGTTGTCGGGGTACACCTTCTTCAAGTGTTGATTTACACGAGAGAACGCTATGGAATTAAAGGATTATTACGCCATTATGGGCGTGAAACCGACAGACGATCTCAAGACAATCAAGACCGCCTATCGTCGACTCGCCCGTAAATACCATCCTGATGTCAGCAAAGAGACTGACGCTGAGGCCCGGTTTAAAGAGGTTGCTGAAGCCTGGGAAGTCCTGAGTGATGAACAGCGACGTGCCGAGTACGACCAACTGTGGCAGCATCGCAACGACCCTCAGTTCAGCCGTCAATTCCAGCAAGGAGAGGGGCAAAGCTACAGCGCCGAAGATTTCGACGATATCTTCTCCTCCATTTTTGGTCAGCATGCACACCAGTCGCGCCAGCGTCATGCCAGCCGCGGACACGATATTGAAATTGAAGTTGCGGTGTTCCTGGAAGAAACGCTTACTGAGCATAGCCGCACTATCAGTTACAACCTGCCGGTCTACAACGCATTCGGCATGGTAGAACGTGAAATTCCCAAAACACTGAACGTGAAAATTCCGGCTGGCGTCGGTAACGGCCAGCGTATCCGTCTGAAAGGTCAGGGTACGCCCGGCGAAAACGGTGGGCCGAACGGTGATTTGTGGCTGGTGATTCATATTGCGCCGCATCCGCTGTTCGATATCGTTAATCAGGATCTGGAAGTTGTCGTTCCTCTGGCGCCGTGGGAAGCTGCGCTGGGTGCGAAAGTAACCGTTCCGACGCTGAAAGAGAGCATCCTGCTGACCATTCCTGCAGGCAGCCAGGCCGGTCAGCGGTTACGCATTAAAGGCAAGGGTCTGGTAAGTAAAAAACATACCGGCGATTTGTATGCGGTGATCAAGATCGTCATGCCACCGAAACCTGACGACACCAGTGCCGCCCTGTGGCAACAACTGGCGGATGCACAAAAGACCTTTGATCCGCGCAAAGAGTGGGGGAAAGCATAATGGCTAACGTTACCGTCACTTTTACCATTACCGAATTTTGTCTGTACACCGGTGTGTCAGAAGAAGAACTGCATGAGGTTGTCGGCTTAGGGGTGATAGAACCCCATGAAGACGAGACGTTTGACGATCATGCGCTGACCGTAATGCGTCGCGCGATGCGCCTGCGTCAGGAGCTGGAACTTGACTGGCCAGGGATTGCCGTTGCATTGACGTTGCTGGAAGAGAACGCTCAGTTACGTCAGGAAAATCGCCTGCTGCGCCAGCGATTGTCTCGTTTTATCAGCCATCCTTAGTGTGTCAGGGCCAGCATGGTGCTGGCCCTTTTATTGTCCGCCCCGCGCTCTTAATGACATTGCGCAATCGCTGGTGACTACCGCGTTGGCGCGAGTAGCCATAGCAGCGTCAATATTGTTTTGAAAGTGGTCTTATTGTTATTATCGTATTCCACTCTAAGCTTGGATGCCTGCCATGACCCGATTAAGGTTTAGTGAGATGACTCACGCCGATATACCTGCTGTTCAGTCGTTCCTTATTAAGCATCTTAATTTGTTCTTCAATGCCGGGAGAGTCATGCCTGCTGCTGAAGAAGATATCTTCGATCTCAAGCAGCAGTATATTTTGCAAGAAAGAAATCTATTACTTTGCGCATGGAGTGAAAAACAAGAGCTCATCGCTACACTTGCGGTATGTCAATATGATGATCGTATCACTGAGCTACGTGGGCACTATAATTTGCCTGAAACGGCAGAAATTTGTCGTTGCTACGTGGATGCGCGCTACCGCAGACAGGGAATCGGAAGCCGGTTGTTTGCTTTAGCTCAAATTTTCTGCCAGCAGCAAAAATATAAAACCTTATATCTTCATACTCATCATTTCTTGCCTGGAGGGTATCATTTTTGGTTGCGTAAAGATTTTAGCGTCGTTATGGATATGCAGGATGAATGGCAATTGGTACATATGCAGAGATCACATTATTAAATTAACCCAACGCTAATTAACTGCGTTATTGATAACGATCAATATGATTAAATTGAAAAAATAAAACCGTGTTTATAGTTTGATCAATATCAATCAATTCTCATTTAGCTTTTTATTGTTATTTTCATGTATACATCCGAGATAAAGGATTTAAGCATAACCAACTGTAAAACATAACAATTTTACCAAAGGTGTGAGGTTTTCCCTGTTTATTCATACGGTTGACCTCGTTAACAATTGCCGTTAGAGTCGCTTTTGACAGCATTTCATTACATTTTTGTATATGAATAGGAATATGGTGAGAATTATTCAATTCAATTCCATAACTGCCCCCGCAACTGTAGGCGGATGCAGAATATCCTTGTGTGGTTAATAAGCCACAGGTCACTGTAAAGCTCGTCTTTATGGGAAGGCCGATATTCTGATTACCGTGAGTCAGGAGACCTGCTGTCAACGATGTATACCATTAAGTGGACGGGATGGTCCATGGGATGAATTATTTGACGTAAGCAGTAGTGTATTTATGAATAAGATTTTGGCTAAGTAAGGCTTATTTGCATTTGTTGCATATCTTCATTCTTAAAATTCACGATTTAATGTCATCTATCTTCATGTCTCCTCCCGATATATGGAATGAAATGAGCCATGACCAGACTTTAAGATTCTGGCATCAACGGGACGATGATAATGCACGCTAATTCTACATTTTTCTCTTCTAAAAAAACGCTTCTGGCTATTGTTGGAACCACTGTACTGTTGACTTCCGGTTTTTCTAACGCGGCAAAAACCGAATATCCTCTGACGATTAAAAACTGTGGACGCGATATTACCTTTAATCAGGCACCAACGCGCGTGGCAACCGTGGGTCAGAACAGTACCGAGATTCTCTATTCACTGGGGCTGGCCGATCGCGTCGTGGGTACTTCGTTGTGGTTTGGCCCGGTACTGGATGCTTACAAAGCAGCAAATGAAAAAGTTGCCGTCATTGCGCAAAATATTCCCAGCTTTGAAGGAATTGTGGCTAAAAAACCAGATCTGGTCGCCAGCCAGTTTGAATGGCAAATCGGCCCTGCTGGCACAGTTGCCTCATACGAACAGTTTAGTGAACTGAAGGTGCCCGTTTACACCGCGCCAGCTGACTGTGCTAAGGATAACGAAGATGGGGGTGATGGTGTTCGTAAGGGCATGTTTGATATTGCTATGGTGTATCAGGAAGTCGCCGATCTGGCAAAAATTTTTGATGTTCAGGATAAAGGCGAAGCGCTGATTGCCAGCCTTAAAGCGCGTGAATCAGCAGCAAAAAATAAAATTACCGGCATGGATAAGAATGTTTCTGCCGTGTTCTGGTTCTCAAGCGCCGATTTACAGCTCGATCCTTACGTTGCCGGGAAGTTTGGCCCAGCAGCATGGATAGCCCAAACGCTGGGTGTGAAAAATGTCATTGATTCTGCTGAAGAGTGGCCAACGGTGGGCTGGGAAACCATCGCTAAAGCTAACCCTTCTGTCATTGTGCTCGGTGAGATGAGCCGCCGACGCTTCCCGGCAGATGACTGGAAGATCAAGATGGAATACCTCCAGTCCGATCCTGTCACCAAACTGATTCCTGCCGTCAAAGAAAACCATCTGCCGGCCATTGACGTACAGACAATGAATGCCGGGATCAGAACTATTGATGGGGTGGAAAAACTGGCTGACGCTCTGGTTGAATATGGCTTAGCGCATCCGCAGGCTGCTCATTAATCTACATTTTGCGCTATATCACGGCACGGTATAGCGCATCTCCGTTACTCAGGAACGCAGATAATCATGAGTGATTCTCGCAGGATGCGTCGCGCTGTTGGTCAGCTTGCGGTGAGAGTCGGTGGTCATGCCGTTTGGGTCAGTGCGCTGATGTGTTGCGTACTACTGGCGGGGATTTCCATCGGCGAAACGTTTATCCCCTGGCGGCACGTACTCAGCACGTTGGCAAATCATCTTTTCGATACCCACTATCCTGTCGATGCACTGGATGCCGGGATCGTCTGGAACTACCGCCTGACCCGAGCACTGGTCTCAGCCAGCTGCGGCGCCTGCCTGGCTGTTTCCGGCGTAGTGTTGCAGTCGTTGCTGCGCAATGCGCTCGCCGAACCTTATCTACTGGGGATTTCTGCCGGAGCATCTACCGGTGCGGTGCTGATTGCGCTCACGGGACTGGGGGCTGGCATCATCAGTATGTCTTTAGGGGCGTTCATTGGTGCGCTGACGGCATTTCTGTTCGTTGCGCTATTGGCGATGGCCGCTGGCGGTAAACAAGGCGGCGGGATTACAACCCAAATCATTCTTGCCGGGATCGCCAGTTCGCAACTGTTCAATGCGATTACGTCGCTTATCATCACCCGCTCAGCAAACGCCGAGCAAGCACGCGGAATTATGTTCTGGTTGTTAGGCAATTTGAGCGGTGTACGCTGGCCCGATGTTGTCTTAGCTATTCCTACCGCTCTGGTCGGTATTGCGCTGTGCTTCTGTTATGCCCGCCACCTTGATGCGTTCTCCTTTGGCGCTGAATCCGCGGCATCGTTGGGCATTCCGGTCAAACGTACCCGCGCAGTACTGATTGCTGCTGTCACCGGCATGACAGCGATTATGGTCTCCATTGTTGGTGCGATCGGCTTTGTCGGTCTGGTGATCCCTCATGCCGCTCGTTTGCTGGTCGGCAACCAGCATCATCGACTGCTGCCGGTTAGTGCGCTTACCGGCGCCATTTTCCTCATTGTCGCCGATGTTATTTCCCGCACGTTACTACCCGGTCAGGTACTGCCAATTGGGGTGATCACGGCTTTAGTCGGCGCGCCTGCGTTTTCAATCATTCTGATAAGAGGAAACCAGAACAAATGACGGTAAACCTCGTACAGCCACTTGTTACCTCTGCGCAAGCCGTTATTGAAGCCTGCAATCTGCGTTGGAAGGTAAAGGGTAAGACGATTGTTGATGATATTTCTCTTCGCGTAACTCCCGGCGAGTTTGTCGGTATCATCGGTCCCAACGGCTCGGGCAAAACGTCACTGATTTCACTGCTGGCCGGTTTGCTGAAGCCGACTTCCGGGCACATCACTCTGCGGCAAAAAGCGCTCCAGCACTATTCGCGGCGTCATCTTGCGCAACAGGTGGCGCTGGTCGAACAACAGGCTGAAACCAGCGAGCGGCTTACCGCTTTACAAGCCGTTTCTCTGGGACGGACCCCCTGGCTTAGCCTGCTCACCCCCTGGTCTGCCAAAGATGACGATATCGTACAAACGATGCTGGAGAAGGTCGATCTCAGTGAATTACAGCACCGCTGCTGGCATACCTTTTCCGGGGGAGAAAAACAGCGCCTGCATATCGCACGGGCGCTGGCGCAGCAGCCGCAATTGTTGCTTATGGATGAACCCACCAACCATCTCGACATTCAACATCAGATTGGCCTGCTGAGTCTGGTTAAACATGAAAAACTCACGGTGATTGCTGCTCTGCACGACCTTAATCATGCCGCGATGTTCTGCGATCGCATCATCGTAATGACCTCCGGACATATGGCGATGCAGGGTAAACCTTGCACCGTTTTTACCCACGAAAATCTCCATGCCTGGTTTGGTATCGACGCCATTGTCGAACATGAAGCGGGTAGTGAAAACTGTTTTATTCGTTATCAAAGACCTGATGAATTTTAAGGAAGAATCGATGAAATACCTCAAACAGAGTCTGAAAGTTTTGTGTTTACTCGCCCTCGCCTCTTCAGCCTTCGCGCAAACTCACGAAGTGTTGATGAAGAATCGTGGGTCTGCGGGGCCGATGGTCTACGAGCCGGATTATCTGGAGATCCAACCCGGTGATACGGTGAAGTTTATCCGTAAGCATAAGAGCCACAACGCGGCTTCAATTGCTGAATTGTCTCCAGCTGACTATCACGGTTTCATGGGAAAAATAGATGAAGAGATCGAGGTGACTTATGACAACCCTGGATTTTACGGCATCAAATGTTCACCGCATTACGCTCAGGGCATGGTGATGATGATTAAGGTTGGCGATACCACGTTACCGGACAGCTATCGGGCATTCAAAGCGCCGGGTATTGCTGATAAGCGCTTTCAGGAAATTTATGCGCGTATCGACAAACAATAATCCGCATTGCTCTGGGAGAAATACAAGGTGGCAGATAAAAAACTTGCAGATGGCGAAATCCAGGAACAGCGTCGGGAATGCCTGTGTAAACTGACGAAATTTGTCGGCGCGGCGGGCATCGCGGCTGCTGTGTGGCCGCTGGTTTCGGCCTTAAGCCCGGATGAGAAAACGCTAGGGGAAAATGAACCGATTGATGTTTCTCTTGCGGGTGTTGCTGCTGGACAAACCATCAGGCGCATATGGCAGGGAAAGCTGATTCTTATTCACCACCGCACGCAGGAAGAGATTGTCGCCGCCAGAAATGCCGACTGGCATACGCTTATTGATCCACAGTCTGACAGCGAGAGGGTCTCTGCGGTTCATCCCCAATGGCTGGTGGTTCAAGGGTACTGTCCACATGCCGGATGTGTCCCCAACGCCCAGCCGGGAGGGCTGGGCTGGATTTGTCCGTGCCACGGCTCGGAATTTGATACCTCCGGGCGCGTGACGCGCGGCCCCGCAACGACCAACCTGGCAATCCCGGATTACGCCTTTCATTCTGATGGTCAGATCGTGCGTATCGGCACTAAGGAAGCCTGACATGATGAGTGAGCGCGTCTATTCGCTTCGCTGGCGAATTCCTTTTCCTCGCTCGATTACCGGACTCTGGCTGTTCGCTATCGGCGCAATCCTGCTGGTTATGCTCGGCGTGCAGATCCTGACAGGTATCGTACTGGCGATGTTTTACGTCCCGACAGCCGGGCTGGCATTTGACTCCATTATTCATATTATGCGGGCGGTTCGCCACGGAGAACTGATACGCAATATGCATGCTATTGGCGCATCGCTCTTTTTCTTTGCCTGTTATCTGCATATTTTTCGCGGTATGTACTACAACGTGTACCGCAAGCCCTGGACAACAATGTGGTTGATTAGCGTCACGCTGTATATCCTCCTGATGATAACCGCATTTCTTGGTTATAGTCTTATTTGGGGGCAAAAAAGCTACTGGGCGGCAACGGTCATTACTCGCTTTGCCCAGGCCATTCCGCTAGTGGGTGATACGTTATACGCATATTTAGTCGGTAGCCATACGCCGGGAACACCGATGCTTGGCCGCTTTTTTGTTATCCACTTTATTCTTCCTTTTGTGATTGTCGTGGCAACGGTTTTTCATATACGAACCGTACAGTCAGCGTTTGCCCAAGCGATGAAAAAGAAGTTCAGCGAGAAAGAGTCCAGGAGCCTGTTGTTCGATTACAAAATTACCGATCTCGATGCCATCAAAATCACCCTTTTTTTGATGCTCTTCGCCTGGTTTTTATTCTTTGCTCCGCACTATCTGAGCAGCGCCGATAACTTTATTCCCGCAGACCCAACGATTACACCGGCAATTGTTGCGCCAGAATGGTATTTCCTTCCCTTCTTCTCCATCTTGCGCTGCTTCCCGAATGAATTCGTAGGACTAGCCGCGATGTGCGGTTCGATACTGATTTTCTATTTTCTTCCCTGGCTTGATACCTCCCGGGCTCGTTTTCGCCATTACAGCAAGCTGGTCAAATGCGGATTCTGGCTGTGGGTCATCAATGCCTGCTTTTTAGGCTGGTTAGGATCGAAAGCGCTGGTTGGCCCCGACCTTCTTGACGGTTTTCGTAACGAAGAAGGTTGGATACGTGCCGCGTCCCAGCTTTCGACGCTGATTTGGTTTGCCTGGTTTTTAATCGTATTACCTTGCCGTCGTTTTCTGGAAAAACAGGACTGATGATGAAACGACTATTGAAATTCAGTGTTCTGTGTTTTTCTCTATTGGGACTGGGCTCCACCTATGCGCAAGAAGCCACGCCTGAACGACAGGAATGGAGTTTCAGCGGCATCAATGGCCAGTATGATAAAGAGCAGCTTCGGCGTGGTCTGCAGGTTTATGAAGAGAAGTGTCGCGCTTGTCACGGCATGAAGCACCTTACCTTTCGAACCTTGACCAGATCCGGCGGCCCGGAACTCACGGAAGAAGAAGCAAGAAGTATCGCTAACGGCTATCAGTTTCCTGAGATTCAGGATGACGGCCAGATGGGTGAGCGGGACGGGACGCTAAATGACAGCTTTATATCGCCATATTTAAACGAGCGGGAAGCTCGATACCTTAATAATGGCGCAGAACCTGTTGACCTGAGCTATATCGTCCGCGCCCGCTCATACGATCGTGGATTTCCGCAATTCCTGTTAGATGCTTTTCTGCCCTACACGGACCAGGGAGCTGATTACGTCTACGCGTTACTCACCGGTTATCTGCCTGACGATCCCGAACTGAAGGCTAACCGCTATTTTCCGGGCGGCGTGATTAACATGCCGAAACCGCTGAATAGCGGAGAGATCCAATGGAGTCCGGCGTCACAGAAAGCTGAAACTGAGGAGCAATACGCCAGGGATGTTACCGCCTTTCTGGCATGGGCAGCCGATCCGGCGCTCTCTGAACGAAAACAGCAAGGGAATTACGTTATGGGCTATCTGGCTATTATGCTGGGGCTGCTATGGATATTACGACGAATGAAGAGACGTTCGCTCATGTAGCTTTTGCGAGGCGGGGTGATTACTCATTTCACCAGTATTCAACCGGTCAGCAGCACTGTTGCCCTTGCGCGACTAAGACGAGTAAAGAAAGACAAAATATAAACCGAGCAAAACGAAAAAACCCCAAGCTATTTGATAGCTTGGGGTTTATGTTTGGCGGAAGCGTAGAGATTCGAACTCTAGAACCCTTTCGGGTCGCCGGTTTTCAAGACCGGTGCCTTCAACCGCTCGGCCACGCTTCCAATGAGGCGCACTATAAACATCCCGAACGGACCTGTAAAGCACCAATGTGTTCGTTTGCCTGAAAAACAGCCAAAATGTTGTTAATCGACTGAAATAACAACAGATTGACCATTTAATCAGCACAAATACCGGCTACAACGCTTAATGTTTTTTGATGTACATATCTTTGGTGTAGTAATTTCCCCGGTTATCCGGCGCAAATCCCCCCACCCACGGCTTCACCAGATGCGTGCGGACATAGTGGTAAACCGGAATCGCAGGGACATCATCACCTAAAAGATCTTCAGCCTGCTGATAGTATTTGCCTCGTTCTTCCAGTGAATTTGCTTTCGCCGCATTACGCATCGCTTCATCAAAGGCGGGGTTGCTGTACTTGGTAGTATTCTCGCTATCACCGGTACGGAAAATATTGAGGAAACTTGAAGCATCATCATAATCGGCTATCCACGCATAGCGCACGACGTCAAAATTACCGGTGTGCATAGTGTCTAGCATGGTTTTCCATTCCTGGTTTTGCAGCTTCGCCTCGACGCCAAGGTTTTTCTTCCACATCGACGATACGGCAATCGCAATACGCTGGTGCGTTTCGAAGGTGTTGTAGAGCAAATTCAAGCTAAGCGGATGCTCAGGACCAAAACCGGCTTCAGCAAGCAGTTTTTTGGCTTCAGCAATACGTTTTTCGAGCGGCCATGACGCATACTCCGGGGCATGCAGTTTCACCCCACCTATTTCCGGCTGGCTGATAACCCACGCTGCTCGCTGCCCCTGCCCCATCACCTTTTGCGCAATGATGTCTTTATCCAACGCCATATTCAGCGCCCGGCGCACGCGCGGATCATTAAACGGCGCGCGGGTTGTATTGAACTGATAGTAATACGTTGAAAGCTGGGGAGAGACATGCAGTTCATCGCCCATCGTTTTTTTCAGTTGGGCGAACTGATTGACCGGTACGCTATAAACAATGTCGATTTCACCGGCCTTATAGCGGTTTACGTCAGCCGACTCTGAGCTGATGGGCAAATAAGTAACTTTATTAATAACCGTATGCTGATCGTCCCAGTAATGTGGGTTACGCTCGGCAACGATGCGCTCATTGACCACCCATTGCGATAGTTTGTACGGCCCACTGCTGACAAAATGTTCTGGTCGGGTCCACTTGTCGCCAAAACGCCCAATCAGAACTTTATCCAGCGGCACCAGCGATGGATGCGCCAGCATCGCCAGAAACGCCGCCGTCGGTTGCGTCAGGGTAATTTCCAGCGTGGTATCATCCAGGGCTTTGACCCCTAGTGTAGCGGGATCTTTATTCCCTTGGGCAATATCAACCGCGTTCGCAACATGCATATTGCCCAGATACGAAGCATAAGGTGAAGCCGTTTGCGGCGAGACCAGACGCTGCCAACTCCAGACAACATCCTGTGCGGTAATCGCAGAGCCATCAGACCAGGTAATGCCCGGACGTAAATGAAAGGTCCAGATAGTATTGTCTTTATTCTCCCAGGACGCCGCAAGGCGGGGCTCGATAGACCCATCCTGATTGACAGCAACCAGACCGTCGAACATATCGCTGATTAAATTAAACTCAACGTTGCTTTCGACTTTATGCGGATCCAGCGATGCCGGCTCACTGCCATTATTTCTCACCAGTTCCTGCTTTTCAGCCAATGCTGTTCCTGCGGGAACATGAGCTGCCCATGCCGCGCCGTTTATTGATATCACACAGGCGGCCAACAGCGTAAACGTAAATACCTTCGATTTGTGTTGAGTCATTCCCTGCACCTTATTGTTCTGTTTTGTGATGACACCGCAATCACTCATAAAGGGATGCAGTAAATAACGCAATATTTTTCAGTGACCTATAAGATGTCGATCTGACATTTTCAAACAATAAGTGGTAACATCTAATTTAGACACTTTTGCTGAAATAATATGCTTAAGTCTGGCGGGTTAAAATGCGTAAAGATGGGTAAAACCGCTGTGTCATTCCCCTTGATTTCATTATCCTCCATCATTAATTACATCTGTCATAAGAGAGTGACTCATGGATCGTATTATTAGTTCTTCGCGCGACCGTACATCGCTACTCAGCACGCATAAAGTGCTGCGCAATACCTATTTTCTGCTCAGCCTGACGCTGGCGTTTTCTGCCATCACCGCAACGGCAAGCACCGTGCTGATGCTGCCATCCCCGGGTCTAATCCTGACGCTGGTGGGTATGTATGGTCTGATGTTCCTGACATATAAAACTGCGGATAAGCCGGTCGGAATTCTGTCTGCTTTCGCATTCACCGGCTTCCTGGGCTACATTCTGGGACCGATTCTGAACACCTACCTGTCTGCAGGCATGGGTGATGTTATCGGTATGGCGCTGGGCGGCACTGCTCTGGTCTTCTTCAGCTGTTCTGCCTATGTGCTGACCACCCGTAAAGACATGTCCTTCCTCGGCGGTATGCTGATGGCAGGTATCGTGGTGGTGCTGATTGGTATGGTTGCGAATATCTTCCTGCAACTGCCAGCTCTGCATCTGGCCATCAGCGCGGTGTTTATTCTGATTTCTTCAGGCGCTATCCTGTTTGAAACCAGCAATATCATCCGTGGCGGTGAAACCAACTACATCCGTGCAACGGTCAGCCTGTATGTTTCGCTGTACAACATCTTCGTCAGCCTGCTGAGCATTCTGGGCTTCGCCAGCCGCGACTAAGTTGTCAACTCGCACTATCCAGCCCCGCTTATGCGGGGCTTTCTTTTTTGGTAAACTGCCGCCAGTTTGACTAACGTAGTGACGAATTATGTTGATCTTTGAAGGTAAAGAAATCAGTACCGATAGCGAAGGCTATCTGAAAGATACCACGCTGTGGAGCGAGCCGCTGGCGGAGAAAATCGCCGAAAACGAAGGCATTACGCTCTCCGCAGAACACTGGGAAGTGGTGCGTTTTGTCCGCGATTTTTATCTGGAATTTAATACCTCCCCCGCTATCCGCATGCTGGTAAAAGCGATGGCCAACAAGTTTGGCGAAGAGAAAGGCAACAGCCGTTATCTCTACCGCCTGTTCCCAAAAGGTCCGGCCAAGCAGGCGACTAAAATTGCCGGCCTGCCGAAACCGGTGAAATGTATTTAATAACGGATACTAAATCCCTTTAGTTCGTCGCCAGGACGATGGGGTTCGCTGAGAACTCTGTCTACCCTGGCGCTTCGCGGCCCCCCGGCTTTCAACCACTTCATCAGTTGTTCCACCCGGTCACCTTCACCGCAGGCGACAACCTCTACGCTGCCGTCATCCATATTCTTCGCGTATCCGGTCAATCCCAGCCGTTGTGCTTCATGCTGGGTGGTGTAGCGAAATCCTACCCCCTGAACCCGGCCATAGACCCAGGCGATTATGCAGACTTTCGACATTGCGGTTCTCCTTATCATCACAGCGCGCGTTGCAAATATGCGTAAAACTCAGGACAATGGCGCCCATTTCTTTGAATTGACAGAATAGTAAATTATGAGTGTACGTTTAGTGTTAGCCAAAGGGCGCGAAAAATCATTACTGCGCCGCCATCCGTGGGTATTTTCCGGTGCTGTCGCACGTATGGAAGGTAAAGCCAACCTCGGTGAAACCATCGATATTGTTGACCATCAGGGTAAATGGTTAGCACGCGGCGCGTACTCACCCGCGTCGCAGATCCGTGCACGCGTCTGGACATTTGACAAGTCTGAGTCCATCGATATTGATTTCTTCACCCGTCGTCTGCAGCAGGCGCAGACATGGCGTGACTGGCTGGCGAAAAAAGACGGTCTGGACAGCTACCGTCTGATCGCCGGCGAATCCGATGGTCTGCCGGGTGTCACCATTGACCGCTTCGGCAACTTCCTGGTGTTGCAGTTGCTCAGTGCGGGGGCTGAATACCAACGCGCCGCGCTGATTAGCGCTCTGCAAATTGTTTTCCCGGACTGCGCCATTTATGACCGTAGCGATGTTGCGGTGCGTAAAAAAGAAGGTATGGAGCTGACTCAAGGGCCAGTAACGGGCGAGCTTCCGCCAGCACTGCTGCCAATTGAAGAGCACGGCATGAAGCTGCTGGTTGATATTCAGCATGGTCACAAAACCGGCTACTACCTCGATCAACGCGATAGCCGCCTGGCCACGCGTCGTTATGTGGAAAATCAGCGTGTGCTGAACTGTTTCTCTTATACCGGTGGATTTGCGGTTTCAGCATTAATGGGTGGATGCCGTCAGGTCGTCAGCGTTGACACCTCTCAGGAAGCGCTCGATATTGCCCGCCAGAACGTGGAACTGAACAAGCTGGATCTGAGCAAAGCTGAGTTCGTGCGTGATGATGTGTTCAAACTTCTGCGAGCTTATCGCGATCGTGGTGAGAAATTCGACGTCATCGTGATGGATCCGCCGAAATTTGTCGAAAACAAAAGCCAGTTGATGGGCGCCTGCCGCGGCTATAAGGACATCAATATGCTGGCTATTCAGTTGCTCAATCCGGGCGGCGTACTGCTGACTTTCTCCTGCTCTGGGCTTATGACCACCGATTTATTTCAGAAAATCATCGCTGATGCCGTAATAGATGCTGGTCGTGATGTACAATTTATAGAGCAGTTCCGTCAGGCCGCCGATCACCCGGTGATCGCTACCTACCCGGAAGGGCTGTATCTGAAAGGGTTTGCCTGTCGCATCATGTAACTTGAAAAGTGGAATATTACCCTTACATAGAGGGTATCTATTTCCCGGGAGGTGACTATGATTGCCAGCAAATTCGGTATCGGCCAGCAGGTCCGCCATTCCCTGTTAGGTTACCTCGGAGTGGTCGTGGATATCGACCCGGAATATTCGCTTGATCAACCGTCAGCCGATGAGTTGGCGGTTAACGACGAACTTCGCGCCGCTCCCTGGTATCACGTGGTGATGGAAGACGATAATGGTCTGCCAGTACATACGTATCTGGCCGAAGCACAACTGAGTAGCGAGCTACAGGAAGAACATCCGGAGCAACCGTCGATGGATGAACTGGCGCGAACAATTCGAAAACAGCTTCAGGCCCCGCGCCTGCGCAATTGATGCAAACACAGACCCGATTAGCTAATCGGGTCTGTGCGTTTTGTTCGGCTACAGATCAACCTTACTTAGCCAGTCCCAGCCGCGGGATCTCAATCGCCGGGCAACGATCCATCACCACCGTCAACCCTGCATCACGAGCCAGTACGGCTGCTTGCTCGTTAATCACGCCGAGCTGCATCCATAGGGTCTTCGCGCCGATGGCAATTGCCTCCTGAGCAACACCCCACGCCGCTTCGGAATTACGGAAGACATCTACCATATCCACTTTCTCTGGTACATCTGCCAGCGTCGCATAGCCCTGCTGCCCCAGCAGTGTTTTTCCGGCAACTTTCGGTGAAACAGGAATAACGTGATAGCCCTGATCGAGTAAATATTTCATAACCCGATAGCTTGGGCGATCGGGTTTATCGCTTGCACCCACCAGTGCAATCGTGCGGGTCGTTGTCAAAATGCCAGCAATATCGGTCTCTTTCATCGTTTTCCTCCAGGCTGTTTAGCAAAGTGTACGACAAACCTGACTTTGCGACCATTCATCCCATACTGGAGCATGAGAGCTAAACTCAAAAATATGTCTATATGTTAGTAAACATGATTATCGAAAAATTTAGATACATCTTATACAGATATTTTCTGGACAGGAGAAACCTATGAAAGCCGGCATTGTGACAGCCTTAATTGCCCTGTGTTTGCCGGTAACCGTTTTTGCTACCTCTCTACGTCTGTCTAATGATATTGACCTTCTGGTGCTGGACGGAAAAAAAGTCTCCAGCTCATTACTGCGTGGTGCCGAAAGTATTGAGCTGGAAAATGGTCGGCACCAGCTCGTGTTTCGCGTAGAAAAAACCATTCGCCTGTCCAGCCACGAAGAACGTCTGTATATTTCGCCCCCGCTGGTCATCAGCTTTGATACCCAACTCGTCAGTCAGGTTAATTTTCACCTGCCACGTCTGAGCAACGAGCGAGATGCAACGCATTTTGATGATGCCCCACGCGTAGAACTGCTGGATGGGGATTCCATGCCTATACCGGTTAAGCTGGATATTCTGTCAATCACATCCACCGCAAAAATCGTAGATTATGAAATGGAAACAGAGCGCTATAACAAAGCGGCTAAGCATGCGTCTTTACCGCAATTTGCCACGATGATGGCCGATGACAGTTCGCTGCTTTCCGGGGTATCTGAACTGGACCGCGTGCCGCCTCAGTCACAAACGCTGACTGAGCAGCGCTTAAAATATTGGTTTCAACAGGCTGACGCACAAACGCGGAGTAACTTCTTACAATGGGCTGAGAAACAGCCCCCATCGTGACATTTATGTTCGTATACGCATTTTTTTTGTCTTTCTCTTGCAGCGTCAAGTGCTTCCAGTACTCTGTAACAAGGTTAACTTGGGAGCTGTACTATGGAATTAACGACTCGCACATTACCAGCGCAGAAACATATTGCGTTGGTCGCACACGATCACTGCAAAAAGATGTTGATGAGCTGGGTTGAACGCCACCAGCCATTACTGGAAAAACACGTTCTGTATGCTACAGGAACAACTGGAAATTTAATTCAACGCGCGACAGGAATGGACGTCAACGCCATGCTGAGCGGCCCGATGGGGGGTGACCAGCAGGTGGGTGCGCTAATTTCAGAAGGGAAAATTGATGTGCTGATTTTCTTCTGGGATCCGCTCAACGCCGTTCCCCACGATCCTGATGTCAAAGCCCTGCTACGCCTGGCCACAGTCTGGAACATTCCGGTCGCCACCAACGTGTCAACGGCTGATTTTATTATCCAGTCGCCAAACTTCAACGACGCAACGGATATCTTGATCCCGGATTACGCCCGTTATCTTGCAGAACGCCTCAAATAAACGCTAAGCAGGCGGCAACTGCCGCCTGCTTTTCAGGGTTTCCGGGTCACCGGAACGTCTAATTGCTTAAGCTCATCAACAAAACATGATGCCGCGTCTTTGCTAAACAGTAGCCATACCCGATGCCGTGCACGCGTTAGCGCCACATACAGCAACCGCCTCTCTTCAGCATCAGGAAAATCTTCAACAGCCGGGAGTAACGCCTCTTCCATAATCGACTCGCGAGCCGGGGCCGGAAAACCGTCATTCCCGTCATGAAGCCCCATAACAATGACGTAATCCGCCTGCTGCCCTTTGCTGGCATGAATAGTCATAAAATCCAACTGCAGCTTGGGCCAGCGGGTGGCCGCTTTGTCCAGGCTGGCTGGCTTCAGATGATGGTACCGCGCCAGCACCAGAATTCTCTCTTCAGCTTTCACAAAACCCGACAGCTTATCCAGCAACAGATCTAACTGACTTTCATCGAGCAACGTGACAGCTTTTTTATCACCGGTCGTCAGACTGTTCAGCGGTTTCGTGAGCTGATGTGGGTTTTGCTGGATAAACTGGTTTGCGACTTCGCCAATCCGGCTATTAAAACGGTAAGTCGTATCCAGATTACAGCTATCGCCCTCACCAAAATTTTGCTGGAATGCGGTCGTCAGAGAAAGCTGTGCTCCGCTGAACCGGTAAATGGCCTGCCAGTCATCTCCCACGGCAAACAGCGTGGTCTGCGAGTTTTGCTTTCGCAAGGCGGCTAACAGGGCGGCGCGCTGAGGGGAAATATCCTGAAATTCATCGACCAGAATATGTTTCCACGGACTGATAAACCGCCCCTTCTCCAGAATGACAATAGCCTGATGGATCAACCCGGAGAAATCGACGGCATTCTCATCCTTCAGGGCACTCTTCCAGGCCTTGAGCAGCGGCGCCATTAGCTTTATGCGTTTACTGAACAGATCGCGGATCTCCTCCGGAGCATTAGCAATCATCTCCGCCTGTGCTCCACCATGCATCCGCATCAAACTAACCCAGCGATCCAACCGGGAGGCCAGACGGTGCTGTAATTTTTCGTCATCCCAGAAGTTACCTTCGGGTACAGACCACAGCATTTCTTCTTCTAACCATTGTCGCCAGCCTTTAGCCTGAGCCTTTTTCTCACTGCACTGCTGACGCCAGGTCGTTATAAAGAGTTTACTGCGAGCGGCGGCATCATTTTCCAGCTTGCTCACTGTTGGAACTTTTTTGCTACCTTGCGAAATAATGAACAACGCCAGTGAATGGAATGTCCGTGCAGTGACTTCGTCCGTATGCAGACGCTCACGAATGCGGTCATCCATCTCCTGGGCTGCTTTGCGTCCAAACGCCAGCAACAGGATCTGTTCAGCCGCCGCCTCTCCTCGCGCAAGCAACCAACCAGCCCGGGCAACCAACACAGATGTTTTACCGCTTCCAGCCCCTGCAAGTACCAACAATGATTGCTCACCGTTCACTACCGCGCGCGCCTGAGCAGGGTTCAACGGCGAAGATTCAATATGCTGGAAAAACTCAGCATACTCTTCCAGCATTGCCTCGGTGTACGCCTGATTGTGCTGTAAGCGGCAGGCTTCAATGTCCTTCAACCATGCCTGGCATTGACGTAACGCCTCCCGGCAATTTTCAAATTCTTCCAGCCGATTAACCGGGAGCGGTAACGCGGCAAAGGCACGGCGAATCTGCTGCTGCAGCCCTGACGTTTGTTCGCGCGTCAGCCATTTACTTTCACTAGTACGGGCCGCTATCGCATCCAACTGCTGCTGTAAAACCCCCGCAGCAACGTCACTCATTTCCTGGCTCCACTGTTGCCAGAGTGCATTCAAATGATGATGGAAGCGCTGGGTTTCCGCCCACTCTGTACCGTGAAGACGGACCACCTTCTCATCCGGGAGTACAAACTCCAGCTCGCCCCACACCAGACCACGTTTGCAATGAATAGCCAGTAACTGATTGAAGGGAATAAGATACTCGTGACGATCGCCGGAAACTTTAATCCCGGCATTGAGAATAACGGCCCGATCGTAAGGGTGTTGTGCCAGACGTTTTCCAAGAGAAGTAGCTTTCAGTTCCATAAGACTCAAGCGGATCCACACGAAGAGGTTTGCTTATCAGTGTAACCGCCAGAGAAAACGTGCTCCAGCCCAAAAAAACGTTACAATTGCCGAATTCACAGAAAACCAGAGTTAACCGAGGGTTTATGCGTACTGTTCTGAATATTTTAAATTTTGTGCTTGGGGGGTTCGCCACCACCCTGGCCTGGTTACTGGCAACGCTGGTCAGTATCGTGCTTATTTTTACTTTACCCTTGACCCGTTCATGCTGGGAGATAACCCGACTTTCGCTGTTTCCCTATGGCAACGAAGCAATACATGTCGATGAACTGAATCCGGCCGGTAAAAGCGTCCTGTTGAATACCGGCGGCACCGTGCTCAATATTTTCTGGCTGATTTTCTTCGGCTGGTGGTTGTGTCTGATGCACATTGTCTCTGGTATTGCTCAGTGCATAACGATTATTGGTATTCCGGTTGGCATTGCGAACTTTAAAATCGCTGCCATTGCGCTCTGGCCGGTGGGTCGCCGGGTAGTTTCAGTAGAAGTTGCCCGTGCAGCGCGTGAAGCCAATGCACGTCGTCGCTTTGAATAATCAGGACCAATGGCCTTTATGTTAAGTCCTCTGCTCAAACGCTATACCTGGAACAGCACCTGGCTGTACTACGTGCGGATTTTTATCGCGCTATGCGGCACAACGGCGCTGCCCTGGTGGCTGGGTGACGTCAAGCTGACCATCCCACTCACGCTGGGTATGGTCGCTGCCGCACTTACCGATCTCGATGATCGTCTCGCGGGCCGACTGCGCAATTTAATCATCACGCTGGTGTGCTTTTTTATTGCCTCAGCCTCCGTTGAACTGCTCTTCCCATGGCCCTGGCTGTTTGCTATTGGGTTAACGCTTTCCACCAGCGGTTTTATTCTGCTGGGAGGATTAGGCCAGCGCTATGCAACCATCGCTTTTGGCGCGTTGCTCATCGCCATTTACACGATGCTGGGCACCTCGCTTTACGATCAGTGGTATCAACAACCAATCCTGCTGCTCGCGGGCGCTATCTGGTATAACCTGCTGACGCTCACCGGACATCTTCTGTTCCCCATCCGCCCCTTACAGGACAATCTGGCCCGCAGCTACGAACAATTAGCGCACTACCTGGAACTGAAGTCGCGTCTTTTTGATCCCGACATAGAAGATGAAAGCCAGGCGCCGTTGTATGATTTAGCCCTCGCTAATGGGCAACTGATGGCAACGCTAAACCAGACCAAAGTGTCGCTGCTGACTCGCCTGCGCGGTGACCGTGGACAACGGGGAACACGTCGCACGCTACATTACTATTTTGTGGCGCAGGATATTCATGAACGCGCAAGCTCCTCACATATTCAGTATCAAACGCTACGCGATCATTTCCGTCACAGCGATGTGATGTTCCGCTTCCAGCGGTTGATGTCGATGCAAGGACAAGCCTGCTCACAATTGTCTCGTTGTATTTTATTGCGCACGCCTTACCAGCACGATCCGCACTTTGAGCGCGTCTTCACCCATATAGATGCCGCACTTGAGCGCATGCGTGCCAGTGGTGAGCCTGCAGATCTGCTCAATACGCTGGGATTCTTACTATCGAACCTGCGGGCTATCGATGCGCAACTGGCCACCATTGAGTCTGAACAGGCTCAGGTGCTCTCGCGCAATGAGTCTGAAAATCAGCTTGCTGATGACAGTCCCCATGGATTCAGTGATATCTGGTTACGCCTGAGCCGTAATTTCACCCCAGAGTCCGCACTGTTCCGCCATGCCGTCCGCATGTCGTTAGTGCTCTGTGTTGGTTATGCCATTATCCAGGTAACCGGCATGAATCACGGATACTGGATCTTGCTGACCAGCCTGTTTGTCTGTCAACCAAACTACAATGCCACCCGACATCGCCTGGCGCTCAGGATTATCGGCACGTTGGTTGGTATTGCCATCGGTTTACCGATCCTGTGGTTTGTGCCCTCTTTAGAAGGGCAGCTAATACTTTTAGTGATCACTGGTGTACTGTTTTTTGCCTTTCGCAACGTCCAGTATGCGCACGCCACCATGTTTATCACGCTGCTGGTATTACTGTGCTTTAACCTGCTCGGCGAAGGCTTTGAGGTTGCGCTGCCGCGTGTCATCGATACGCTAATTGGCTGTGCTATCGCCTGGGCGGCTGTCAGTTTCATCTGGCCAGACTGGCGTTTTCGTAATCTACCACGGGTAATTGAGCGGGCGACTGACGCTAACTGCCGCTACCTTGATGCAATTCTCGAACAATACCATCAGGGTCGTGATAATCGTCTGGCCTACCGTATCGCTCGCCGTGACGCGCATAACCGTGATGCTGAACTCGCCTCCGTGGTGTCAAACATGTCGAGCGAGCCGGATGTGACGGCCCAAACCCGCGAAACGGCGTTCCGTTTACTGTGTCTCAACCATACGTTTACCAGCTATATTTCTGCGCTTGGCGCACATCGCGAACAGTTGACCAATCCAGACGTTCTGGCATTGCTGGATGACGCGGTTTGCTATGTTGATGATGCCCTTCACCATCAACCCGCTGACGAGCAACGCGTATACCAGGCGTTAGAAGGGCTGAAGCAGCGAATTCAACACCTGGAACCACGCCCGGACAGTAAAGAGCCTCTGGTCGTTCAGCAAGTTGGGTTATTGATCGCTCTGCTCCCGGAAATCCGGCGATTACAGCAGCAAATTGCCGTACTACCTTCTAATACCCCGGTTCCGGCGTAAGAGAACTTACCCACTCCACCAGCTCCTGGCGACGCGTCGCCGGGAGCGCGGCTTCATGTATCCCCCCTACCGCGCCTTCAAGGGCATAGAGTACTTTTACCGTCAGAGCCGGGTTATTTTGCCGAAGTTTCAGCCAGCACATTTGTGCTCCCAACGACCGCATTGTCCCCTCATCTTTAATTCCAACTTCATTCAGCAGAGTCTCCAGATGAAACGTCATATTCGGCAATTCCCGCAGACGATGCTGGGTAAAGCGACTCTGTTTTTCCTTAACCGCTGCATCCAACGAATATCGCGATAACGACACCAGTTGCTGCTGGTTTTGCCACAGGGCATCATTCACCTGGTAATAATTAAGTACAAGAGGACGTCCTCGCTTAATAAATGTCAGCCAGACAGGAGAATTTTGTACACAATACTGGGCGCTCTGCTCACAGGCGCGAAGATACAACTCACCATTGGCGACCATGGCAAAGACCGTATCGCCAACCGTCAGACTGTAGCCACCAAACAGTGAGCGATAGTGAATTGTCCCCAGAGAAGCCAGATATTCCTGCGATTTATAGATCCTTGCATAAGAAAGCTCTTTCATAAAAATCCTTTTTAAATCATAACGTAAGCAAATGATTTTCAGTAGCGGATCCGTTAATGACGAAAATAGGCAACTTATGCGTATGGGGCAAGATGAATTTTATTTTTCCCGTGACGACGACTAAAAATTGCGAACCTGTTTCCGAAAATAAGGTTGATCTTTGTTGATAGCAGGGTTACTGTATATCCATACAGTAACTCACAGGGCTGGATTGATTATGTACACTTCAGGCTATGCAAATCGTTCTTCGTCGTTCTCTTCCGCATCAAGCAGCATTGCGCGCGTTTCATCAGAGAACGCAACCGCTGGGCTTATCAGTGAAGTAGTCTATCGCGAGGACCAGCCCATGATGACGCAACTACTGCTGCTTCCTCTGCTGCAACAGTTAGGGCAGCAATCACGCTGGCAGCTGTGGCTGACGCCTCAGCAAAAATTAAGCCGGGAGTGGGTGCAGTCAGCCGGACTTCCATTGACAAAAGTAATGCAGATTAGCCAACTCTCCCCCTGCAATACGCTGGAATCGATGATCCGTGCGCTGCGCACAGGTAATTACAGTGTCGTTATCGGCTGGCTGGCAGAAGAATTAACGGAAGATGAACATGCCGAGCTAGTAAAAGCGGCTAATGAAGGAAATGCGATGGGTTTTATCATGCGTCCTGTTTGCGCACAGTCACTTGCGGGGAGACAGCATTCCGGGCTAAAAATTCACTCGAATTTGTATCATTGAGTAAAATTAGGATTTATCCTGGAATTTTTTTTCATGCTTCAATTTGCCTTTGAGCTTTAACGCGTTTTTCGTCCGAACGCCTGTCTCAAGCGGTTTTCAGGAAATCCTCAGTGCATTTAGTCATCAATAAATGTTAAATATTATGTATACAAGCCTTTTTTTTTCATATGCCTGACGGACTTCACACTTGTAAGTTTTCAACTACGTTGTAGACTTTACATCGCCAGGGGTGCTCGGCGTAAGCCGCAGATATCGGTAGAGCAACTATTGAACTGGTCCCCGGGTGAAGGATTTAACCGTGTTATCTCTCTTCGGAGATATTCATGGCGAATTTTGGATGATAACGAGGCGCAAAAAATGAAAAAGACAGCTATCGCAATTGCAGTGGCACTGGCTGGTTTCGCTACCGTGGCGCAGGCCGCTCCGAAAGATAACACCTGGTACGCTGGTGCTAAAATGGGCTGGTCTCAGTACCATGATATTGGCAACAACCAGATCAACAACGCCGGTCCGACCCACGAAAGCCAACTGGGTGCCGGTGCGTTCGGTGGTTATCAGGTTAACCCGTACGTTGGTTTTGAAATGGGTTACGACTGGTTAGGCCGTATGCCGTACAAAGGCTACACCGACCAGACTCATCAAAACGGCGCTTTCAAAGCTCAGGGCGTTCAGCTGACCGCTAAACTGGGTTACCCAATCACTGACGATCTGGACGTTTATACCCGTCTGGGTGGTATGGTTTGGCGTGCAGACGCTAAAAACAACGAAGGCTTCAAAGACCACGACACTGGTGTATCCCCAGTATTCGCTGGTGGCGTAGAGTATGCAATTACTCCTGAAATCGCTACCCGTCTGGAATACCAGTGGACCAACAACATCGGTGACGCGAACACCGTTGGTGGTCGTCCGGATAACGGCCTGTTGAGCGTTGGTGTTTCTTACCGTTTCGGCCAGCAGGAAGAAGCAGCTCCAGTAGTTGTTGCTCCGGCTCCGGCTCCAGAAGTACAGACCAAGCACTTCACTCTGAAGTCTGACGTTCTGTTCAACTTCAACAAAGCAACTCTGAAACCAGAAGGCCAGCAGGCTCTGGACCAGATGTACAGCCAGCTGAGCAACCTGGATCCGAAAGACGGTTCCGTAGTGGTTCTGGGCTTCACTGACCGCATCGGTTCTGACGCTTACAACCAGGGTCTGTCCGAGAAACGTGCTCAGTCCGTTGTTGATTACCTGATCTCTAAAGGTATTCCTTCTGACAAAATCTCTGCACGTGGCATGGGTGAATCCAACCCAGTTACTGGCAACACCTGTGACAACGTGAAAGCTCGCGCTGCACTAATCGACTGCCTGGCTCCGGATCGTCGTGTTGAGATCGAAGTTAAAGGCATCAAAGACGTTGTAACTCAGCCTCAGGCTTAAGTTATCGTCTTATAAAAAACCCCGCTATGCGGGGTTTTTTTCATCTGTTTCCACTCAAAACAAGCCTCTTGTTACACCAGCCAACCGCTAGTCTTTTCCCAGCAACGCCTGTAAATCCTGTTTCAATGTCGACATTTTGTTCGCGTACTTCTCTTTATGCTCTGCGTCTTCAATCAGCTGCACTATAGTTTCAGAAAGCGTTTTTCCGCGCCGCTGCGCAAGACCTGCCAGACGCTGCCAGACCATAAACTCCAGATCGATAGATTTCTTACGCGTATGTTGATGTTCTGCATTAAAGTGCCGCTTACGCCTCGCCCGGATCGTTTGCTTCATACGATTGAGCAGTGCAGGGTTCATGTATTCTTCAATCCAGGCGTTGACCCGAACCGGTTCATTTTCGAGGGTTAGCAACAAATCAACGGCTTCTTTGGCAGCGCTGGCTTCCACATAGCGGGTAATCAACTCCCCCTCGCGATGCTTCTTCACCAGGTACTTCCATTTCCATCCGCTTTCAAGATTTTCAAGTTGTTGATATTTCATTGCGATCTCAATGTTACCGTGTAACTCTTATCAGAATATCAGCTTTTTCGGCATCTGAAGAAAAGAATATCCAGCCTGTGAACTGCCGCGCGTCATCACAACCGTTTCGCGGCGCTTTCCAGGTGTTTAGTGGTGAGGGTTACGGTATAATCTCGTTTTTTACAACAGACTAAAAAACATCAACTTTGACCATTACGAAACTTGCATGGCGTGATCTGGTTCCTGATACCGACAGTTATCAGGAAGTATTTGCACAGCCGCACGTCACTGACGACACCGACACCTTACTTAGTGATACTCAGCCACGTTTACAATTCGCGCTAGAGCAGCTTCTTCAGCACTGGACAACATCCTCGTTCATGTTGGTGAAAGCACCGGAGGAGCTTGAGTATCTCAACCTTATTGCAAAAGCTGCACGTCCCCTGCACACGGATGCAGGAAGCCTGACTGGCGGTCATTACGACATCTCCGGTCACACTATTCGTTATCGTACAGCTGAAAAAGCGGAAGACAATTTTGCGACGTTGACGCAGGTGGTCAGCGCTGACTGGGCCGAAGCTGAACAACTGTTTGGCTGTCTACGTCAGTTCAATGGCGAAATTACGCTGCAGCCAGGTCTGGTACATCAGGCCAATGGGGGTGTGCTGGTTATCTCATTGCGCACGCTGTTGGCCCAACCTCTGTTGTGGATGCGTCTGAAAGCCATTGTCAGCCACGAGCGTTTTGATTGGGTGGCTTTTGATGAGTCTCGCCCGCTGCCTGTCTCTGTTCCGCCTATGCCGCTTAAACTGAAAGTGATTTTGGTGGGCGAGCGTGAATCGCTGGCGGATTTCCAGGACATGGAACCAGAGTTGGCTGAACAGGCCATTTACAGCGAGTTTGAAGATAATCTGCAGATCGTGGATGCCGAAACCATGACGCAGTGGTGTCAGTGGGTCACGCATACTGCCATGCGCAATAATTTGCCTTACCCCGCTCCTGATGCCTGGCAGGTTTTGATCCGTGAAGCCGTTCGCTATACCGGTGAACAGGATACATTGCCGCTTAACCCGCTGTGGATCACCAGACAGTTCAAAGAGGTGGCCCCGTTATGCGAGAGCGAAACCTGCAACGCTGAGCAGTTCAGCCTGATGCTGGCTCAGCGCGAATGGCGTGAGGGATTCCTGGCCGAACGCATGCAGGACGAAATTCTGCAAGAGCAGATCCTTATCGAGACAGAAGGCGAGCGTATTGGCCAGATCAACGCCTTGTCGGTGATTGAGTTTCCAGGCCACCCACGCGCATTTGGCGAGCCTTCTCGTATCAGTTGCGTCGTGCATATTGGCGACGGCGAGTTTACGGACATTGAGCGCAAAGCCGAGCTCGGCGGAAATATTCATGCCAAGGGTATGATGATTATGCAGGCGTTCCTGATGTCGGAACTCCAGCTTGAGCAGCAAATCCCCTTCTCTGCCTCGCTGACCTTTGAGCAATCTTACAGCGAAGTGGACGGTGACAGCGCGTCTATGGCAGAACTGTGCGCATTGATCAGCGCCCTCGCCGACGTGCCTGTTAATCAAAGTATCGCCATTACCGGTTCTGTCGATCAGTTTGGTCGGGCGCAACCGGTCGGTGGTCTGAATGAGAAAATTGAAGGTTTCTTCGCCATCTGCCAGCAGCGTGAGCTGACGGGCACGCAGGGCGTTATCATTCCTTCGGCTAACGTCAGACACCTCAGCCTGCATCCCGCGCTGCTGCAGGCCATAGAAGAAGAAAAATTCACTATCTGGGCGGTGGACGACGTAACTGATGCGCTGCCACTGTTGTTAAATCTGGTGTGGGATGGCGAAGGCCAGACAACGCTGATGCAAACCATTCAGGAGCGTATTGCCACGGCTACGCAACAGGAAGGTCGTCACCGTTTTCCATGGCCGCTACGTTGGCTGAACTGGATTATTCCGAACTGATCGGACTTGTTCAGCGTACACGTGTTAGCTATCCTGCGTGCTTCAATAAAATAAGGCTTACAGAGAACATGGTAGATAAACGCGAATCCTATACGAAAGAAGACCTTCTTGCCTCTGGTCGCGGTGAACTGTTTGGCGCAAAAGGGCCACAACTGCCAGCACCAAGCATGCTGATGATGGACCGTGTCATCAAGATGACCGAAACCGGTGGCAACTTTGACAAAGGTTATGTTGAAGCTGAACTGGATATCAACCCAGACCTGTGGTTCTTCGGTTGTCACTTTATCGGCGATCCGGTGATGCCGGGCTGTCTGGGTCTCGACGCCATGTGGCAGCTGGTTGGATTCTATCTCGGCTGGCTGGGCGGCGAAGGTAAAGGCCGTGCGCTGGGCGTAGGTGAAGTTAAATTCACCGGCCAGGTTCTGCCGACTGCGAAGAAAGTCACTTACCGCATTCACTTCAAACGTATCGTTAACCGCCGCCTGATCATGGGCCTGGCTGATGGTGAAGTGCTGGTTGATGGTCGTTTGATCTACACCGCAAACGATCTGAAAGTGGGTCTGTTCCAGGACACTTCCGCGTTCTAATCCAGGACTGCGTAGCAGCCAGACATTAACGTTTCTCCGTTTTATCTGGTGTGCAAAAAGGCGAAACCTCCGCTCTGCGGAGGTTTCTTTTATCTAAAGAGACAGAATCAGGCCATTAAAACCCTATCCCCCATGGCTTCTCGCCAGCCTCCCAGCCAGTATGACCTCTGATTCAGCGTCTGATAGGGACACATTTCTTTTGAGCGTCCGGCAATGCCGGCCTGATATCCACGTTGATGTGCCCGTTCCAGGCGATCTCGTTTTTGTCTCTTCATGCCTCGTTTCCCTCATTTTTTGGTCTGGTGGAAAAGAAAACAGTGATTACTAAGTGTGCAATCACACTAAACGAATACCCCTAAACATTAGGCTCGTCAATGCGCAAAATTCACGCCAGTGTCATATTTGTGAGCTAGCCTCTAAATCATTTGTACAAAAATAGTCAGTCAGAACAGCTATCTCCACGGCTAAAAAAATAAAAAAACCGCCCCGGGCAGTGAGCCAGGGGCGGCATAATTTACAATTATTTAAGCTTATGGGATGCGTTTCAGCTCTTGAGCAATAGCCGTCGCTTCCTGACTCCAGGCGTTGGCAAGAACCTTCACCATCTCATCGTAGCCGTCTTTAGTCTGTACAGCTTCGATGTGGAATGGACGTTTGATCAGTTGTCCCTGATGATTCAGCAACCATTCTCCACTCACGATAACCTTACCATCGTAACGACCGTGGAAGCCGGTTACGGTGACGTTCAGCGTGTCCTGAGTGCTTCCCAGCGGCTGCGAAGCAACAACCCAGCCAGGCAACTGCATGCTGAGGTTAGCAACCAGCGTATTGCGCAATTGCTGATCTAATGGGCTGGCCCAGAGATTATTATTGGCTATAACATATTGCACATCGCTGGTCTGGTAAACCACCCCATTACCGGCCAGATAATCAGGTACCGCAATCTGTTCAACCCAAAGCAGACGGTTTCCCTGATTGGCGGAGCTCTGCACACCGCCTTGTGCGATAGGGAGCTGGTAATAGCTTTTATTCTCTCCGCTGGAGCTGCATGACGTCAGCCAGACCGCCATCATCACCACTAGCCACTTTTTCATTGTTTCGCCCTCTTCGGCTCTGGATCTTTTTTGTCCTTCGCTTCAAATACCAGCGCATTACTCTTATCGTTCAGCGTTTTCAGTACCGGTTGCAGTTCACGTAGCACCTGATCAAGACGCTGCATATCTGCCACCATCTTGTTGTAGGCCGCAGAACCAGGCTGGAAGCCCTGCATGCTACGATTTAGTTCACGCAGCGTATTCTGCATATCCGCCGGAAGATCCTGCATCGACTGGCTGGACGTGATCTTGTTCATGTTATCCAGCGTGGTTTGCAGATGCTTCATCGTGCGCTGGCTTTCCGACAGCGTATTGGTTGCCTGCTCAATCATCGGGTTCAGCGGCAGATTATTTATCTTATCCAACGCTTCCATCAGACGCTGTTGGATCTGCGCCAGACCACCGCTCACGGTCGGAATAATTTGATAACCATTAAATTCACGCACACCAGTAATCGGCGGCTCTTTCGGGTAGAAGTCGAGATCGACATACAGCGCGCCGGTCACCAGGTTCCCGGTTTTGAGCGATGCCCGTAATCCGCGTTTAAGCAATTCCGCCAGATGAGCACCAACATCAGTATCTTCGCCCAGCTGCGCCTTCAGACGTTCTGGTTCGATGCGTACCAGCACCGGAATGCGGTAATCATTGTTGAACACCTGGCGCATATTCGGTGAGAAGAAAGGTACTTTACTCACCGTACCCAAGCGGATGCCACGGAATTCCAGCGGCGCACCAGGCTGCAGGCCACGAATCGAATCTTTAAAGAACATCAGATAATCGATATGATCGGTATACAGTGAATCCTGAATACTTTTTTGATCGTCATAAAGATTAAACGCTGACTGTTGTGCGACCGGCTCGCCCTGCTCTAAACCTTCTGGCACATCAAAACTTACACCACCGCCAAACAGCGTGGAGAGCGAACCCATTTCTACGCGCATACCTGCTGAGGTAAGATCTACGGCGATCCCGCTGTCTTTCCAGAAACGCACATTACTGGTCACCAGACGATCGTTAGGCGCATTAATGAAAAGCTGATAGCTGATCGTACGCTTTTGCGCATCAAATGTGCTGGTTTCAACCGAACCTACACGATAGCCGCGAAAAAGCACCGGATCGCCCGGACTCAACTGACCGGCTTTTTTGCTGTCCAGAATCACACGGATCCCTTTTGCATCTGGCGGGGCCAGTGGCGGTGAATCCAGCAGTTGGTAATTTTCCAGCTTACTGCCTTTATTGCCAGGCTGCAGTTCAATATAAGCCCCGGACAATAGCGTGCCGAGCCCACTTATACCTTCACGTCCAACCTGCGGCTTCACCACCCAAAAGACAGAATCTTTATGCAGCAGCTTTTCCATTCCGGAGTTAAGACGCGCTTTAATCTCCACATGGGTCAGATCATCCGTCAGGGTTGCGCTCTCAACGATGCCGACGTCCACACTGCGGCTCTTAATCGTCGTTTTGCCCCCTTCAATACCTTCGGCATTGGTGGTAATAAGCGTGACCTGTGGCCCCTGATGACTGTAGTGATAAAACAGAACCCACGCGCCAATGAGTGCAGTGACGATAGGAAATATCCACACGGGCGACCAGTTTTTTACCTTTTGCACTTTGGCTTCCCCACTTTTAGATTCCATGCTGTCAGGACTCCTCATGGCCTGGTTCTGGTTCACGATCCCACGACAGACGCGGATCAAATGTCATCGCAGAAAACATTGTCATAATGACGACTAAAGCAAACATCAAAGCACCCATTGCAGGATAAATGTTCATTAACCCTCCCATGCGCACCAGCGCAGAGAGTACCGCAATCACAAATACGTCGATCATTGACCAGCGACCGACAAATTCCACAACTTCATAAATCAGGTGCATACGTTCACTGTCGCGTTTGCCGTGCCCTTTGGCGTCCCAGCATAGCCAGGCAATGGCGATCATTTTCAACGTCGGCACCATAATACTGGCGATAAAGATAACCGCAGCCACCGGATACGAGCCTTCGCTCCAGATTAAAACCACCCCCTCAAGTATGGTTGACGGCAGCTTTGACCCGAGCAAATCGGTAATCATAATCGGCAGAATATTGGCAGGAAGATAAAGCATGATTGACGTAAACAGTAATGCCAACGTCCATTGCAGACTGTTTTTACGCCGCACATAACCTTTCGTCTGACAACGTGGGCACACCCGTTCATCAGCGGGAAGTATTGCAGTGCAGCAAGAGCAGGAACGCAGTCCCTGTCGAATACCAGGCACGCCAGGTTTTAAGGCCTGCTTTATGACAGGCATTGGCGCAATATCATCCCATAGCCAGCGACGGTCAACGCACTGAAATGCACGCAACTGTAAAACGCAAAAGAAGCACCACGGAATAAAGCTGCTGCCCACGCCGATATCGCCGTAGGCCATCAGCTTAACAAAGCTCACCAGCACGCCGGCGAGGAAGATTTCTGCCATTCCCCAGCTTTTTAACTGAAACAAAATGCGCGCCAGCCATGCTTTAAGCCGCTCGGGCATCTGAACCCGGTTTACCAGTAGCAGGATCGTCAGCAGGCAAAAGGCCGGAACCAGCTGAACGAATAAGATAAAGAAGGTGCCGAGACTGGCGTAATCTTCAGAAAAGAGCACGCTGGGAATTTGCAGCAACGTCACTTCACTACTCACCCCTGCGACGTTCATATTCACAAAGGGAAAGAGGTTTGACAGCAGCAGCATAAATAGTGCGGCTAAAACATAGGCAGTGGGACGCTGCCGGGGCGCGTCCCACTCAACGGTTAACGTAGTGCCACATCGTGGACATGCCGCTTTCTGACCATGCTCAAGGCGAGGTAACGCCACCAGCATGTCACACTGCGAGCACAAAATATGCTTCGCGGCATGGTGATGTTCGCACATAGGTGCTCCTTTAATTATGCGCCATTCTTCAAAGACTCAAGATACTCCCAGCGCTCAAAGGCTTGCTCAAGTTCTTGTTCCGCTTCGTTCAAATTAGCTAACACCTGTTGCGTTTGCTCGTGAGGCTGACTGAAAAACGCGGCGTCAGCAACCTGAGCCTGTAAGGCTTCCAGCTTAGCTTCCAGTTCTTCAAGCAACGCGGGGAGCTGCTCCAGTTCGCGCTGCAGTTTATAGCTTAGTTTGCTGGTGCCGCGTTTGACAATTTCTGCTTTAGGGGCAGCAGGTTCCTCTGTTTTTTTCGCAACTGGCTGCTTAAACGCCACATACTGCGATTGCTGACTGCGCGCATCATGATAACCGCCGACATAACGACCAATTTTACCGCCGCCTTCGAAGATCCAGCATTCGGTCACGGTATTATCGACAAACTGACGGTCGTGGCTCACCAGCAGCACGGTGCCCTGGTAGCTATCAATCAACTCTTCGAGCAGTTCCAGCGTTTCGACGTCAAGATCGTTCGTTGGTTCATCGAGAATCAAAAGATTGCTGGGTTTCAGGAACAAACGCGCCAATAACAGGCGATTACGTTCTCCGCCAGAGAGCGCACGTACTGGCGTCATCGCACGTTTCGGATGGAACAGGAAGTCCTGCAAGTAACCCAGCACATGGCGAGGTTTACCGTTAACCATCACCTCTTGCTTACCTTCAGCCAGGTTGTCCATCACGGTTTTATCGGGATCCAGTTCGGCGCGGTGCTGATCGAAATAGGCCACTTCCAGCTTGGTACCGACGTGAATGCGTCCGCTGTCAGCCTGAAGCTGACCTAACATCAACTTCAGCAGCGTTGTTTTGCCGCAGCCGTTAGGTCCGATTAGCGCGATCTTGTCGCTACGCTGCACCTGCGCGGAGAAATCTTTCACCAGCTGCTTTCCGTCAACCTGGTAATCCACATTCTCCATTTCGAAAACAATCTTGCCTGAACGGCTAGCCTCTTCGACCTGCATCTTCGCTGTGCCCATCACTTCGCGACGTTCGCCACGCTCGCGACGCATGGCTTTCAGTGCGCGCACGCGACCTTCGTTACGCGTACGACGCGCTTTGATACCCTGACGGATCCAGACTTCTTCCTGCGCCAATTTGCGGTCAAATTCCGCGTTTTGTAACTCTTCTACGCGCAACGCTTCTTCTTTATCCAGCAGATACTGATCGTAGCTCCCCGGATAGGTCACCAGCTTGCCGCGGTCAAGATCGACAATACGCGTCGCCATATTGCGGATAAATGAACGGTCATGGGAAATGAAAATGATTGTCCCATTGAAGGTTTTCAGGAACCCTTCCAGCCAGTCGATGGTTTCAATATCCAGGTGGTTCGTCGGTTCATCCAGCAGCAGCACGCGCGGGTTGCTCACTAACGCGCGGCCCAGCGCCGCCTTACGTAGCCAGCCGCCGGAAAGCGATGCCAGCTCCATGTCTGCTTCCAGGCCAAGCTGTTCCAGTACTTCATTAATACGGTTTTCCAGCTGCCACAGATTGTGGTGATCCAGCTGTTCCTGAACCTTCGCCAGTTCCTGGAGGTTTTTATCACTCGGATCGGCGATCACCAGATGCGAGATATCGTGATAACGCTTGAGGTAAACCGCCTGTTCTGCAATCCCTTCGGCGACAAAATCGTAGACGCTACCCTGCACGTTGCGCGGCGGATCCTGCTGCAGACGCGCCACAACCAGATCCTGCTCATAAATAATACGCCCATCGTCAAGACCCTGTTCACGGTTCAGGATCTTCATCAGCGTCGATTTGCCCGCGCCATTACGGCCAACCAGACAGACCCGCTCGTTATCTTCGATATGCAGTTCAGCATTATCAAGAAGCGGCGCATCGCTGAACGACAGCCATGCACCATGCATACTGATTAATGACATTTAATTTTCCTTTCAGGCTGCGGTAATCAGCCAGCAATTGTGGATCTGACGGTTACGGGCAAAGTCCTGGGAAAGCGTTTTTTGGGTGATTTCTTGTGCTTTCAATCCCAGTTCAGCCAAACCGTCGAGATCCATACGGAACCCACGTTTGTTGTTGGAGAACATGATCGTGCCGTCTTTACGCAGCAGACGTTTCAGATCTTTCATCAGCGCCAAATGATCGCGCTGCACATCAAACGAGTCTTCCATACGTTTTGAGTTAGAGAACGTCGGCGGATCGATGAAAATCAGATCAAACTGTTCATTGGCATCACGCAACCAGCCCAGGCAATCGGCCTGAATTAAACGGTGAGCGCGACCGCTCAGGCCGTTCAGACGCAGGTTGCGTTCCGCCCATTCCAGATAGGTACGCGACATATCAACCGTCGTGGTGCTACGCGCACCGCCCAATCCTGCATGTACGCTGGCGCTGCCGGTGTAGGAGAACAGGTTAAGGAAGTCCTTACCTTTACTCATCTGCCCCAGCATACGGCGCGCAATACGGTGATCGAGGAATAAACCCGTATCAAGGTAGTCAGTCAGGTTCACCCACAGGCGCGCGTTGTACTCGCTTACCTCAATGAATTCACCCTTCTCATTCATCTTCTGATACTGATTCTTGCCTTTCTGCCGTTCACGGGTTTTCAGCACCAGTTTATTGGGCGCGATTTCCAGTACTGACAGCGTTGCGGCAATAATGTCAAACAGGCGTTGGCGCGCTTTTTGCGCATCAACTGTCTTCGGTGGGGCATATTCCTGAACCACGACCCACTCACCGTAACGATCTACAGCAACGTTGTATTCCGGCAGATCAGCGTCATACAGGCGATAACATTCAATGCCTTCCTGGCGCGCCCATTTTTCCAGTTTCTTGATGTTCTTGCGCAGGCGGTTAGCATAATCTTCCGCGACCGTGGCAGGCTTGCTGTCCGCGGTGGTCTCTGCAACGTGATAGTTTTTCTGCACACAATCCAGCGGGCCGTTTTTCGCCTTGAACTGCTTGTCGGCACGTAATTGCAGGCTGCTGAGCAGATCCGGAGAGGCGCTGAACAGCGACAAATTCCAGCCGCCAAACTGGTTTTTCATCGTACGGCCCAGCAGGCTGTGCAGGGCAATCAGCGCCGGTTCGCTATCCAGACGTTCGCCGTAAGGCGGGTTACTGATAACCGTCCCATACGGTCCTTTCGGCAACGGATTGCTCAGTTTGGCGACATCTTTAACCTCAAACGTCATCAGATCGGCGATACCGGCGCGGCGAGCGTTACTGCGCGCTTTTTCAATCACGCGCGCATCGCTGTCGGATCCATAAAAATGCGAGGTATAGTCAGCCAGTCCCTTACGCGCACGCACCTGCGCTTCGGCTTTAACTTCTTGCCAGACGGCTTCGTCGTGCTGCGCCCAACCGCTGAAGCCCCAGTACCCGCGGTGCAGGCCCGGCGCGCGATCGGTTGCCCACATCGCAGCTTCAATCAGCAGTGTGCCGGAACCACACATCGGATCGAGTAACGGGGTTCCCGGCTGCCAGCCAGAACGCATAACAATAGCGGCGGCCAGCGTTTCTTTAATCGGTGCCTGACCCGCGCGATCGCGATAGCCACGCTGGTGCAAACCATCACCGCTCAGATCGAGCGCAATGCTGGCGGTATCTTTATTCAACCAGACGTTGATGCGCAGATCCGGAGATTCACGATCCACATTCGGACGCGGCATATTTTTACGGGTAAATGCATCGACAATCGCATCCTTGACCTTTAGCGCGCCGTACTGGCTGTTACGAATGGTTTCGTTCAGGCCGCTAAAATGAACGGCAAACGTAGCACCAGGGTTAAATATCTCTGTCCAGTCGATTGCCTGAACGCCGAGGTACAGATCAAGATCGCTGTAGACCTTGCACTCTCCCATCGGCAGGATAATGCGCGAGGCCAGGCGACTCCACATCAGGCTCTGGTAAACAAGCCGCGTGTCGCCCTTAAAATGGACCCCACCCTGAACGACCTGACACTCCAGCGCGCCGAGGTTTTCCAGTTCAGTTTTTAACAGCTCTTCCAGCCCGCGGGCCGTACTGGCAAACAGAGAATTCATAATGTCACTTTTACTCCGAGAAAATTGCTGCGCATTATAGCTAATATGGGCTGTATGTCATAAAGTTGAAGGCTTATTTTCATTCGAGGGGCTGTACAGTGGTCACGTTAACCCGACTTTTTATTCATCCGGTTAAATCAATGCGCGGCATTGGGCTTACGCATGCCCTGGCAGATATTAGCGGTCTCGCCTTTGATCGCATATTTATGATCACTGAACCTGATGGAACGTTCATAACCGCCCGCCAGTTCCCACAAATGGTCCGTTTTACGCCGTCCCCATTCCACGATGGGCTGCATCTTACGGCTCCAGACGGCAGCAGTGCGCTCGTACGATTTGCCGACTTCGCCACCCAGGATGCGCCAACTGAAGTATGGGGAAATCATTTTACCGCGCGCATTGCGCCAGTGGCTATTAACCAGTGGCTTAGCAGTTTTTTCTCCCGTGACGTGCAGCTACGCTGGGTCGGTCCGCAGCTGACGCGCCGTGTAAAACGACATGTTGATGTTCCTTTATCCTTCGCTGATGGTTATCCCTATCTGCTGGCCAACGAAGCATCCCTGCGCGATGTGCAACAGCGCTGTCCGGCAAGCGTCAAAATGGAACAGTTCCGCCCCAATCTGGTGGTTTCGGGAGCTGGCGCCTGGGAAGAAGATACCTGGAAAGTGATTCGTATTGGCGACGTCATTTTTGATGTTGCAAAACCCTGTAGCCGCTGTATTTTCACTACCGTTAGCCCGGAAAAAGGCCAGAAACATCCATCCGGCGAACCGCTCGCAACACTGCAAACCTTCCGTACTGCGGTAGATAACGGCGATGTCGATTTCGGCCAGAATCTTATCGCACGCAACAGTGGCGTTATTCGCGTCGGCGATGAGGTAGAGATTTTGGCAACCGGCCCCGCCAGGGCGTACGGCGCAGCGGAATTAGACGACACTGCACCCGAACAACAACCTGATGCCACGGTGCTTATTGACTGGCAGGGACAGACCTTTCGCGGAAATAATCAGCAGGTATTGCTTGAACAGCTGGAAAACCAGGGTATCCGGGTTCCCTATTCATGCCGGGCAGGCATTTGCGGATGCTGTCGAATTCGACTGGTAGATGGCGAAGTTAGCCCGTTGAAGAAATCAGCGATAGGGGACGACGGAACGATTCTGTGCTGCAGTTGTGTTCCCAAAACGGCAATCAGGCTGGAGAGCTAAACCGCCTGCTCAAGGCTGAAACTGTCAACAACGGCCTGCGGTTTCAGTCTGTCATTCATTATTTTAATCGCATCGCCAAGCTGCATCGTACGCCCGGCGATAACCACACCAGGTTGCGCAAGCAGACAAAGCGCGGCGTTTTCACCCGGCTCAACCACTAACAGGTTTACCTGTTCATCGGTATCGCTTAAATCAACACAGGCAGCGTCACCCACGACCGGCGACCAGTTAATACCGTGTGCAACAAAGTGCCAGCTTTTCGGCATTTGCGGTTTGAGATAACGAATCGCCACCAGCGCATTGAGCACCAGTTCCGCTTTTTGTTCTTTGGCTAAATCCAGGTAGCGACATTTTTCTTCAAAGGAAAAATAAAGCGCGGCGTCATCAACACAAAAACCTGACGGAGAAAATGCATCAGGAGTGAGCATTTTACGAGCAAAACGCGAGCGGAATAACATGCCATTGGCTAAATCGAGCATCATACGATCGTGCTCTTCATCATAATACCAGCGCCAGTTATCGTCGGGTTTAATTCGCATCAGTTTCTCTCCTTTCCTTAATCATCACCGTTACGACAGTATCCTTTTGCCGCTTCGTTTATTGCCCTAATAATAAAAGCTCAGAATGTTTAAATAAGCAACAGTAAAGGAATATAAAACAACCAGGGCTAGAAATAAAGCCCTGGTTTGTGATTAAGGTAGCATTCAGATATTGCTGACGATTTCTTTTATCAACGGCGGACCTTTAAAAATAAAGCCCGAATAAATCTGTACGAGGGTTGCACCAGCAGCTATTTTCTCACGTGCAGCAATCACCGAGTCGATACCACCAACACCAATAATCGGCAGTTGGCCTTTTAATTCCTGAGACAACTGGCGAATAATTTCTGTACTTTTTAATTGTAACGGTCGACCGCTCAGGCCACCCATTTGATCGCAATTTTTCATTCCTTGAACGAGAGAACGATCGAGCGTGGTGTTAGTCGCAATTACGCCATCAATATTATGACGAACTAAACTGTCAGCAACCTGGATCAGTTCTTCCACAGAAAGATCCGGCGCGATCTTTACCGCCACTGGAACATATTTATGGTGGATCGCTTGCAGATCATTTTGCTTATTTTTAATTGCCGTCAGAAGATCGTCTAGCGCCTCGCCGTATTGCAGCGTACGTAATCCCGGCGTATTCGGTGAAGAGATATTAATCGCGATATAACCCGCATAAGCATAGACTTTTTCCATACAAATCAGATAGTCATCTTTGCCGTTCTCTACTGGGGTATCTTTATTCTTACCAATATTAATCCCCAGAATACCGTCAAAATGCGATTTTTTAACGTTCTCAACCAGGTTATCAACCCCGTGGTTATTAAACCCCATACGGTTGATCAAACCTTCTGCATCGACCAGACGGAACAGACGCGGTTTATCGTTACCCGGCTGAGGGCGTGGCGTCACGGTACCAATCTCAATGGAACCAAATCCCATCGCGCCGAGCGCATCAATGCACTCCCCGTCTTTATCCAGTCCGGCAGCAAGCCCGAGCGGATTCTTAAACGTCAACCCCATACAGGTAACCGGTTTTGCCGGTACTTTCTGGCGCACAAGCGCTTCAAGCGGTGTGCCGGTAATGCGACGTAATTGCTGGAATGTCAATTCATGAGCGCGCTCTGGATCGAGCTGAAAAAGGGCTTTACGAACGAAGGGGTAGTACATGAACTCTCCTGGATTCCCGGTGTGCAAACCGGGGGCGTATTATGTGCGATCGCGAGCAAAAAGGGAATTGACCTGCGGCAATAAATAGCAATCGTTTTCCTCGCCCCTGCTTTTTACACCCTAAATAATTCGAATTGCAGGAAGGCGGCGACGCAGCAAATCCCCAGGAACGTACACCAGTACGTGACTGGGGTGAGCGAGGAAAGCCAACGCACATGCAACTTGAAGTATGACGGGTATATTTATTTTTCGACTTTTCTATCCCGTATAAATCATTTCGATAAACAAAATCTCTCTGCCAGACTGCATAAATTGTTATCAATGTTAAGCAAAAGCAAACAATTAGTTATAAGGGGAGATTAAAATTATGCGCGTCATTACTCTGGCGGGAAGCCCACGCTTTCCCTCTCGCTCCAGCGCGTTACTGGAATATGCCCGAGAAAAACTAAACGGTCATGATGTCGAAGTCTTTCACTGGAACCTGCATAACTTTGCCCCGGAAGACCTAATCTATGCCCGTTTTGACAGTCCGGCGTTGAAGACATTTAGCGAACAATTGCAGGATGCAGACGGGCTGATTGTCGCCACGCCGGTCTATAAAGCCGCTTACTCTGGCGCCCTGAAAACCCTGCTCGATCTGCTCCCCGAGCGAGCGCTGGAAGGGAAAGTAGTTTTGCCGTTGGCTACCGGCGGCAGCGTGGCGCATTTGCTTGCCGTCGATTACGCGCTGAAACCGGTACTGAGCGCATTAAAGGCCCAGGAGATCCTGCACGGTGTGTTTGCCGATGATTCGCAGGTAATTGATTATCAACATAAACCTCAGTTTACGCCTAACCTTCAGCAGCGTCTGGACAGTGCGCTTGATACCTTCTGGCTGGCGTTGCATCGTCGCGACGTCCAACTTCCTCAACTGAACACCCTGCGAGGTGCCGCCCATGCTTGATCTTCTCAAGCGTCACACGTCATGGCTGGCACTGAGTGGGTTGTTGTCGTTGTCAACTCTGGGGCATGCCGCAGAATCGGCCCCCGATGCCCTGCGTATTGGTTACCAGAAAGGAAGCGTCAGTATGGTGCTGGCCAAAAGCCATCAGCTACTGGAGAAACGCTATCCGCAGACTAAAATCTCGTGGGTCGAATTCCCGGCTGGGCCGCAAATGCTGGAAGCGCTCAACATCGGCAGTATCGATCTCGGCAGCACCGGTGATATTCCGCCAATTTTCGCCCAGGCTGCCGGAGCCGATCTGGTTTACGTGGGCGTCGAGCCGCCCAAGCCGAAAGCCGAAGTGATTCTGGTGCCGAAAAATAGCCCGATCCAGAGCGTCGCGCAGCTTAAAGGACATAAAGTCGCCTTCCAGAAAGGGTCCAGCGCCCACAATTTACTGCTCCGGGCGCTGCAACAGGCTGGACTGAAACTTACCGATATTCAACCGACCTATCTGACTCCCGCCGACGCGCGAGCAGCCTTTCAGCAAGGAAACGTTGATGCATGGGCTATCTGGGACCCCTATTATTCCGCCGCGTTACTGCAAGGTGATGTACGCGTGCTAAAAGACGGCTCAGACCTCAAGCAAACCGGTTCGTTTTATCTCGCCGCCCGTCCCTATGCCGAGAAAAATGGCGCATTTGTTCTTGGCGTACTGGATACCTTTAGCCAGGCCGATGCGTTAACCCTCAGCCAGCGCCAGCAAAGTATTACCCTGCTGGCCAAAACCATGGGACTGCCAGAACCGGTGATTGCGTCTTATCTGGATCACCGTCCGCCAACCACCATTGTGCCAGTCAACGCCTCTGTTGCAGCCCTGCAACAACAAACCGCCGATCTGTTTTATGACAACCGTCTGGTGCCGAAAAAAATCGATATTCGCCAGCGTATCTGGCAACCCACTCAGCAGGCAGGAGAAAAATTATGAGTCTGAACATGTTTTGGTTTTTACCCACCCATGGTGACGGTCATTATCTTGGAACGGAAGAGGGTTCGCGCCCTGTCGATCACGGTTATCTGCAACAAATCGCGCAAACGGCCGATCGTCTTGGGTTTACCGGCGTTCTGATCCCAACTGGTCGCTCTTGCGAAGATGCCTGGCTGGTCGCCGCCTCGATGATCCCGGTCACCCAGCGATTAAAGTTTCTGGTCGCGCTGCGTCCAAGCGTTACCTCGCCAACGGTTGCCGCACGTCAGGCTGCAACGCTCGACAGACTCTCAAATGGCCGGGCGTTATTTAACCTGGTGACCGGCAGCGATCCACAGGAACTGGCAGGCGACGGCGTGTTCCTCGATCACACCGAGCGCTATGAAGCCTCTGCTGAATTTACTCAGGTCTGGCGGCGCTTGCTGCAAGGTGAAACGGTGGATTTCAACGGCAAACATATTCACGTCCGCGGCGCGAAGCTGTTTTTCCCTCCCGTACAACAACCCCGACCACCGCTTTATTTCGGCGGCTCGTCTGATGCCGCACAAGATCTTGCTGCAGAACAGGTTGATCTCTACCTGACCTGGGGCGAGCCGCCCGAACAGGTGAAAGCGAAGATTGAACAGGTGCGGACCAAAGCAGCGGCGCTCGGGCGTAAGATCCGCTTCGGCATTCGTCTGCATGTGATCGTACGAGAGACAACGCACGAGGCATGGCAGGCAGCGGATCGTCTGATAGCCCATCTGGATGACGACACCATCGCCAAAGCCCAGGCCGCCTTCTCAAAAACGGATTCGGTTGGTCAGCAGCGAATGGCTGCACTGCACAACGGTAAACGCGACAAACTGGAAATTAGCCCGAATCTGTGGGCAGGGGTAGGACTGGTACGCGGTGGCGCAGGGACCGCACTGGTTGGAGATGGTCCTACGGTCGCAGCACGTATTAACGAGTATGCCGCGCTGGGAATCGACAGCTTTGTGCTGTCCGGCTATCCGCATCTGGAAGAAGCGTACAAGATTGGTGAGCTGCTGTTCCCGCATCTGGATGTCGCGATACCAGAAATTCCGCAACCGCAGCGCCTGCAACAGCAAGGAGAAGCGGTTGCAAACGAATTCATCCCGCGCAAAGTCGCACAAAGCTAAGGAGCGGCTAATGGCAACGACGAAAAACAGATGGTTATTGCGCCTCGCGCCCTGGTTTTTACCGGTAGGTCTGGTGGCGCTCTGGCAGCTCGCATCATCAATGGGCTGGCTGTCCAACCGCATACTGCCCTCTCCGGAGGGTGTTATCGAAGCCTTCTGGACGCTTTCCGCCAGCGGCGAGCTTTGGCAGCATCTGGCCATCAGTTCCTGGCGCGCGCTGATCGGATTCTCCATCGGTGGATCGATTGGCCTGACGCTGGGACTGATCAGCGGTCTTTCGCGTTGGGGAGAACGCCTGCTGGATACCTCGGTGCAGATGCTGCGTAACGTACCGCATCTGGCGCTGATCCCGCTGGTGATTTTGTGGTTCGGCATTGATGAATCCGCCAAGATCTTTCTCGTTGCGTTGGGCACGCTGTTCCCGATTTACATCAACACCTGGCATGGGATCCGTAATATCGATCGTGGGCTGGTAGAAATGGCGCGTAGCTATGGGTTGTCCGGCTTTTCACTGTTTGTTCATGTCATCCTCCCTGGCGCCCTGCCCTCAATTATGGTCGGTGTGCGTTTCGCTCTCGGGCTGATGTGGCTGACGCTTATCGTCGCAGAAACCATTTCAGCCAATGCCGGTATTGGCTACCTGGCGATGAACGCCCGCGAATTTCTGCAAACCGATGTGGTCGTGGTGGCCATTATTCTCTACGCCTTACTCGGCAAACTTGCCGACGTCAGCGCCCAATTGCTGGAGCGAGTCTGGCTGCGCTGGCACCCGGCTTACCACATAAAGGAGGCTACCGTATGAATACCGCTCGCTTGAACCAGGGTACGCCGCTGTTGCTGAGCGCCGTGACAAAACAATACGCCGCTAATACGGTGCTCAATCAGTTAGATTTGCATATACAGGCCGGGCAGTTCGTTGCCGTGGTTGGCCGCAGCGGTGGTGGTAAAAGCACGTTGCTGCGTCTGCTGGCAGGGTTGGAGTCGCCCACCTCAGGCGCATTACTTGCCGGAACCACCCCACTGGCGGAAATTCAGGATGATACGCGTATGATGTTTCAGGATGCGCGTCTGCTACCATGGAAGACGGTTATCGATAACGTCGGTCTGGGTCTGAAAGGTCACTGGCACAATGCGGCCCGAGATGCGCTGGCCGCCGTTGGACTGGAGAATCGTGCTCAGGAGTGGCCCGCAGCGCTTTCTGGCGGACAAAAACAGCGCGTGGCCCTGGCCCGGGCATTAATTCATCGCCCTGGTCTGCTGCTGCTGGATGAACCCCTCGGCGCACTGGATGCCTTAACCCGCCTTGAAATGCAGGAGCTGATCGTCTCTTTATGGCAAGAGCACGGCTTTACCGTACTGTTGGTCACCCATGACGTCAGCGAAGCGGTAGCAATGGCCGATCGCGTTTTGCTGATTGAGGACGGAAAAATCGGGCTGGATTTAACGGTGGATATTGCACGACCTCGCCGGATTGGTTCCGTGCGTTTGACAGAACTGGAAGCCGAGGTGTTGAACCGGGTGATGCAGCGTGGCGACAATGAAGTTCAGCTACGCAAGCAAGGTTAAAAATGCCGGATGGCGCTACCGCTTATCCGGCCTACGCGTGAATGGTAGGCCGGACCCATCCGGCAATATTATCAGGCTAACGCTTTAGAGATCTTTTCGAACAGATCGCCTGACAGATTCTCCAGACCTTTCAGCTGTTCCAGCGCCGCACGCATCTTCGCCTGACGTTTTGCATCATAACGTTTTAAGCGAATCAGCGGCTCAATCAGGCGTGACGCCACCTGCGGGTTACGGCTGTTGAGCTCAGTCAGCATGTCAACCAGGAACTGATAACCGCTACCATCTTCCGCATGGAATGCTGCCGGGTTGCTGCCCGCGAAGGCACCGATCAGAGAACGGATGCGGTTTGGGTTACTCATGCTAAAAGAGCGATGCTTCAACAGGCCGCGTACCGTTTCCAGTACGTTTCTAGCCGGGCTGGTGGATTGCAGGATAAACCATTTATCCATCACCAGACCGTCATGGTGCCACTTATTGTCATACTCCTGCATCAACGCATCACGACAAGGAAGCTGCGCAGCGACTGCCGCGGATAGCGCCGCCAGCGCATCGGTCATATTGTTCGCTTCACGGTACTGCTTGCTTACCAGCGTGTCAGCCAGATGGGTTTCGCCAAAGGCCAGGAATCGCAGGCAGGCGTTACGCAGCGTACGCTTGCCAATATCGGCATGCTCAACGCGGTACTCATCAAGATGATTAGCGTTATAGATGGCGAGGAATTCATCCGCCAGCTCGGCCGCCAACGTGCGGGTTAACGCTTCGCGTACTTCGGTTATCGCCACCGGATCAATGATGTCGAACAGTTCGGCAATTTCATTTACTGAAGGCAGCGTCAGGATCTCTGCCGCCAGCGCCGGATCGATTTTCTCATCCAGCAAAACTGCGCGGAATGCATCGGCCACGTGTACCGGCAGCGACAGCGGCTGTCCCTGCTGATGGCGGGCAACGTTGAGCTTAATGTAGGTCGCCAGCAGGCTTTGCGCCGCGTCCCAACGAGAGAAATCATTACGCGCGTGACGCATCAGGAAAGTCAGTTGCTGATCGCTCCATTTATATTCCAGTTTTACCGGCGCGGAGAATTCGCACAGCAGCGCCGGAACCGGCTGGAAGTAGACGTTATCAAAGACAAACGTCTGCTCTGCCTGGGTGACGTTGAGTACGGAATTCACCGGGTGCCCGCCTTTTTGTAGCGGGATCACTTTCCCTTCGTTGTCATACAACTCGAGAGCGAATGGAATATGCAGCGGTTGTTTTTCAGCCTGATCCGGCGTGGCCGGCGTGCGCTGGCTAATGGTCAGCGTGTACTGTTCAGTTGATGGGTTATAGTCATCACGCACGGTCAGAATCGGCGTACCGGACTGACTGTACCAGCGGCGGAAATGGGAGAGATCAACGTTAGACGCATCTTCCATCGCCTGCACAAAATCATCACAGGTTGCAGCGCTACCGTCGTGACGCTCAAAGTACAGCTGCATCCCTTTCTGGAAGTTAGCCTCACCCAGCAGGGTGTGGATCATACGAATCACTTCCGCCCCCTTCTCGTACACGGTCAGGGTATAAAAGTTGTTCATTTCGATGACCATATCCGGGCGGATAGGATGCGCCATCGGGCTGGCGTCCTCAGCAAACTGCAGGCCGCGCATGGTACGCACATTGCTGATGCGGTTTACCGCACGTGAGCCGAGATCGGAACTGAACTCCTGATCGCGGAACACAGTTAAACCCTCTTTCAGGCTCAGCTGGAACCAGTCGCGACAGGTCACGCGGTTGCCGGTCCAGTTATGGAAATATTCGTGACCGATGACGCGCTCAATATCGAGGTAATCTTTGTCGGTGGCGGTATCGGTACGCGCCAGCACGTATTTGGAGTTAAAGATGTTCAGACCTTTATTCTCCATCGCGCCCATGTTGAAGAAATCCACAGCGACAATCATATAGATGTCGAGGTCATACTCGAGGCCAAAGCGCTCTTCATCCCATTTCATGGAGTTTTTCAGCGAGGTCATCGCCCATGGCGCGCGGTCCAGGTTACCGCGATCGACGTACAGTTCCAGTGCCACTTCACGCCCTGAGCGGGTAGTAAAAGTATCGCGCAGGACGTCAAAATCACCGGCTACCAGCGCAAATAAATAGCACGGTTTCGGGAATGGATCCTGCCACTGTACCCAGTGACGACCATTTTCCAGTTCACCCTGCGCCACGCGGTTACCGTTGGAGAGCAGGAACGGATATTGCGTTTTATCGGCGATTATTTTGGTAGTAAAACGCGCCAGCACGTCCGGGCGATCAAGATACCAGGTAATATGGCGGAAACCTTCTGCTTCGCACTGAGTACACAGCGCATCGCCTGACTTGTACAGCCCTTCCAGCGCGGTATTCGCCGCTGGGCTAATTTCATTCACGATACGCAGCGTAAAACGTTCCGGCAGTTGATTGATGACCAGAGCGCCCTCTTCTTCTCTATACTCTGTCCACAGCTCGTCGTTTACGTGGATCGACACCAGGGTCAGATCTTCGCCATTCAAGCGCAGGGGCGCGTCGGACGCGCCATGACGGACAACCTGGCTCACTGCGGTGACCACGGTTTTTTCAGCATCCAGGTCAAAGGTCAAATCAATATCAGTAATCTGGTAATCCGGCGCACGATAGTCGTGACGGTATTTGGCTTGTGGCTGTTGTGTCATAAAAAAACCTTTAGCATCTTTAATAGAGTCTCGGCTTCAGTCTATTCCTGTTGCGTAAATCGCGCTACGCAGAATGTTCATCTTTTCAGGCACAAACACCCTTTTTGCTACATTTTTATAACACGTGGCACGAATTGCCCTCGACCAGAAAGAGAGCTTATGGTGTGATCGGGGTTCAATAAATCGCTAAACAGGGTATACTCCAGCGGTTTTCTTAGTTGTTTATTGTACTAAACGCTCCCGTGAGAGGATGCTACTGCGCACCTATGACACAATTCGCTTCTCCTGTTCTGCACTCGCTGCTGGATACAGACGCTTATAAGTTGCATATGCAGCAAGCCGTTTTTCACCACTACTATGACGTACAAGTAGCGGCTGAATTTCGTTGCCGTGGCGATGACCTGCTCGGTATTTATGCCGATTCTATTCGTGAGCAGGTGAATGCTATGCAGCACCTGCGACTGCAGGAGGATGAGTACCAGTGGCTCTCCGGCCTGCCTTTCTTTAAAGCTGATTACCTCACCTGGTTACGTGATTTCCGCTATAACCCGGAACAGGTTTGCGTCACCAATGATAACGGTAAGCTAAACATCCGCTTAACCGGTCCGTGGCGTGAAGTGATCATGTGGGAAGTCCCGCTGTTAGCGGTGATTAGCGAACTGGTACACCGTTACCGCTCACCTGAATCAGGCGTCCCGCAGGCACTCGATGAGCTGGAAAGCAAACTAGTAGAATTCTCTGCTTTAACAAAAGATGTCGATATGTCCCGCTTCCATTTGATGGATTTCGGTACGCGTCGTCGTTTTTCGCGCGAAGTACAGCAGGCTATCGTTAAACGCCTGCAGCAAGAGCCCTGGTTTGTCGGCACCAGTAACTACGATCTGGCCCGCCGCCTGTCATTAACCCCAATGGGTACGCAGGCGCATGAGTGGTTCCAGGCTCATCAGCAAATCAGTCCTGAACTTGCCACCAGCCAACGTGTAGCCCTGGCCGCCTGGTTAAATGAGTATCCTGATCAACTCGGCATTGCATTGACCGATTGCATCACCATGGACGCATTTTTACGCGACTTTGGCGTTGAGTTTGCGACCCGCTACCAGGGATTACGCCATGACTCAGGCGATCCGGTGGAATGGGGTGAAAAAGCCATCGCCCATTATGAAAAACTGGGTATTGATCCGCTGAGCAAAACGCTGGTCTTTTCAGATAACCTCGATCTGAAAAAAGCGATTGAACTCTACCGCCACTTCTCTTCCCGCGTACAGTTGAGTTTTGGTATTGGGACACGGCTAACATGCGACATTCCACAGGTTAAGCCGCTTAATATCGTAATTAAGCTGGTGGAATGTAACGGCAAACCAGTGGCGAAGTTATCTGACAGCCCGGGTAAAACCATCTGCCACGATAAAGCATTTGTTCGTGCACTGCGCAAAGCCTTCGATCTCCCGCATATTAAAAAAGCCAGTTAATCCTTCCAGGGAGCCATTTTGGCTCCCTTATTCGCGTTTATTTCCGAAATCTTTCACTCCAGCTACGAATTCTGCTTGTCTGATTGCAGATGCCAGGTAACATAGGTATCCCCCCCATTATGGGTGGACATGTGTTTATATATCCGACTATTAACAGAGAGAATATTATGAGCGTTGTGCCTGTAGCCGACGTACTCCAGGGCCGCGTAGCCGTTGACAGCGAAGTCACCGTGCGCGGATGGGTGCGTACCCGCCGAGATTCAAAAGCTGGCATCTCCTTCCTCGCCGTTTATGACGGTTCCTGCTTTGATCCTGTACAGGCCGTCATCAATAATTCTCTGCCCAATTACAATCAGGACGTACTGCACCTGACGACGGGTTGTTCAGTTATCGTAACGGGTAAAGTCGTTGCATCACCTGGACAAGGACAGAGCTTTGAAATTCAGGCCACTGAAGTTGAAGTCGCGGGCTGGGTTGAAGATCCTGATACCTACCCAATGGCGGCTAAGCGTCACAGCATCGAGTATCTGCGTGAAGTGGCGCATATGCGTCCGCGCACCAATATGATTGGTGCGGTAGCGCGCGTACGTCATACGCTGGCGCAAGCGCTGCATCGCTTCTTCCACGAGCAGGGTTTCTTTTGGGTATCGACTCCGCTGATCACCGCTTCCGATACGGAAGGTGCCGGTGAAATGTTCCGTGTTTCTACACTGGATCTGGAAAACCTGCCGCGTAACGATCAGGGTAAAGTCGATTTCGATAAAGACTTCTTTGGTAAGGAAGCGTTCCTGACCGTTTCCGGTCAGTTGAACGGTGAAACCTACGCCTGCGCTCTGTCCAAAATTTATACCTTTGGCCCGACGTTCCGTGCAGAAAACTCTAACACCAGTCGTCACCTGGCAGAGTTCTGGATGCTGGAACCAGAAGTGGCGTTCGCTGACCTGAACGATGTTGCAGGCCTGGCTGAAGCGATGCTGAAATACGCGTTCAAAGCCGTACTGGCAGAGCGTGCGGATGATATGAAATTCTTCGCTGAACGTGTCGACAAGGACGCGATTTCACGCCTGGAACGTTTCATTGACGCTGACTTCGCGCAGGTGGATTACACCGACGCGGTAAGCATTCTGGAAAAATGCGGCAAACAGTTTGAAAACCCGGTTTACTGGGGTGTGGATCTGTCTTCCGAGCATGAACGTTATCTTGCTGAAGAGCACTTTAAAGCGCCGGTGGTGGTGAAAAACTACCCGAAAGATATCAAAGCGTTTTATATGCGCCTTAACGAAGACGGTAAAACCGTTGCTGCAATGGACGTTCTGGCTCCTGGAATCGGCGAAATCATCGGTGGTTCTCAGCGTGAAGAGCGTCTGGACGTGCTGGATGCCCGTATGCTGGAAATGGGTCTGAACAAAGAGGATTACTGGTGGTATCGCGACCTGCGTCGCTACGGTACCGTTCCGCATTCCGGCTTCGGATTGGGCTTCGAGCGTCTGATCGCTTACGTCACCGGCGTGCAAAACGTCCGTGATGTTATTCCGTTCCCGCGTACTCCGCGTAACGCCACCTTCTAAACGTGCGTTATTGTTTCAAAGGCCAGCATTGCTGGCCTTTTTTATACCCTTTTCATATTATCTGGATACCCATCTCACGTTAAACACAACCATTCACCCCCCTCCACCTGTTACGTAATATTTCATCGCAATACATTTGCACAAAAAATAACCAGTAATTTTATTGTGGATTAGCATTTTCTGATTAAATAGTACATTTTTTAGCCTTTTGCACGGCACTCCAGACGTCCAAAAATCGTTACCTGTAAAATCCGAACTTTCCGGTATTACGGAGAAAAAATAACCTTATCAAAATTAAATATAAGAAAATCATATAAATAGAAATAAAAACGAGAATTTTCAGCGCAGGGGTATCCGAAGTTTGACGCTGTTCACAAAGTTGCACAAAAATAACATTTTGTTACACATTTTTTCTTTTTGAAACCAAATTTTTATATTTGTAGCACTTTGACGGTAGCGAAACGGTAGTTTGAATGGAAAGATGCCTGTCAGACACATAAAGACACCAAACTCTCATCAATAGTTCCGTAAATTTTCATTGACGGAATTTATTGGCGGCAGTGGCAGGTGTCATATAAAAACCGATGAGGGTAATAAATAATGATGAAGCGCAATATTCTGGCAGTGGTTATCCCTGCTCTGCTGGTAGCCGGGGCAGCTAACGCTGCAGAAGTTTACAACAAAGATGGTAACAAGCTGGATATCTACGGTAAAACCGTTGGTCTGCATTATTTTTCTGACAGTGCTGCTGACGATGGCGATCAGACTTATGCTCGTCTTGGTTTCAAAGGGGAAACTCAGATTAACTCCGAGCTGTCCGGTTACGGTCAGTGGGAATACAACTTTGCCGGTAACAACTCTGAAGGCGGCAGTGACGCTCAGAACGGCAACAAAACCCGTCTGGCATTTGCTGGTCTGAAATATGCCGATCTGGGTTCTTTCGACTACGGTCGTAACTACGGTATCGTTTACGATGCTCTGGGTTACACCGATATGCTGCCAGAATTTGGTGGTGATACCGCATACAGCGACAACTTCTTCGTTGGTCGTGTTGGTGGTGTTGCAACCTACCGTAACTCCAACTTCTTCGGTCTGGTTGACGGTCTGAACTTCGGTATCCAGTATCTGGGTAAAAACGAACGTGATGGCAATACCGGTCGCTCTAACGGCGACGGCGTTGGCGGTTCTGTAAGCTACGAAATGGATGGTTTCGGTATCGTGGGTGCTTACGGCGCAGCTGACCGCACCAACGCGCAGGAAAACTCTTTCTACGGCAATGGCGGTAAAAAAGCTGAGCAGTGGGCGACCGGCGTGAAATACGATGCTAACAACATCTACCTGGCAGCGAACTACGGTGAAACCCGTAACGCGACCCGCATCTCAGGTGCTGGTAACAGCGGTTTTGCGAACAAAACTGAAGACGTATTCGTCGTTGCTCAGTACCAGTTCGATTTCGGCCTGCGTCCGTCCCTCTCCTACAACAAGTCTAAAGCGAAAGACGTAGAAGGTATCGGTGATGTGGATCTGGTCGATTACTTCGAAGTAGGTGCGACCTACTACTTCAACAAAAACATGTCCACCTATGTTGACTACAAGATTAACCAAATCGATTCTGACAACAAACTGGGCGTGAACTCTGACGACATCGTTGCAGTTGGTATCGTTTACCAGTTCTAATAGCAGACCTCTTTGTTAAATGCCTTAAAAACAGGACTTCGGTCCTGTTTTTTTATATCTGCCAGCGGATTCTTGCGTCTTAAAAAAACACCTCAGCTTTTCGTCAGTAACGGTTGGCATTTTGTAAATCTACCGTTAACCTGATAGCGGACTTCTCTTCTGTAATCACTATGGAACCTCGTCATGTTTGAGAACATTACCGCCGCTCCTGCCGACCCCATTTTGGGTCTGGCTGATTTGTTTCGTGCCGATGACCGCCCTGGAAAAATAAACCTCGGGATCGGTGTATATAAAGATGAGACAGGCAAAACGCCGGTGCTGACCAGCGTTAAAAAAGCCGAGCAATATATACTGGAAAATGAAACCACCAAAAACTATCTTGGCATTGACGGTATTCCAGAGTTTGGTCGTTGTACTCAGGAATTACTGTTTGGTAAAACGAGTTCGCTTATCAACGATAAACGCGCACGTACAGCACAGACCCCTGGTGGCACTGGCGCACTGCGCGTGGCAGCTGATTTTCTCGCAAGAAATACGTCGGCTAAACGCGTATGGGTGAGCAACCCAAGCTGGCCGAACCATAAGAGCGTCTTTAACTCTGCCGGTCTGGAAGTTCGTGAATACAACTATTACGATGCGGCGAACCACTCATTAGACTTTGATGCGCTGCTGGCCAGCCTCAGCGAAGCTCAGGCTGGCGATGTGGTACTGTTCCACGGCTGCTGTCATAACCCAACCGGTATCGATCCTACGCTTGAGCAGTGGCAAACGCTGGCTCAGCTTTCTGTCGAGAAAGGATGGTTGCCGCTGTTTGACTTCGCATACCAGGGCTTTGCCCGCGGTCTGGAAGAAGATGCAGAAGGTCTGCGCGCATTCGCCGCGCTGCACAAAGAGCTGATCGTTGCCAGTTCCTACTCCAAGAACTTTGGTCTGTACAATGAGCGCGTAGGTGCCTGTACGCTGGTTGCTGCTGATGCTGAAACCGTCGACCGTGCGTTTAGTCAGATGAAATCAGCCATTCGCGCTAACTATTCCAACCCGCCAGCACACGGCGCATCCGTAGTTGCCACGATTCTGAGCAATGACGCGCTGCGTGCCATCTGGGAACAGGAACTGACCGATATGCGCCAACGCATTCAGCGCATGCGTTTACTGTTCGTGAATACGCTGCAGGAGAAAGGTGCGAACCGCGACTTCAGCTTTATCATCAAACAGAACGGCATGTTCTCATTCAGCGGCCTGACAAAAGAGCAGGTTCTGCGTCTGCGTGAAGAGTTTGGTGTCTACGCTGTCGCTTCCGGACGTGTAAACGTAGCTGGAATGACGCCAGATAACATGGCGCCGCTGTGCGAAGCGATTGTCGCAGTACTGTAATCTATCGCGTACAGAAAAGGCCGCAATAGCGGCCTTTTTATTTATCTGCGGTATTACCAGACAGGCATTTCGTCCTGCAGGAACGGGTTATGAAGCCGTTCGTTACCCAGCGTAGAAAGTGGGCCGTGACCCGGAATAAACGTCACGTCATCGCCCAGCGGCAACAGTTTACCTTTAATCGAATCGATCAGTTGGCTGTGATCTCCGCGCGGAAAATCGCTGCGCCCTACGCCACCTTTGAAAATCACGTCACCCGAAATCAGTAACTTTGATTGCTCATCAAAGAAGACCACATGTCCCGGTGTATGACCCGGACAATGCAACACCTGCAACGTCACGTTGCCAACGCTGACCCGATCACCTTCGTTCAACCAGCGATCGGGCGTCAGCGGCTCACAATCGCCCAGACCAAACATGCGGCTCTGCGCAGGGAGACCCTGTAGCCAGAACTCATCTTCTTTTTCCGGACCAATAACCGGTACACCATAATGCTGTGCCAGTTCAGCTGCCGCCCCAACATGATCAAGATGACCGTGAGTAAGCAGGATCTGCATTAGCGTCAGACCGCTGGCATCCACTTCCTGTTTGATTTTCTCGGCATCGCCGCCGGGATCGACCAACGCGGCCAGACGAGTCTGCTCACACCAGATTAGCGAGCAGTTCTGGGCGAATGCAGTGACCGGAATAATACGATAGTTCATACAGCTCCTGTTTCATTAAGCTTATGGATCACCAGTGCCGTGCAGGGCCGGTGTCAATATGCACAAAGTTACTGCTGGGGTAGTATCCTACACCACCTGCGCGCATAGATAACGCAGCTTTGCGAATATTACTTAATGCGATGCCTTCAATATGGAAATCCATGGCCTGCCCTTTGGTGTGGTAGCTTTTCTTGGCCACACCGCGACTGCGCGCACGTAGTTCATTATTGGTATCGACGGAACGATAACCGGAGATCAGCTGTACGGGTTTACGCGTACCCAGCAGGCCCTGCAGACGGAAGAGTTGATCAAACAGTCCGGGGTCAATGGATTTCACTTTATTGGCCCGAAAATCACGGAAAAAGTGGTTAAGTTTTGCTAATTCGTCCTGAATATAGCCCCTGCCATCAAAAAACTCTGCTTTTATTGACTCACCGGTATGCAGGTTATTCAGAGTCAATATACGCGGACGTGGGGTAGAGAGTGTTGCAAACGCAGGCGTAGGCAGGATGGCAGCGCCGAGGGCAATACCACCAAGCGCCAGCAGTTTGCGGCGATTAGCGTCAAATTTGTCCATGGTATTAAGGTCTACAAGGTCAATGTTATCGTATGTATGCTCTAGCGCACGCGGGAAACCTTATCTGGCTAAGTAGTCCACGTCAAGGCTCCCAACCCCAGGAAATACGGGGCTCACAGCCATTTTGCCCCGTTTCCAGCATAACTTACGACAATCATTTTCCTCGAACTGCTTCATTTATCTGATTAATTGCTCGGCTTTTGACACAATTTGTGCGCTGGATCGCGCTGTCAGATCGTAATTGTAAATATCTGTACGATACTGCGTGCGACCATCCGGGCCAACAAATGCGGTCAGATAGTAGAGGTTGACCGGAATATTCTGGCGAATATTCACGTACCGCGTATCCCCTTGCTTCAGGGCATCCGAGATGCGGGTATCATTCCAACCCGCGTCCTGTAGCAGCATATTCGCCAGCTCAGATGCCTTATTCACACGCACACAGCCGGAACTTAACGCCCGCGTATCTTTCTGGAACAGATTGTGGTTCGGCGTATCGTGCAGATAAATAGCGTCCGAACTCGGCATATTGAATTTATAGCGTCCGAGCGAGTTGCGTGCGCCCGGAGCCTGCTGAAAGCGGAACGGCAGATTGGACGCAGTGATGGTGGCCCAGTCAACCTGCCACGGATCTATCGTCTCTTTACTGTTCCAGCCGCGCATTACGGTATAGCCGTGACGTTCAAGATATCCCGGATCATTCCATAACTTAGGCAGAATATCTTTTCGGGCCAGCGTCGGCGGAACGTTCCACGGTGGGTTAACGACCACGTTATTCAGCGCACTACTCATCATCGGCGTTTTGCGATCTGGACGCCCGACAATAACGCGCGAGGCCAGCACCTGATTGCCATTCTGATAATAAACCAGCGAATAGGCAGGAATGTTCACCATGATACCGGTAGACAGCTCACTCGGCAGCAGGCGCAAGCGCTGAATATTTAACGCCAGCACGCCCGCACGCTGAGCAGGCGTTACGTTCAGCCAGTCACGCGTGGCAGGGCCAATCGCGCCATCAGCCCCAAGCCCTTGCCACGTCTGAAAACGCTTTACCGCATCGACAAGTTCACGATCGTAAGCGCTACGTCCTTCTTTAGCAGATGTACTGACGGTGGACTCCAGCATTCCCGTACGACGCAAAATTTCACGCAGCGCAGGGATGTCATTACTCCACTCCCCCGGACGTAGCGTCGCGGTACCGGTTAGCTGCGGCCAGGGACGTGTATCACCTACCAGCTTGAGCAGCGATTCATGCATTGCGGCGTACTGCGGATGCTGCGGTGCCAGGCTGGCAACAAACGAAGTTAGTTGACCGTTATCCAGTGCGACCTGCCACTGGTTGATGACAGAAATCGGCGGCGTCGTTAGCGCATAGGGCTTACCGCTGTAAAGCCAGCGATTACCTTTGACAGGGATATTAGCGATAAAGTGCAGATACCCCATCATCGCATCCGAGAGCACAATGTCTCTCGCCTGACCGGTTACTGCCGGATCAGTCAGAAGTGCAACCCAGGTAGTAAACTGCGGCTGAAAGCCAGCAATCGCGACCTCGGCCAACTGTTGTTGAAAGGCCTTTACCGCATCACGATTTTCCCACATCGGCTTCATTTCACGTGCGGCATACAGCAATTCCAGCTGGCTCATATACACTGGCGTGAAGCCCGCTGGAAGTTGAGATTGTAATTCGGCGCGGGCTTGATCAACTGACACGCCCTGCGGTAACGGTTGAATCCCCGCCATAATAGCCGTCGCGGAAGATTGTACCTGCGGCTGCGATAATGCTGTTGGCTGTTCACTGACGCTCGCGGAGCTATCGCCAGGGATCATTTCAGGCTCATCGGCCTGCGCATTGAACAGTGGAGCGAATGTTACGGCCAGGCACAAACTGATTGCCGACAGCCGACGACCACACATTTTATTAAGCAACATCCCTTGCCCCCTGTTTTCTTTATCATACTCTATAGCCAGGCACCATAAATCGGGTGTGCAACGCCTGTAGACGCCAATACAACTGAAGTATGACGAGTAAGCCTGCATACCCGTCAGGCTTATCTTCAGTATATAAACTTCGCCAATGTTTTACCTGGTATAATGTAAAGAAGTTAAAAGAAATTGCACCTGCAATTGAGACTTTTCGGAAAAGAAGAAAGGCGGTCAAATGACCGCCTTTCTATTTAGCTTGCCTGCGAGGAGGCATCTTCAGTCCCCGGCAGTGGTTCCGGTAACTGAGGCGCAAATCCGCGCAGCCCCACCACATGAACGTGCTCGGTGTTCTGGAAGACTTTACGCACCAGTTTGTAGGTCGTGCCTTTCTCTGGGCTGATGTTTTCCGGGGCAGCGATAATCAGCTGCATCTGCAAACGCTCACACAGCTCAAACAGAGTCGCAATAGAACGCGCATCGAGTCGTGCTGCTTCATCAAGGAACAGCAGGCGGCAAGGAGAGATGTCTTTCCCGCGCAATCTGCGACCTTCATCTTCCCAGCTTTGCACCACCATCACCAGAATAGACATCCCGGTCCCGATCGCTTCACCCGTTGACAGCGCGCCAGATTCAGCACGCAGCCAGCCGTCAGAGCCACGGTTAACCTCAACTTCCATCTCCAGATAGTTACGGTAGTCCAACAGCTCTTCACCTATGGTTTGCGGCGTACGCTGTCCCATGTCAATCTGCGGATTCAGACGTTGATACAGCTTCGCCAGCGCTTCAGAGAAGGTCAGACGATTGCTGTTAAACAGATCCTGATGCTGCTCATGCTGCTCTGAAAGTACGTCCAGCAAGGTAGCATGCGTTTCACGCACATTGACGTTCAGGCGAACGCTGTTAACCTGGCCAAACGACACACTTTGCAGCCCCTGGTTCAGCATGCGAATACGGTTCTGTTCACGCTGAATGGTCTTACGAATAATGTTCGCCACGCTGCGTGAGCTGATCGCCAGTTTCTGTTCACGAGAGGTTAGCTCTTCCGTCAGACGGCTCAGCTCAATCTCCATCTGTTCGATGGCTTCAACCGGATCGTCGGTACGGATAATATCCTGGCGAATACGTTCACGCAGATGCTGGTAAACCGCGACGAAGAACTGGATTTTGCGCTCTGGGCGTTTTGGATCTTCAGACATACGCAACACATCGCGCAGGTGTTCGTTATCCGCAACCGCCAGACGTAGCGCACCGAGCGCCTTATCCGACATCGAACGCAGTTCGTCACCGGAAAGATAGGCCAACTCGCGACGGTGCAGGCGACGTTCCACACCGTTATCTTTCACCATCCGCATGACTGCACACCAGCCGGCTTTGGCGGTGACTACCTGCTCACGCATTTCATGATAATCACGTTCCAGCTTGCGCAGTCTGCGGGTCAGGTTTTCCATCTCCGCTTCGCAGAAGGTCAGTGCTTTCTCAAGTTGGTTGCGGCGTGCACGGTTGTTGCTGAGCTGCGCATGCAGTTCGTCACGACGGATACGCGCGCGCTCTTCGGCACCGCTGTCCGCACGAACGCCAATATCCTGCAGTTCACGTTGTAAATCATTAAGCAGCTCTTTTTTGGTGTCATAAGAGCTTTTTAGCGATGCCATGACCTGGTTGTACTGGCTTAACTGTGCAGCATGACTACGCAGCGCTTCACGAGCGCGGGTACGTTCGGCTTCCGCCTGTTCCAGGCGTTCACGCAATTTTTCGTTCAGATCGCTATTACCGCTCAGCATTTCGGCTGAGTCGGAATAACTAAAGTGCGCCCGACGCTGTACGACTTCAGTCAGCGCAAAAGCCTGCTGACGTGCGTCGCGCTGCATCTGCTGGGAATACGTATAGTCTTCCTTCAGCTGTTCAAACTGCTCAGGGTCATTTTGCAGAACTGAAACGATAGGTTCCAGTTTCGCCAACTGATTACCATGTTGCTGTACAAAACGCGCGGCTTCCTGAGCTTCATCCAGACGCTCGCGAATTTCGTCCACGCGATCGGCCAGCGTGTCATCTGCCAGCAGATTCAAGCGCGGCAGCAGGCGGTTCAGCGCGGAGACGCCCTCTTTCGCCTGTTCAAACTGCATACGGCTTTGCTGATTATCATTTTCATGATTGGTCAGCGCACGTTCCAGTTCAACGCGACGGCTATTCAGTTGGCGAATTTCCGCTTCTGGATCGGCTTCAAACGCCACCGACAGATGGCTGCCGATAAAGCGGCTGAACGCCTGATGCAGACGCTGGGTTTTCTGTACATCAAAGGAGAGCGTGGCGAAACGTTCAGACAGCCCTTCACGCTCGGCATGCAGGGTTTCGATACGGCTTTCGCGCGCGGCACGACCAAAAATAGGCACCTTCGGGAAGCGGGAATAACGCCATTGACGCTCGGCGGTTTTCACCACCACCGCATTTTCCAGTTCATCAACGCTGAAGACGCTATCATCAAACGACTGCGGATCCCCTTCGATGAAATAGAGATCTTCCGGGCAATCCGTCAGCCCTTCAAGCTGTTCGGTAATTAGTGATAGATCTGGTACCACGATGGCATGGCGCGAAGGACCGTACAGCGCAGAGAAGTACGGGGCATCTTCAAGGCTAACGTCATCATAAATTTCTGACAGCAGCACGCCGCCAAAGCGTTCAGCCAGCGCGTTCAGACGCTGATCTTCCGCACCGCCCGGCTGACTTAAACGTTCAATCTCTTCATCAACCGCATTTTTACGTGCACCGACTTCATCACGCTCAACAATGGCCTCACGCTCGCGCTCCAGCAATTGTTGCAGATACTCGGTCACATCCTGGCTGGAGGTAAACTCTTCGCCACACTGCTCGCTAAGCTGATTCAGGCTATTTTGCGCAGCCAGCCAGACAGGTGCCCGCTTCATTAAATACTGAATACGGGATTGTAGCTGTTCCTGTTCCTGACGCAGCGTCATACGCTGTTCGCTGGCAGACGAGACGCTGTCCGACAAGGCGGCGATGCGCGCTTCCAGTTCCTGGTGCAGCGCTTCCAGCTCATCGATATCAAACTGTTTACCCTGACGCTTGCAGAATTCGGCCAGCAGACGCTCGGCATCCTGCTGTTCGCGCAGACGCTGCTCCAGTTCGCTCAGTCGCATACGCAATGGCTGAACCTGTTCCGCCAGGTGGCGCTGTTCAACGCCTTCGCGCAGCAGTTCACGCGCCACGCTCCAGGCTTCACTACGTGCCAGCGGGCCGTTGATAGCCGCCACCAGCTGATAAGCCTGTTCGAACTGGCTATGCGCGGTTTGCGCCACGCTCATTTTTTGTTCAAGCGTTAGCAGCTTTTCAGTGGCTTCCTGCTCTTTGGCCTGGAAAGTCTCCAGCCATTCTGCGGCGCTGTCGGCTGTCAGATCTGGTAGGTGGCAGAGCTCTTTCGCCCGATTTAGGGCCTGAATCGCCTGGGTATACTGGATGGCTCGCGTCTGCTGGACGTCCAGCGCCTGCTGGTAATCGGCAAGCTGGCTTTTCAGCTCATCCACTTCCAGTTCGGCGGCTTCCGCGCGGGCTTCGTTTTCATCCTGGCGGTCAACGGCTTCCGCAACCACCTCATTTTGTTCTTCAAGACGGATCTGCAGTTCTTCGAGATCCGCTTCGTAGCGTTCAATTTTTTCCTGCTGACGCAGCGCGGTTTGCACCAGATTCAGGTGATCGCTCGCGGCCTGATAATCGGCTTCCAGATCGCCTTCGGCGCCGTTATGCTCGCCTAGTTCACGCGCCATATCCACGTGCTTGTACTGCTCTGCCGCCAGCTGCTTACGTGAAGTATACAGTTCACGACGATATTCCAGTGCTTTATCCAGATGGATACGACGTTCGTTGGCATGGCGCATATAATCCGCAGCCACATAGTTGGTCGCTTCGCTGATCAAATGCTTAAACAGGTCGCGGTCAGACTGAGTTACGCGAATCGCTTCCAGCGTCATGCGGTTTTCACGCAGCGCGGCTTCCATATCCTGGAACGCTTTACGGACGCCGCCGTTTTCCGGCAGCAGGTAGTCACGCAGTGAACGGGTAATGGCGCTGGAGATCCCACCGTACAGCGAGGCTTCAATCAAACGGTAGAATTTACTACGATCAGACGCGGAGCGCAGACGGCGAGCAATGATGCCCAGATCGAACATCAGCGAATGATAATCGGTTATTGAGTTGAACTGCTTAAACTGCACACCTTCCATCTCATCAAGCTTCTCTTTCAGCTCAGGTAGAGACAGTACGCGCGCCTGGCGTTCGTTCAGCGTTTCCGTCACCAGTTGGGTTGGCTGTACCGACATCGGCAGCCCCTGAATGGCAAACGGTTTGATATCCACTTTGCGATCACGACCCGCAACCTGTTGCAGACGCACACCCACGACCACGCGCTGATGACGCGAGTTGAGGACGTCGAGCATTGAGTAACAGACCCCTGCTTTCAGCTTACCGTGCAGACCTTTATCACGTGAACCGCTGGTTGCACCAGCTTCGGTGGTGTTACGGAAATGCAGCAGGGTTAAGTCCGGAATGAGCGCCGTAACAAATGCCGCCATGGTGGTGGATTTACCCGCACCGTTACCACCGGACAGCGTGGTGACCAGCTCATCGAGATCAAACGTACGGGCAAAAAAACCATTCCAGTTAATCAGCGTAAGTGAGCGAAATTTACCGCGTTCAATCATTATTCTTCTTCTCCACTGTCCGGCTGATTCTCTTCGGGCTCATCGTTGAGCTGCAGACGGTTCTCGACCGCCATCGCTTCACCATCACGAATTAAGCGACGCTGTGCTTCACGCGGATCGTCACCGCTACGCACATCCGCGCCAAAGCGGAAGACAGATTCTGTAATACGGAACTTGCTGCTGTCGTGGCCCAGAAACCACACCATGCCTAAGCGGCGCAAGCGGTTGAGCGAAGAACGCACTTTTTCCTGTAGCTTCTGGCGGTCAACGTCAGAACCGGTTGAACGGTTGTTTACCAGCTTCAGCAGTTTGGCTTCATCCGCCAGCGTTAACAGCTCGTCATACAGCTCTTGCTGAGTAAAAATCCCTTCGTTCGCCAGGCGTTCCGGGCTGAGATAGAGATAGCACAGAATTTTACCCACCATCATGTCCAGTTCAGACAGGACCGAACGCGGAATGAGCGTCGTTGAACGCGGACGAAGGTAAAAGAACCCTTCCGGCGCACGGATCAATTCCACGTTGTAGCGGCTGTAAAACTCTTCAAAATATTCCTGAAAATCCATCAGGAAGGCATGATTATCCAGTTCATCCAGACCGATATGGCGGCCCGAACGTAAGGCGCTATCCAGCGCCGGAAATAACGGATTCGCCAGCGCCTGCGCCAGCTTTACCGGCATCACTTGTTCAATATTTGTCAATGACATGCGCCTGTACCTTGGCTCCGTAATCATTAATCGGCTGCCATTTGGCTGGCAGTCCGGTGAAGTCTGCTTGCGCTACGCCAAGGCGTACCGCCTGATCGATAACAATACGCGCGACGTCGAAATGACGCGCACGTGGGTATTGCGCCAGATACTCGCGCACTACCAAACCGAGATCCAGTGGTGTTTGTCTGGATTTGTAGATAGCCAGCTGTTCTTCGATGATCGCCGCCAGTTGTTCACGGATCTCGTTAAATTCTTCATATTCCAGATCTTCCGGAAGTTCACCGGTGACCTCTTCGTCACGCAGCACCATCTCCTCGTCACGCATATCCAGCAGACGATCGGCGTTGGCATAGGTCAGCGCCCATGGGTCGTCAAAGTAGGTCTGCACGGACTGACGCAGACGCTGGGCGAAGACGCGGTTTTTATCCATATCGATCGCGGTACGGATAAATTTATGCACATGACGATCGTAGCCGATCCACAAGTCAATGGACTGCTGACCCCAGCTAATAATGCGGTCGAGCTTGCTTTGTAAATCAAACACCAGCCGATCAACAAAATGCAAATCATCATGCGTCATTGTGGCGTCCTGGATGCGTAACAGGTTAGCCTGTAGCTTATCCCCCGCCGCCTCCAGCGTATCCTGCAGTTCACGCAGCGTACCAGACGTTTCAGAAAGCAACAGTTCACAGCTGGAAATCGCCGCCCGCCAGTCTTTGTTTAGCAACTGTGCGATGTCGTCTTTTACCTGCTGCTGCTGTTCATCCATGATGCGCTGGGTCAGATCGATACTGTCGAAAATCTCCGCCACCGAGTATTTCAATGGCGCATAGACGTTGCGGTGCCAGTGGAACTCATCGCCACCTTCCGCTGCCGCATCCGCCGCGCGCTTCAGTTCGCCTGCAACAATCGACAGTTGCATGGAAAGACGCAGCGTAGAGAACTCGCGCTGACGAATATAGTAATCTGTGATGCCAATCCCGAGCGGCGTTAAACGGTAAATGGCGTTGCCTTCAGCCTGCTCGCTGGTAAAGCGGTTCAGCAGACGTTGACGCACCATATCGTTGATCGCGTTGTTGGCGCGGACGCCGATGGTTTCGCTGGTTTGCTCAAACGCATCACTCACATGGCGGAACGCATCCACCAGTTCACCTTCACTCATCTCACCGTCAAGTCGCTCACCGTTCAATGTGGCGACCGCCAGCAGGAACGAAAGTCTGTCTACCGGCAGAGAGATGGAGAAGTCATTTTTTCTGGCCCAGGCAACCAGTTCGGGGACTGTCTGGGAAAATTCACTCATAGGTTATCCTTGCATCTGCGGCTCGGGCCGGACGTTTAATCGCGGTGACATGAATATAGCGCCCAAGGCTGATATACGGTTCCTGGCGGCAATAGCGCGTTTCTATTTCTGTTAAAGCATCAAAACAGTCATGCTGTTTTTGTTTATCACGCAGATAATCATGAAACACCCTCACGCCCGTTTTACCGGTTATCTCCCAGCCAATCTCCTCCAGCCAGCCATAGACCTGCTGAGGGTCGCGCGGGAAATCGGGAGACAACGTGCGCCGTTTCTTTTTATACATTCCCTGCTGTACATAGCCGAAATTACCGACCAACACATTACGCATCAACAGGCCATTTGCATTGTAGAACATCAGCGATAAAGCACCGCCCGGGCGTAACATCGACCACAATGTTTTTAAGACGGCTTGTGGATCGGCCACCCATTCCAGCACAGCATGAAACAATATCAGATCAACCTGAGAATCCAAATGCTGTGGGATATCCTGAGCGGCACAATGTATAAAATGCATGTTGTCGCTCACACCTTGCTCTTCTGCCGCCCGTTGCGCTCGCGCCACCATCTCAGCAGAAAGATCGCACAAGGTAACGTGATGGCCCCGCTGCGCCATCAGAATGGCTGTCTGCCCTTCTCCGCCACCCGCATCAAGCACACGCAATGTCTTGCCCGCGTAGTCGGCAAGAAGTTTGTCCAGATCCTGCCAGAGGATCGTCTGGCGAAGCTGACCTTTAGTGGTGCCGTAAATGTTACGGGAAAACTTCTCTGCAATGTCATCAAAATTGCGATCCCGCATCAGGCTCTCCACATGCTGGCTTTAGGGTGACTAAGTAAAACCGCTATTTTGTCACACCCACGCCGAGAATGAACCTTCCTGGTGTAATATCGCTGCAGATCCCCTGCTGTATGGTTAAAAAAGGAACCAAAAAGGATGCTTTTTACGCTGAAGAAAGTGATTGGCGGTATGATGCTGCCACTTCCGCTAATGCTCATTATCATGGGTATAGGCCTGGCGCTGCTCTGGTTTAGCCGCTTTCAAAAAACAGGGAAAGTGTGCATTAGCCTGAGTTGGCTGGCGCTGTTACTTCTTAGCTTGCAACCCGTCGCTGATAGCCTACTGAAACCGATTGAGGACAGCTATCCAACCTGGCAGGATACACAAAAAGTGGAATACATTGTGGTGCTGGGCGGAGGGTATACCTGGAATCCTCAGTGGGCACCAAGTTCAAACCTAATCAGCAACAGTCTTCCGCGTCTGAATGAAGGTATTCGCCTCTGGCGTGCTAATCCGGGATCGAAGCTTATCTTTACCGGTGCTGCGGCAAAGAGCAATAACGTCAGTACTGCAGAAGCGGGAGCCCGCGTAGCGCAGTCACTGGGTGTGCCACCCGGTGATATCATCACGCTGGATAAACCTAAAGATACTGAAGAAGAAGCCGCAGCAGTTAAGCAGGCCATCGGCAGCGCGCCGTTCCTGCTGGTGACCTCCGCATCGCACTTACCACGAGCAATGATTTTCTTCCAACAAGCTGGACTACACCCGTTGCCCGCGCCGGCTAATCAGTTAGCAATTGATTCACCGCTAAATCCGTGGGAGCGCGCGATCCCCTCTCCCGTCTGGTTGATGCATAGCGATCGTGTTGGTTACGAAACATTGGGTCGCATCTGGCAGTGGTTAAAGGGATCGGAGCACTGACAGAAATATTGCCTGACGGCGACGCTAACGCGGCTTATCAGCCCCAGGCGTTCAGCGCAGAATTGTAGGCCGGATAAGGCGCTCACGCCGCCATCCGGCAATGCCGTAACGGGATAGTCAGGCGAGCCACGGCAGCAGTGATTTCGTTGCCAGGTCAAAGTTGGTGCGATTAAAACGTCCGGTGTTGACCAGTTGCGCCACCTCATCCCATAACACATACAGCCAGCGCCGCCAGATGAAGGACTCCGCCACGGGCGCGCGTTGCAGGTATTGCCAAAGCAGGCTTTCCGCCAGCGCGTTATCCATTAAACGGAACAATTCATACTCTCTGGGCGCCCACAGCATCAACCCCGGTCCCACCATGGCCAGTAGCTGATCGCTACGGGCGTCTTTGAGCATGCTACGTAAACTGAAATTACCGTGGATCAGTACGCAGTTATCATTGAATCCTTCAAATAAAGCGGGTAAACACTCACGGGTACGAAACAGGATCCGCTTATCCTGCATCGTCAAGCCAGTATTGTTGAACTGATTTAACGTGGTCCACAGCACCTCAACACGCTGGCGATACCAGGATGGCCAGATATTCTCTTGCGTGTTATCCACCATTCCCACGCAGCCACGGCTATCCTGCCGATGCCATGACAGCAGACCTTCTACGATCTGATCTTTTAAATGTTCCCAGCGTTCGGGCGTTCGGGCTGGCGCTTCCACCGGCACACCCCGTAAACGCTCAAGCAGTAACACATCGGGGCCGGGATGCTCTTCGTGGGTTAAGACCCCGTAAATGACGGGCATACGCACCGTACCGCTGCGCGCTAACATGGAGGTTTTCCATGCCAGTTGCTGCGCCATACCTGGCGTGGTGAAACTTCTCGCCATCAGCGGCATCGGATTTCCCTGGCTGTCGTACAGTGACCACAGGGCCGTATCCACTTTTTCATTCACGCATTCTATACGACTGAGTTTTTCGCCCAGCAGGTGGCTGAGTTCGGCACGCAACTGTTCCATTTCAGATTGCCCTCATAAATGCTACTGCTTTCATAATGAGCGTCGGGCAGACAGATGTCACCCGGATGAGATCAATTGATGAAAAGAAAAGTTGAGGGAAAGCGCAACGATACGACACTCCTCCCAAAAATACGCATCAATATGGGGGAGTGCCGTGAGAAAAACTAAGGCATTTCGGCGCGAACGCGCTCGAGATCTTCGGTAGTGTCTACGCCGGTACCCGGGACTTCTTTTGCGACGGCAACGTGAATTTTTTCGCCGTACCACAGCACTCGCAGCTGCTCCAGCATTTCGATATGCTCAAGCGGGCTAGGCTGCCAGTTAACATAGCGGCGAATAAAACCGGCGCGATAGCCGTAAATGCCCAGATGGCGCAGGAAGGTGTCCCCCACCGTTTCCAGACTTTTGGCGAAACGATCGCGATCCCATGGGATGGTCGCGCGTGAAAAATAGAGCGCATATCCTTCAGCGTCCAAAACGACTTTTACCGCATTCGGATTAAATGCCTCTTCCGCACTGTGAATCGGAGCCGCAAGAGTCGCCATGCCGACCTGACGTTGCGCCAGATTCTCAGCCACCTGGCGAATAATGACCGCCGGAATCATCGGCTCATCACCCTGTACGTTCACAATAACGGTATCATCGCTAAAACCACATTTCTCGACGACTTCCGCCAGGCGCTCCGTACCAGACTGGTGATCGGCGCGGGTCATGCACACTTCCCCCCCCACCGCTTCTACCGCGCGAGCAACATCCTCGTGATCGGTGGCCACGATGATACGTTCAGCGCCAGATTCACGCGCACGCTCCAGGACATGCACGATCATAGGCTTGCCGTTGATATCCAGTAGCGGCTTGCCCGGCAGACGAGTGGACGCATAACGCGCAGGAATAATGACCACAAAACTCATGATTTACTCTCATCAGCAGTCAGAACGCGGGCTTCGGTTTCCAGTAACACAGGAATGCCATCACGCAGTGGGAAAGCAAGGTTATCCAGTTTACAAATCAGTTCCTGTTTTTCCTGGTTAAACCAGAGTTTGCCATTGCATACCGGGCAGGCAATGATTTCAAGCAGACGATGATCCATAGTTCCTCCAGATGGACCGGATTGTGAATCCGTAAATATTAACATAATCGCTTAATGGGCTGGGTCTATTTCCCAACCACGGCGTGCATCAGCAAATAAACCTTCAGGATAACGTCCCAGCGTCACGCGTGTTGCCAGTTGCCAGCGGGCAAAATCGTCAATCGCCTGAAACAATCCTTTTTGCAAAGTCACCCCAGGCTTAACCCCATCCTGTAACCACAGCGAAATCACGTCCAGCACGCCCGTTTTACGGTGCATTTTGGCATCCATTCGCCCAACCAACTGCCCGCGGTGCAGCAACGGCAAGACGAAATAACCGTACTGACGTTTTGGTGCTGGCGTGTAACACTCCAGCCGGTAGCTAAAATCGAATAGCTGCTCTGCCCGTTTACGATCCCAAACCACCGGATCAAAAGGCGATAACACTGCGCTGTGGGTCGCCGTTAATTTGCCCGCCAGCGCCTGTTCGAGTAGCGGCTGAAGGTGGCTATGCAGCCACAGCGTTCCCAGCCCTTCAACGTCGACAGGAATAATCTGTTGCTGTTCCGCCCGTTCGTTGCACCAGTTTTTTAGCGCCGGGCGCTTCAGGCGATAGTAGTCTGCCAGCCATTGTTCGCGGAAAATCCCCAGACTACGGGCGCTGTTATCCAGCATGACGCTTTCAGCATCTTCCTGTGAAAGTGGGTCGCGTTCATCGTCCCAGTGTGGCATGACGCGATGGGTTAAATCATACACGCGCTGGAAATTACGCCGTTCCACCACCATCACTTTCCCGGCAGTGAACAGCCCTTCAAGATGACGCTTTTGCGGTTTCCATTCCCACCAGCCGCTGCTCCCCTTGCGTGGATGCTCAAAATCAGCAGATCGTACCGGTCCGTTATGCTGGATGTGCTGGAGCAGTTGCTCAATTTCATGAGCATGTTCTTTCATCCACGCCGCTTTATACTTCCAGCCCATATTCTCCGGGGCCAGCATGCGGTGACGTATCAGCATAAAATCGCTGCGCGGCAAAAAGCAGGCCTCGTGCGCCCAGTATTCCATCAGTTCGCCCTGCTGTAACGAGTCGTCCAGCCATTGGGGTGAATAATCGCCTAAACGACTAAACAGCACCAGGTAAGGACTTCGCGCCACAATATTGATGGTATCGATTTGCAGTAACGACATGCGCGAAATAGTCGCGAGAATATCTGCCGGGGTTGCCCGACGGCGTGTTTTTTTCAGCAGACCTTGAGCGGCAAGGTGAAGATGACGGGCATCCGTCAGAGAAAGGTGCGGCAACGACATCTATGGCCTCATAAATGATTCGCTGCCGCAGCGTGAATCAGTTAGCGAGTCAGCGAGATTAAGCTATCCAGCAACACGTCAGGCCGATCGCCTGACAAATGTGCGTCAACAGGTAAATACCACCAGTTTTCATCGGCAAATGCCCGGCACTTAACCGCATCTTTTTCCGTCATCACCAGCGTTTGCCCGGCGTTTACAAACGCACTGACGTCACTGTAGGTCAGAGACTGATGGTCTGCCAGCGCAATGCTTTTTTGCACGCTGGCACCGCATGCTTTCAGCGTGGCAAAAAAACGCGGAGGGTGACCAATGCCCGCCATGGCGACAATATTGGGCAATTGCGCTACATCACGGCGTTCGCCTGTACGTAAATTAACGGCCAGCCCCGGTTCAAGTCGCATAGGGATTTCACCTGGTTGCGCAACGCCACCGTTAACAATAGTCGCATCCACCGATTTTAAGCGACCTGCGCGTTCCCGCATTGGACCAGCGGGAAGCCACCAGCCGTTGCCAAACCGACGTTCGCCGTCAATAACCACGATTTCAACATCTCGCGCCAGACGATAGTGCTGTAGCCCATCGTCGGTCACAATAATCTGCACGTCATGTTGGGCCAAAATGGCTTTTACCGCATCCGATCTTACCGGGGATACCGCTACCGGCACGCCGGTACGTTGGGCGATCAGCACAGGTTCATCACCCGCTTCTGCGGTAGTGGTCTCTGCGGTCAATAACAACGGGTAAGCAGCCGCTTTCCCGCCGTAACCACGCGACACCACGCCCACGCGAATCCCGCGTTGCTGCAGTTGTTCAACCAGCCAAATCACCACCGGTGTTTTGCCATTGCCGCCGGCTGTAAGGTTTCCGACCACCACAACCGGTACTGGCGCGCGCCAAGCGCGTTTCAGCCCAAGCTTGTAGCATAGGCGGATCCCGCCACTCACCAGGCCATAAAGCCAGGAGAGTGGAAGTAACAATCGCCACAGCGGCGATTCACCAGACCAGATACGTGCGATCATTGACCGAATTGCATTTTGTGTAATTGCGCATAGACCCCGCGCTGCTCAATCAGGTCGCTATGGGTTCCGCGCTCGACAATCAGACCATCCTCCACCACGATGATTTCGTCGGCTTGTTCAATGGTTGAAAGACGGTGAGCAATGACCAGAGAAGTACGGTTTTTCTGTAGCTCATCCAGCGCAGACTGAATCGCACGTTCAGATTCGGTATCAAGAGCTGATGTTGCTTCATCAAGGATCAGAATTGGGCTGTCACGCAACAAGGCACGGGCGATAGCGATACGCTGACGTTGTCCGCCGGAAAGCAGGACGCCGTTTTCACCAATCACCGTATCCAGACCATTATCCATCTTGTTGATGAAATCCATGGCGTAGGCCATCTGTGCCGCTTTTTCGATCTGCTCACGGCTGTACATATCGGTACGCGCGTAGGCGATGTTGTTGGCAACCGTATCGTTAAACAAGTGCACATTCTGCGAAACCAACGCAACCTGATCGCGCAGGGATGCCAGGGTATATTCGCGCAGATCGTGTCCATCCATCAGAATCTGCCCTTCATCAATATCGTAGAAGCGCGTAATCAGGCTGGCGATGGTGGATTTCCCTGAGCCCGAACGGCCAACCAGAGCAACGGTTTTACCCGCGGGAATATTCAGGTTGATGTTACGCAGAGCCGGTACTTCACGCCCCGGATAGGTGAAAGTCACGTTGCGGAACTCGAGATCGCCGGTAGCACGCTCGATAACACGTTTACCTTCATCTTTCTCCTGTTCGCTATCCAGAATAGTAAACAAGGTCTGGCACGCCGCCATACCGCGCTGGAACTGCGCGTTGACGTTGGTCAGCGATTTCAACGGACGCATCAGCGCGATCATTGAGGAGAAGACAACAGTAATTGTCCCTGCCGTCAGGTTTTCCATTACGCTTGGGAAGCTGGCCGCATATAACACGAAGGCCAGAGCCAGAGACGCAATCAACTGGATGATAGGGTCAGAGATAGAAGAAGCGGAAACCATCTTCATACCCTGCAAACGCATCTTGTTGCTGACCTTATCAAAGCGCTTGGTTTCGACTTCCTGACCACCAAAAATCAGAACTTCTTTGTGGCCTTTCAGCATCTGCTCCGCACTGGTCGTAACCTGCCCCATAGTGTTTTGCATGTTTTTACTGATGCTACGAAAGCGCTTGGAAACCACACGGATCGCCACTGACACAATTGGCGCCAGTACAATCAGGATCAGTGACAGCTGCCAGCTGTAATAGAACATCATGATAAACAGACCAATGATTGATGCCCCTTCACGTACCACGGTGATCAGCGCGCCGGAAGACGATGACGCGACCTGCTCTGAATCATAGGTAATACGTGACAACAGCGTACCTGTAGACTGTTTATCAAAAAAGGAGACTGGCATGCCCATCATATGACCAAACAGGCGGCGACGCATGGTCATGACCACTTTGCCTGACACCCATGAGATACAGTAGCTGGAGACATAACTGGTTAAGCCACGAACTATCATCAGCCCAATGACCACCAGCGGCATCCACAGCAGCACCGAACGATCCGTTTTACCAAAACCATCATCCAGTAATGGTTTAAGGAGCGATAACATGAAGGTATCGCTGGCCGCGTTAAGGACTAACGCTATACCCGCCACGATCAGACCCGATTTAAAAGGCGCTATGGTTGGCCATAGTCGGCGAAACGTCTGCCACGTAGAGAGATCTTTATCGTTATGCATTCAAAAAACCAGCATTTGTTAGAATAGCCGCATATTCTACCCGTTATCCTCCGACACGCCAAACCACTGATGATACCAACGAGGTAAAATCTGATCCCGCAAGCTGTGTATTCGCCAGTTTTTTTGGTAAAAATCCAGCGTAATCTGCCCCTGATGTGGTGTATCCAGCCATTGATAATTTTGTTTCCGATAACGTTGCTTCACTTTCCAGGATGGCAGACGCCAGGCGTTGTAACGGGATGAAGAGGCTAATGCGGCCTGCCCGTCAACTCGCTGAATGAGTGCCAATGATGATGAAGTATTGCTGCCATGATGCGGAACCTGCATCACCGTAGACTGCAGATGCTGCCAGTAGTGACTTAGCATTTTTTGTTCAGCGGGAGACTCAATATCACCGGTCAGCAGAACACTCTGATACCCATCATCAACTTTAACCACGCAGGAGTGGTTATTCCCCTGCCCTGTACTTCCACGCACAGGCCAGTGCGCACTGAAGGTTAACCCTTGCCATTGCCAACGTTCTCCGCGAAAACACGGGAGGTGTCCTTTCCAGCCTAGCGGACTTCTTATCCATAGTGATGGCCAGGCTTGTTGTAAGGAGTGCAACCCTCCCCGGTGATCCATATGTTCATGACTTAAAATGACCCCTTCCGGCTCCAGATTATGCCAACGCAACCAGGGAATAATCAGCTGTTGCGCGCTATCGCCTTCAGGCCATGCCAGACCGGTATCGTAAAGCAGCGCTTTTCCATTACGCACAATCACCATCGCCAGCCCCTGCCCGACATCCAGCATATGCACTTGCCACACATCTGTACGCGGTGCACGCCAAAGCGGCCCACTCAGCAAAAGTAGCGCAGAGAAACAGACCACCGGTAGCGTACGCAAGATATTTAGTCGCCATGCGATAATCATCATTCCGGGTAAAAATGCGAGCCATTGCCAGCGTGCATCAATATTGATCCACCCTTCAGGCAGGCTCCTGAGCCCCCAAAATAGTAGCGCCAGAGAACGATCCGCTAAATACCACAGATTCGATTCAATCATCACCAGTCCGGCTAAATGCACGATCATGCCTGCTAATATCAAGGGTACGGAAACAAACGTGACCAAAGGGACGGCAAACAAATTAGCCGGAAACGAGGTCAGACTAAAACCGTGAAACAATGCGATTTGTACGGGAAGAAGCAGAAGCGTAATACCCAATTGCAGATGAGCCAGAGCCAGAAATTGACGACCAGCACGCGACAGCGGCCAGTCCGGGAGCGGTACCCATTGGTACCAGAACAGCAGTGCCGCAACGGCGGATGCAGACAACCATAGACTTTGCGAAAGAACGGCAACAGGATCCACCACCAGAATGGCTGCCAGACAGCAGATCCATACCGACCATCCGCTCCACTGCCTGCTGCTAAGTCTTAGCGCCCCCCAGACTAGCAGCGCAACAACCGTTCGTAATGCCGGGGGTTGCAGCCCCGTCAGCCAGGCATATAATGTGGCGCAGACAATCCCACCCACTAATGGAACCTGCCAACAAATCCATCTGGCGGGCATAAAAAATTGTCCCGCGCGAATTATTCCGCCAGCCAGAAGTGCAGCAAACGCAATATGCAGCCCGGAGATAGCCATCAAATGAGCCGTGCCGGTATCACGCATAATCGTTTTCACCTCTTGTGACACGGACAAGCGCTCACCCATTCCCAGACCCAGTATGACCTGCTGCCAGGGATAGTCGGCGAGTACCGTTTTCAATGAGTCGAGAAATCGCGAACGCAAACTGCATTGTGGTGTGATAACCGAAGCCTGTAAGAATCGCCCCGTCAACGGTTGATGCTGCGCCAATGCGTAACGCTGGCTATCAAATCCGCCTTCGTTTAATTGACCGTGTACGGCGCGGACTTTCAATGTCATCGCCCATGTCTGACCCGCACAAACATCACCGGGTAAATACTGTCCGTACAAGACGATTCCTTGTGCAGGAAAGATTCGTCTCCCCTGAAGGTGAGTGATTTGGCCGTAGTGCGTTGTCATATTGTCAGTTCCGGTTATCTGCACAATGGCTTGCTGGGTTTTCGCAGGCAGCGTATTACCGGCCCACAGAGCCTCTTTCGCAGCCAGGATTCCCCAAAGAAAAAACAGCAGGGTTAGTCCGGCGGAACGTATATATTTGTGGGGGAGAAAACAGAGCAGACATGCCAAACAAAATACAATGCCGATACACAACATGCCTGGCAGCGTAGGTAATAGCATGAGTGGGAGAATGCCGAATAATGCACACGTACTCACCGTTGTTATTTTCATCAATAACCTCCCTGTTACAGGGAGTGTGCAGTACTCTTCGACGATTGTCTGGCATCAATTTATCGTTATACGACCTGAGTTCCGCAGACATTTAGTGGGGGTTGTAACGTACAAATTAACTGGGATGAGGATTCCAGGATAGGCGCACAGAAATGAAAAAAGCACCCATGTGGGTGCTTTTCTCGGCGTTAAGTCTCGCTAAAAACTTAACCGTAAATATTGGCGCGGTCGCGCAGTTCTTTACCTGGTTTAAAGTGCGGAACGTATTTCCCTTCCAGATCCACTTTATCGCCGGTCTTCGGATTACGTCCGGTGCGTGGTGCGCGGTAATGCAAAGAGAAGCTGCCGAAACCGCGGATTTCAATACGCTCGCCCTGCGCAAGAGTCGAGGCCATATGTTCCAGCATCTCTTTAACTGCATCTTCAACCGCTTTCGCGGGAATATGAGGTTGCTGGGTTGCAAGTCTTTCAATCAATTCTGACTTGGTCATGATTCCTCCGGTTCCTTAAAGGCATAATTAGCTGCTGCATTGATTAAGGGCGGCCGTAGCCGCCCTTTGTCATTGATTACAGGACGAATCCTGTAATCTGTCAAGCTACTCGTCATCCTTTGTGCCGTTAACAGCACAAAGGATTTAGAGCACTCGATATTACTCGCCTTTAGCTGCTTTGAAAGCTTCAGCCATTGCGTTGTTAGAGAAGTTAGCATCTTCCTGTTTGTTAACAGTTGCGATTGCATCTTTCTCATCAGCTTCGTCTTTAGCACGAACAGACAGGCTGATTGCACGGTTCTTACGATCAACGCCGGTGAATTTAGCTTCGACGTCGTCGCCTACGCTCAGAACCAGAGTTGCATCTTCAACGCGGTCACGTGAAGCTTCAGAAGCGCGCAGGTAACCTTCAACGCCGTCAGCCAGTTCTACGGTTGCGCCTTTAGCGTCAACTGCAGTGACTTTACCGTTTACGATTGCGCCTTTCTTGTTCAGTGCAACCCAGTTGTTGAACGGATCTTCTGCGAGCTGTTTAACGCCCAGAGAGATACGCTCACGCTCTGCGTCAACCTGCAGAACAACTGCTGCGATTTCGTCGCCTTTTTTGTATTCACGAACTGCTTCTTCGCCTGCAACGTTCCAGGAGATGTCAGACAGGTGAACCAGGCCGTCGATGCCGCCGTCCAGGCCGATGAAGATACCGAAGTCAGTGATAGACTTGATTTTACCTTCAACACGGTCGCCCTTGTTGTGGGTTTCCGCGAACTGCTGCCATGGGTTGTTTTTGCACTGTTTCAGACCCAGGGAGATACGACGACGTTCTTCGTCGATATCCAGAACCATAACTTCCACTACGTCGCCAACGTTAACAACTTTGGACGGGTGGATGTTTTTGTTGGTCCAATCCATTTCGGAAACGTGAACCAGGCCTTCAACGCCTTCTTCGATTTCAACGAAGCAGCCGTAGTCGGTCAGGTTGGTCACGCGGCCAGTCAGTTTGGTACCTTCTGGATAACGCTTAGCGATAGCTACCCATGGATCTTCGCCCAGCTGTTTCAGGCCCAGAGATACACGAGTACGCTCGCGGTCGAACTTCAGCACTTTAACAGTGATTTCGTCGCCAACGTTTACGATTTCGCTCGGATGCTTAACGCGTTTCCATGCCATGTCGGTGATGTGCAGCAGGCCGTCAACGCCACCCAGATCAACGAATGCACCGTAGTCAGTGAGGTTCTTAACGATACCTTTAACTTCCATGCCTTCCTGCAGGTTTTCCAGCAGCTGATCGCGTTCTGCGCTGTTTTCGGATTCGATAACGGCACGACGGGAAACAACAACGTTGTTACGCTTCTGATCCAGCTTGATTACTTTGAATTCAAGCTCTTTGCCTTCCAGGTGCAGCGTGTCGCGGACCGGACGAACGTCTACCAGGGAACCCGGCAGGAACGCGCGAATACCATTCAGCTCAACAGTGAAGCCACCCTTGACTTTGCCATTGATAACACCAGTAACGGTTGCAGCTTCTTCGTAAGCTTTTTCCAGCGTGATCCAAGCTTCGTGACGTTTAGCTTTTTCACGGGACAGCAGGGTTTCACCGAAGCCGTCTTCTACTGCATCCAGAGCAACGTCAACTTCGTCACCAACCTGGATTTCCAGCTCGCCCTGGGCGTTTTTGAACTGCTCTGCCGGAATGGCGGACTCAGATTTCAGACCAGCGTCAACCAGTACTACGTCTTTGTCGATAGCAACAACAACACCACGAACGATGGAACCCGGACGGGTTTCGATTTCTTTTAAGGATTCTTCAAACAGTTGAGCAAAAGATTCAGTCATGTTTAATCTTCAGGTTTCATATTTAACGTCCACCTGGCTCCATGCCGGATGGGGTTGTTTAACATACCCGCTGTCAATCCATTGCAACGGGGGTACTGCAAATTCGGTCGCACTTAAGCGAGAGCCAGTTTTTGGCGCGCGTATTGTAACGCTTTTTCAATCACTTGCTCAATGCTTAATCGGGTTGAATCCAAAACTAAAGCATCAGCAGCAGGAACCAGCGGCGCTACAGCACGGTTACGATCGCGATAATCGCGTTCTTCGATCTCGGCCAAAAGGCGTTCAAAGTTAACACTAAAGCCCTTCTCCTGCAACTGTAGCATACGTCTATGCGCACGTTCTTGCGAGGAGGCGTCCAGAAAAATTTTCACCGGCGCATCCGGGAACACCACGGTCCCCATATCACGTCCATCAGCAATCAGACCTGGGGTTTCGCGAAATGCGCGTTGACGACGTAAAAGCGCTTCACGCACGCGAGGAAACGCCGCGACCTGAGAGGCGGCATTCGCCACTTCCTGGGTACGGATTTCACCGCTGACATCCTCACCTTCAAGAATGACTTCAAGGTTGCCGTCTGTTGAGATAAAACGCACATCCAGGTGTGAGGCAAGCGGTACCAGAGCATCTTCAGAAGTGACATCAACATGGTGATGTAACGCTGCGAGCGCCAGTACGCGGTAGATCGCGCCTGAATCTAACAGATGCCACTGCAATGCTTCCGCCATTGCCTTGCACAAGGTGCCTTTTCCTGCACCGCTTGGGCCATCAATGGTAATAACCGGGGCAATTGCCGTCATCTTTTTCTCCTTAAACGGGCGTACATTAACGTGAACGCCGCGCATTATACGCGCCAACGCTAATGATCGTTAATACAGAGTGTAAAAACCCGATTAGTCTGTAACGATATGTGGAAGAATTGCGCAATTATAGCGGGCTGGCGAGAAACCAGCCCGGAAGATGGCACTGTTTTACTTTTTATCTGCTGCGATACGTTCACGCATATGCTGAGCGCGATCGTCAGATGCCGGATGAGAATCCATCAGTGATTTTGCATGGCCTGCGTCCATCGTGGCAAACTTATCAAACGCAGTCACTAACCCCTGACGGTCAATACCGCGTTTTTTCAGCAAATCATAGGAAAAGTCATCCGCATCCGATTCCTGGCTACGGGAGAAGGCTGAGTTAATCACACCTTCCGCCAGATCGCCCAACTGAGACTGGGAAAGCTGAGAAGCGACGCCGCTGGTCGCAGAAATAGCATCGCGCGCAGCAAGTGTGGCATACGCGGTCTGCATTGCTTTACGTGAGTGCCCTAAAGAAACATGGCCCAACTCATGACCCAGCACGCCTTCAATTTCATTGTCGGTCATCAGGTCCATCAAGCCCGAATAAACACGTACACATCCATTCGCCATTGCCCAGGCATTGATATCACTGGTCATATAAACTTTATAGTTGACCGGCGTTCCATCAATGTTATTACCCAACGCTTTCGCAATTTTATTCAGACGCTTAGTGTATTTGCTTTTTGCGCCCGCCAGCTGGTTTTCACTATCCATCTGCTTACATGAGCTGTTAGAGAGGGATTTGACATCAGCGTCGGTAAGCGTCGCAGCTTTATAAGCTGCCATACCAGAACTGGCAACAAGGTCGCCATTTACGCCATTTTTACAACCTGCCAGCAACGTAGCGGAAACCGCCAACGCCAAAAAGAGTGATTTATTTTTCATGCTAATCTTCCGATGATATTTATAATAAAAACAAATAAATAAGTTAAATCATCCACAAGTTAGCATTAGTTGTAAGCGTAAAAACAGTGCGGTTACGGACACAGAAACGCCAGTCCGAGGACCGACGTTTCGTGAGGATCAGGCAGATGTACTAATACGCGCCAGCTGTTCGAAATAATCCGGGAAAGTTTTGGCGGTACATTTTGGATCAAGAATGGTCACAGGCGTATCAGACAGCGCCACCAGCGAGAAACACATCGCCATGCGGTGATCGTTATAGGTCGCGATGTCCGCAAATTGCAATGTTGCAGGCGGGGTGATGCGGATAAAGTCATGCCCCTCTTCCACTTCCGCGCCCACTTTGCGTAACTCCGTCGCCATCGCGAACAGACGATCGGTCTCTTTGACGCGCCAGTTGTAGATATTACGTAATGTTGTGGTGCCTTTCGCAAACAGCGCCGCCGTTGCAATGGTCATCGCCGCATCAGGAATATGGTTCATATCCATATCCACTGCGTTCAACTCGCCGCGAGTACAGGCAATAAAATCGTCGCCCCATGTAATGGTAGCACCCATTTTTTCCAGTACATCGGCAAAACGAATATCACCCTGCATGCTGTTACGGCCAATCCCGGTAACTTTTACCGTACCGCCTTTAATGGCACCCGCCGCGAGGAAATAGGAAGCGGAAGAAGCATCGCCTTCAACCAGGTATGCACCCGGTGACTGGTACTGCTGCTGCCCCTTCACGACAAAGCGCTGGTAGTTTTGATTTTCAATTTCAACACCAAACGTTTTCATCAGGTTCAGTGTGATATCAATGTAAGGTTTGGATACCAAGTCACCTTTAATTGCAATCGTCGTATCCTGCGGCGCAAGCGGCGCAGTCATCAGCAGCGCAGTGAGGAACTGGCTGGAAACGCTACCGTCTACCTCAACCTGGCCACCGGTAAAGCCACCGCGCAGACGTAAAGGTGGATAGTTTTCCTGCTCCAGATAGTCAATTTTGGCTCCGCCCTGGCGCAGCGCATCAACCAGATGGCCTATCGGGCGCTCTTTCATGCGCGGTTCGCCCGTCAGCACGATGTCATTGCTGCCCAGACATAGCGCTGCGGCCAGCGGGCGCATTGCGGTTCCGGCATTACCAAGGAACAGTTCCACTGAGCCTTGCGCATGTAATGCACCACCATTGCCAATAATCTCGCAGCGGGTACGATCAGCAGAAAGGGTATAGCTAATCCCTAACACATTCAGAGCATTAAGCATATGGCGAACATCATCGCTGTCCAGCAGGTTGGTCAGGACAGTGGTGCCATTGGCTAATGCGGCCAGCAGCAAAGCGCGGTTAGAAACACTTTTGGATCCAGGCAGATTGATTGTGCCATCCACCCGCGCAATGGGTTGTAACGTCAGGGATTCCATGAAACTCGACTCTCAAAAACAGACATAAAAACCCCACAGACGGGCTGTGGGGATGAAAAGTACAGCAGATTAGCCGCGACGGCGTTCAAAATCGACCATGAAATCGGTCAGTGCTTTTACACCTTCAAGCGGCATTGCATTGTAGATGGACGCACGCATACCGCCGACCACACGATGCCCTTTCAGCGCGTGCAGGCCCGCAGCAAAAGACTCTTCCAGGAACAGTTTATCCAGTGCGCTGTCAGCCAACTGGAACGGTACGTTCATGCGTGAACGGTTGGATTTCGCCACATCGTTACGGTAGAAATCGCTGTTATCAATTACGCCGTACAGCAGTTCCGATTTTTGCTGGTTAATCTTATCCATTGCATTAACACCACCCTGCTTTTTCAGCCATTTAAAGACCAGGCCAGACAGATACCAGGCAAAGGTTGGCGGTGTATTGAACATGGAGTCGTTGTCATTCAGCACGGTATAGTCGAGGATTGACGGGCATGATACATGAGCTTTACCCAGCAAATCTTCACGGACGATGACAATCGTCAGGCCGGCCGGGCCGATGTTTTTCTGTGCCCCGGCATAAATTACGCCGTAACGGCTAACGTCAAGCGGTGCGGAAAGAATGGTAGAGGACAGATCAGCCGTGACCACAACGTTGCTGGCAAAATTCGGTGTTTCATCGATCGCAATGCCATCGATAGTTTCGTTCGGACAATAGTGCAGGTACGCCGCGTTATCAGAAAGCTGCCATTCACTCATCGGCTTAACAGCACGCAGGCCGTCAACGCTGACTTTGGCATCAATAACGTTTGGCGTGCAGTATTTTTTCGCTTCTTTAATTGCACTGGCGGCCCAATAACCGGCATCGACGTAATCCGCGGTGGTTTTATCACCCAGAATATTTAACGGGATACCCGCGAACTGCCCACGACCACCGCCATGGCAGAACAACACTTTATAGTTGGAGGGGATGCTAAGAAGATCGCGAAAATCCTGCTCCGCTTCCTCGGCGACCTGGATGAATTCTTTGCCACGGTGGCTAATTTCCATCACCGACGTGCCAAGACCGTTCCAGTCGCGAAGATCCTGTTGAGCCAGTTTAAGTACTTCTGCCGGTAGCATTGCCGGACCTGAACTAAAATTAAAGACCTGAGCCATTTCCCCTCACCACGTTGTGTTGTTGTCCAATCCACATCCTGTCATTGACGATAATCCGGTGACAGACATTGGTATAAGTTATTCCTGTGGATATCGGTTTTATCATTCAGTGACACGCGCCGCAATGGGTAAAACTGACCAGGGTAAAAATGTGTCATTGGTCACACAACAGAATCTATCGGATTGACGGGTAAAAACCGAGATTTTTGCTGTCAGGTAACCCGTTTTGCCTGACTGGCCTTCGACCATTCTGGATTTGCACAGCGTGGACATAATTGATGATCTCCGGCGTTCATTTGCACCACTTCGCTACAACGTATACAGGCATAGTCCCCTGCTTCAGGCATTACTTTAAATCGTTGCGTACAGTGCCTAGGTAAAATACTGAGCCCCGGCTTTACGTCTTCATCGGCAAAGAAGTAGACGCTGATTTGTCCATTCGTCTCCAGAATAGCCAGTTTTACCTGTCCCAATTGCTCCACGCCGTTCAAACGCAGTTCCATAAAGAATTCAAATTCCGTCATATTGGCACTATTGAGCTTTGACCATGCCAGCTCGCCATCTTCAATGATCACGACGGGTTTGCCCTCCAGCAGGTCCTCCATTTTTTCACTATGCGCCATTAGCCACATCACCAACCGATACAGCACAGCAAGAGTAATAAAAACCACCAGCACTGGCAGCATCGGGACATCGTCATAGAATGCCACGTCTCCCGCTGCAGAACCCAGCGTAAGGATGATCAGCACTTCAAAAAGCGACATCTGGCGTACGCCGCGACGTCCGGTGATTTTTAAAAACAGAAAAACCAATATAAAGGTGTAGAGGCTGCGTAACGCAACTTCCCCCAGAAAATCCATGGGCACCTTATCAAGCGCCATACGGTGCAAATCGAAAGCTTTCATTAATATGCTCTAAACGTGGTTGGTTGTAAGAAAGCATAGCCAATGCTTTTATTTACGCCTGAGCTCCGGCGGCGATAGCGCCGTTCATTGAAAACCCGTATCATTGCGCGCTTTCCGTACGACAAAAGTGATTTTCATGACGCAAACATTTATCCCCGGCAAAGATGCCGCTCTGGAAGACTCCATCGCTCGCTTCCAGCAAAAATTGCTCGACCTCGGTTTTCAAATTGAAGAAGCCTCGTGGTTGAATCCCGTCCCTAACGTCTGGTCTGTACATATTCGCGACAAAGAATGCGCGCTGTGCTTCACCAACGGTAAAGGCGCGACGAAAAAAGCGGCGTTGGCTTCCGCGCTGGGCGAATACTTTGAGCGTCTGTCGACTAACTATTTCTTTGCGGATTTCTGGTTGGGCGAAACTATCGCCAATGGCCCGTTCGTGCATTATCCGAACGAAAAATGGTTCCCGCTGACAGAAGAAGACGATGTACCAGAAGGTTTACTGGATGCACGTCTGCGAGCGTTTTACGATCCAGATAACGAACTGACTGGCAGCATGCTTATCGATCTGCAGTCTGGTAATGAAGAACGTGGCGTCTGCGGCCTGCCGTTTACCCGTCAGTCGGATAACCAGATTGTCTATATTCCGATGAATATTATCGGCAACCTGTATGTTTCTAACGGCATGTCCGCGGGTAACACGCCTAACGAAGCGCGCGTTCAGGGCCTGTCTGAAGTCTTTGAGCGTCATGTGAAGAACCGCATTATTGCGGAAAGCATCAGCCTGCCGGAAATCCCGGCCGAAGTCATGGCGCGCTATCCGGCAGTGGTGGAGTCCATCGCCACACTGGAAGCTGAAGGTTTCCCAATTTTCGCCTACGATGGCTCGCTGGGTGGCAAGTATCCGGTGATTTGCGTTGTCCTGTTCAACCCGACCAACGGTACCTGCTTCGCTTCCTTCGGCGCACACCCGGATTTCGGCGTGGCGCTGGAACGTACCGTCACTGAACTGCTGCAGGGTCGTGGTCTGAAAGATCTTGATGTCTTCACCCCACCGACCTTTGACGACGAAGAAGTGGCTGAACACACTAACCTTGAAACCCATTTCATTGATTCCAGCGGTTTGATCTCATGGGATCTGTTCAAGCAGGATGCCGACTATCCGTTCGTTGACTGGAATTTCTCTGGCACCACGGAAGAAGAGTTCGCCACCCTGATGGCCATCTTCAATGCTGAAGATAAAGAAGTGTATATCGCTGACTATGAACACCTGAGCGTTTACGCGTGCCGCATTATTGTTCCGGGAATGTCTGACATCTATCCGGCAGAAGATCTGTGGTTAGCTAACAACGCTATGGGCGCCCATCTGCGTGACACCATTCTCTCTCTGCCGGGCAGCGAATGGGATAAAGAAGACTATCTCAATCTGATCGAACAACTGGATGAAGAAGGCTTTGACGACTTCACCCGCGTACGCGAGCTACTCGGTCTGGCGACCGGTGCGGATAACGGTTGGTACACCCTGCGTATTGGCGAGCTTAAAGTGATGCTGGCGCTAGCCGGTGGCGATCTGGAGCAGGCGCTGGTGTGGACAGAATGGACGATGGAATTTAACGCCTCCGTCTTTAGCGCGGAACGTGCAAACTACTATCGCTGCCTGCAAACATTGTTGCTGCTGTCTCAGGAAGAAGACCGTCAGCCGCTGCAATATCTGAATGCGTTTGTCCGCATGTACGGTGCCGAGGCGGTTGAAGCGGCAAGTGCGGCATTGAGTGGCGAAGCGCCATTCTACGGGTTGCAAACCGTTGATAACGATCTGCAAGCTTTCCCGGCGCATCAGTCTCTGCTGAAAGCCTATGAAAAACTGCAGCGCGCGAAAGCGGCACATTGGTCAAAATAATGACAGTCAGCCTGCGCTAAGTAGGCTAAAAGTATTGTCTGGGATATATTACGGGGCGCTTTAAGCGCCCTGTTTTTTATTTTGTTCAAATCGGAAAATAAATGTAAAAACAAGGTTAAATATTAGTAGTTGATATTAAAAAAATTAGCATATTAATGTGGTTTTTTATCTCAATTACTCCATTTTAATTAACCGTCTGACAGGAGATAAAAAGAAAAAATTCAACTCACTTTATAATTTTTAAAATTTATTTTTATATGGATAATCAACAAGTTACTCCGTAATCGCATAAAAACCATGCGTCTTGCGGGCCTATAAGCCAGGCGAGATATGATCTATATCAAATTCTCATCTATAATGCTTTGTTAGTATCTCGTCGCCGACTTAATAAAGAGAGAGTTAGTGTGAAAGCTGACAACCCTTTTGATCTTATTCTACCTGCTGCAATGGCCAAAGTTGCCGAAGAAGCAGGCGTCTATAAAGCAACGAAACATCCGCTTAAGACGTTCTATCTGGCAATTACTGCCGGTGTATTCATTTCAATTGCCTTTGTTTTCTATATCACCGCCACAACCGGTACCGGAACTATGCCTTTCGGCATGGCAAAATTAGTAGGTGGTATCTGCTTTTCCCTGGGGCTGATTCTTTGTGTTGTCTGCGGCGCAGACCTCTTCACCTCAACCGTATTGATTGTCGTAGCAAAAGCCAGTGGTCGTATTACCTGGGGCCAATTGGCTAAAAACTGGCTTAACGTTTATGTCGGTAACCTGGTGGGTTGCTTGCTCTTCGTGCTATTGATGTGGCTTTCCGGCGAATACATGACCGCCAACGGCGCGTGGGGGCTCAACGTCCTACAAACAGCCGACCACAAAGTGCACCATACTTTTGTTGAGGCGGTAAGTCTTGGCATCCTGGCTAACCTGATGGTGTGTCTGGCCGTATGGATGAGCTACTCGGGCCGCAGCCTAATGGACAAAGCGTTTATCATGGTATTACCGGTCGCAATGTTTGTTGCCAGCGGTTTTGAGCACAGTATCGCAAACATGTTTATGATCCCTATGGGTATTGTAATACGCGATTTCGCCACCCCGGAATTCTGGACCGCAGTTGGGTCTTCTCCGGAGAATTTTTCTCACCTGACCGTGATGAATTTCATCACCGATAACCTGATTCCGGTTACGATCGGTAACATTATCGGCGGCGGTTTGTTGGTCGGGTTGACATACTGGGTCATTTATCTGCGTGGTAACGATCATCATTAATCTGATGATGTCCATTACACGCAGTAAATAAAAAATCCACTTAAGAAGGTAGGTGTTACATGTCCGAGCTTAATGAAAAGTTAGCCACAGCCTGGGAAGGTTTTACCAAAGGTGACTGGCAGAATGAAGTAAACGTACGTGACTTCATTCAGAAAAACTACACTCCATATGAGGGTGACGAGTCCTTCCTGGCTGGCGCAACTGATGCGACCACTGCACTGTGGGACAGCGTGATGGAAGGCGTTAAACAGGAAAACCGCACTCACGCGCCTGTTGACTTTGACACCTCCGTTGCTTCTACCATCACTTCTCACGACGCAGGCTACATCAACAAAGCGCTCGAGAAGATTGTTGGTCTGCAGACTGAAGCTCCGCTGAAACGTGCGATCATTCCGTTTGGCGGCATCAAAATGGTTGAAGGTTCCTGCAAAGCGTACAATCGCGAACTGGACCCGATGCTGAAAAAAATCTTCACCGAATACCGCAAAACCCACAACCAGGGCGTATTCGATGTTTACACCAAAGACATTCTGAACTGCCGTAAATCCGGTGTTCTGACTGGTCTGCCAGATGCGTATGGCCGTGGCCGTATCATCGGTGACTACCGTCGCGTTGCGCTGTACGGTATCGACTACCTGATGAAAGACAAATACGCTCAGTTCGTCTCTCTGCAGTCCGATCTGGAAAACGGCGTAAACCTGGAAGCAACTATCCGTCTGCGTGAAGAAATTGCTGAACAGCACCGCGCTCTGGGTCAGATCAAAGAAATGGCTGCTAAATATGGCTGCGATATCTCTGGTCCGGCTACCAATGCTCAGGAAGCTATCCAGTGGACTTACTTCGGCTACCTGGCCGCTGTTAAATCTCAGAACGGTGCAGCAATGTCCTTCGGTCGCGTATCCACCTTCCTGGATGCTTACATCGAACGTGACCTGAAAGCAGGCAAAATCACCGAGCAAGACGCACAGGAAATGATCGACCACCTGGTCATGAAACTGCGTATGGTTCGCTTCCTGCGTACTCCTGAATATGATGAACTGTTCTCCGGTGACCCGATTTGGGCAACTGAATCTATCGGTGGTATGGGCGTTGATGGCCGTACTCTGGTTACCAAAAACAGCTTCCGCTTCCTGAACACCCTGTACACCATGGGTCCTTCTCCGGAGCCGAACATCACTGTTCTGTGGTCTGAAAAACTGCCTCTGAACTTCAAGAAATTCGCCGCTAAAGTGTCCATCGACACCTCTTCTCTGCAGTACGAGAACGATGACCTGATGCGTCCGGACTTCAACAACGACGACTACGCTATCGCTTGCTGCGTAAGCCCGATGGTTGTTGGTAAACAAATGCAGTTCTTCGGTGCGCGTGCAAACCTGGCGAAAACCATGCTGTACGCAATCAACGGTGGCGTTGATGAAAAACTGAAAATGCAGGTTGGTCCTAAATCTGAACCGATCAAAGGCGACGTTCTGAACTTCGACGAAGTTATGGACCGCATGGATCACTTCATGGATTGGCTGGCTAAACAGTACGTCACTGCACTGAACGTTATTCACTACATGCACGACAAGTACAGCTACGAAGCCTCTCTGATGGCGCTGCACGACCGTGACGTTATCCGCACCATGGCGTGTGGTATCGCTGGTCTGTCCGTTGCTGCTGACTCCCTGTCTGCAATCAAATATGCGAAAGTTAAACCGATTCGTGACGAAGACGGTCTGGCTATCGACTTCGAAATCGAAGGCGAATACCCGCAGTTTGGTAACAACGACTCTCGCGTTGATGACATGGCGGTTGACCTGGTAGAACGTTTCATGAAGAAAATTCAGAAACTGACTACTTATCGTAACGCTATCCCGACTCAGTCTGTTCTGACCATCACCTCTAACGTGGTTTATGGTAAGAAAACTGGTAACACCCCAGATGGTCGTCGTGCTGGCGCGCCGTTCGGACCGGGTGCTAACCCAATGCACGGCCGTGACCAGAAAGGTGCTGTTGCCTCTCTGACCTCCGTTGCTAAACTGCCGTTTGCTTACGCTAAAGATGGTATCTCTTACACCTTCTCTATCGTTCCGAACGCTCTGGGTAAAGACGACGAAGTTCGTAAGACCAACCTGGCGGGTCTGATGGATGGTTACTTCCACCACGAAGCGTCCATCGAAGGTGGTCAGCACCTGAACGTGAACGTCATGAACCGTGAAATGCTGCTGGATGCGATGGAACATCCGGAAAAATATCCGCAGCTGACCATCCGCGTTTCTGGCTACGCAGTACGTTTTAACTCCCTGACTAAAGAACAGCAGCAGGACGTTATCACTCGTACCTTCACTCAGACCATGTAATTGGTTTTGACTGAAATCGTACTTTAAAAAGCGTACAATAAAGGCTCCACGTAAGTGGGGCCTTTTTAATAGCCTGCTTTGTCAGCCATCTATACTTATGGATAGCAGCCAAAACAGACTCGACACAGTTAATAACTGTGCACTAACACTGGCCCCGGATGGGCCACACCTGGAGAAACACCGCAATGTCAGTTATTGGTCGCATTCACTCCTTTGAATCCTGTGGCACTGTTGATGGCCCGGGCATCCGTTTTATTACCTTCTTTCAGGGCTGCCTGATGCGCTGCCTGTATTGCCATAACCGCGACACGTGGGATACGCACGGCGGTAAAGAAGTTACCGTTGACGAATTAATGAAAGAGGTGGTGACCTACCGCCACTTTATGAACGCCTCCGGAGGCGGCGTGACAGCGTCTGGCGGCGAAGCTATCTTGCAAGCTGAATTCGTACGTGACTGGTTCCGGGCCTGTAAAAAAGAAGGTATTCATACTTGTCTGGATACTAACGGTTTTGTTCGCCGCTACGATCCGGTGATCGATGAGTTGCTGGAAGTCACCGACCTGGTCATGCTCGATCTCAAACAAATGAACGATGAAATCCATCAGAATCTGGTGGGTGTGTCTAATCATCGTACACTCGAGTTCGCGCGTTACCTGTCCAACAAAGACATCAAAGTGTGGATCCGCTATGTTGTCGTACCTGGCTGGTCTGACGATGACGACTCCGCACACCGCCTTGGCGAATTTACCCGCGATATGGGCAACGTTGAAAAAATCGAGCTGCTGCCTTACCACGAGCTGGGCAAACACAAATGGGTGGCAATGGGCGAAGAGTACAAACTCGACGGCGTTAAGCCGCCGAAGAAAGAGACCATGGAGCGCGTGAAGGGTATTCTCGAGCAATATGGACATAAAGTGATGTATTGAGTTTTATGGTGGGTAACAGATACGTTACCCACCTGACTCTGCCTTAACGCCCTCTTCTCGCCAGTAACGGGAAAATCAATCCCAGTCCAACCAGCACAAATGGCGTCACAATATTCAGCGTGAGCTGGAATGTCCACTCAGGGGTGAAGGCTTCCATTTTCGGGAAAATCCCGGTCAGACAGGCAAATGCGGTAAAGGCAAAGCACCAGATCCCCACGGTCATCGCAAGCGATCGGTTGCGAATAAAGACATATTCTGATTTATATTTTTGCGCCAGACGAATAACGGCAATGAATGCCACAAACACCCATAAATAACGCAATGGCATCACGACAGAGTTAAGATTCAATAGCCATTTATACAGATTGTTCATGTCGCCAATTCCCAGTGTTGGCAACATAATCAGAATCGCCACCAGCACCAGCGTCAGAATATAACCATTTACCGGCGTACCGGAAGCGTTGGTTTTACACAGGCTCTCGGGAATATATTTACGATCAGCATCACCCAGCAGAACTTTAAGCGGTGCATCAATAGAAAATACCAATGCCGCAATCTGTCCCAGCGTATTGGCAATCGCGTAAATAACCATCAGCGAATTACCCATACCATAATACTCACCCAGTTTCTGGAAGGCGTAATATTGACCATTCGTCATCAGGTCATCTGGAATATGCCGGGAGTCAAACATCATTCCCATAGCCAGCGACCCGAGAATCGCACATACCGCCACCATAACAGCCAGAACGAGCATCCCTTTCGGAAATTCTTTGCCCGGATTACGTGTCTGATTAACGTATGGCGAAATTTTCTCCGCGCCGCCCACGGCAAAGACCAGCATGGAGATCGTGGTAATGTAGGTAAAATCAATGTGCGGGATAAACGATTCCCAGGTGATATTAGTTGTCGCTATCTGCACATCCGTAATTGCAGGCGCAGTTACCGCCATCACGACATACAAAATGGACATCACAAACATCGCGATGCCTGCAACTGACCCAACAATTTTCAGCGATTTCATGCCACGGGACGCAACCCACATGAAAAAGACAAACAGCGCCAGTGTCAGCCCCTGCAACGCCACGACGGTGTACTCTTTAATCAACGAACCATCGCCCTTCAGCGCCCATCCCAGCGCAATCAGAATAGCCTGCGGTTTTTGCGCCAGATAAGGAATATGCACAACCCAATAGGTCCATGCAGCAAGATAGGCCAGCCCTGGCCCCATGGTATGTTTAATCCAGGTACTGACGCCGCCTTTACCCTCTTTAAAAGTTGAGCCAAGCTGCCCGACGATCAACGCATAAGGTATAAAATAGAGCGCGAAAATAAAGATCCAAGAGGAGACAACAACTAATCCCTGATTGGCATAGTTGTTAACGACGTTGCCAAAACCCCAAACGGTAATAAAAGACATCAATGCAATGTTGTACCATCGCAATTGTTTTTCCTGCACACCAGCCATACGCAATCCTTCGTGGAAGCTTTATGATTATAAATAAATGAGGCGTGGGATTATGCGCGGTAAAATGAGCGAGCGGAAACGGCAGGATGTAAAACTATAACCTTCTGCACACTTTATTTTCAGGAAAGAAGTGTGTGATTAAATAATGCAGGTTCCCATAAAGCATACATAAACAGTATGTATGGGAACCTGTTCATATTCTGTTAAATCAGGTCAAATGTGCGCAATAGAATTGGGTGTATGGCCCGTTTTACGCAACAGCATCAGTAAATAAATAAACGATACGCTGGCGATCATGATAAACAGCAAGCTATCTGAATAATTCTGCATCAGCATCGCAGTAAATGAAGGACCCAGCAGACTGCCCACGGTATAGCTCAATAACAATGCCTGATTCATGGCGACCAGCTGATGATGTTCCACCTTTTCACAGGCCCAGGCCATCGCGACCGGGTAGAGGGTAAAGCCTGCCGCACCCAACATAAACAACGCGGGCGCCATCGCCGCCTGATTCAGCATGGCGATACTCCCGACGATCACCACGAAGACCTGGACGCGTAAAACCAACAGACGTCCCAGCTTGTCCGCCAGACGGCCAATCGGCCATTGCCCCAGAATACCTGCACTTACCAGGACCGCCATCCAGAAACCAATGCTGGCGTTACTCACCCCCTGATGATTGAGATACAGCGGCATCAGGCCATACAAAGACCCCAGCACAATCCCGGAAATAATACAGCCATTCACGCCCAGACGCGCCTGGCGGAGTTTCAGCATGGAAACAATAGGCGTAGACTGCTGCTCATCACCCTGCTGATTGGCAATGCGCGTAAACAGCAGTGGCAAAACACCCGCCAGGATAGTACCCGTCACCCACGGCAGGACGTTCATCAATTCCGTGGATACTTTACTCACCAGCAGTTGGCCTAAAAACGTCCCCACGTAATAGATCATCATATAGGCGGCAAGCAAACGTCCGCGATTACGCGAAGTCCCGCTGCACATCAGCGCGCTTTCCACCACCACCCAAATCATGGCGCAGCCAACACCAGCGATAAAACGCCAGGTCATCCAGCTCCAGAATCCCACCATAATCCCCAGCCCGACACAGCCCGCGGCAAAAATAAGCGAGGCGATATAATAGCTGCGGTTAAAACCCAGATGTTTTATTAAATACCCTGTCAACAACGTCCCTACCAGATTACCGGTAAAGTAAGACGAGCTCACCACACCTACCTGCCAGGTGGGCAGATTTTCATGGGCGAGCCAAAGCGGGACGAGCGTGTTTAACACGGCGATCGCCAGGGTCAACAGAAGTAGCCCGCACAGCAATAGCATGACGGGACGGGTATAGGTGGACATGAATAAAAACCGTGAGGAAGTTCAAATTTCATGCGCATCATGCCACTGCTAAAAACATTGTCAATCGGCGTAATCAAAGGGCTGAGGCGCTTTCTGGTCGATCGATTTGCATTACTGATTCTTAATGTGAATAGATAAAAAATACAAAATCACATCTGCTTGTTTTTATTGATCTAAAACAAAAATCTCGCGTTACGTTCAGTCGAAAAATTTCATGGATTACCCTTACTTTTATTTCTTACTAAACTCAATGCGGGATGCTGAGCTGCATTGTCTTCAAAATAGAACAGTGAGTTCTTATTTAGGCATCTACTCCAGATATCGTTCTTTTCGTAGACTTAAACTCATCAAATTTCCCCCACTGATGCTGAACAGGAGAAATATCATGACTAAACCTTACGTAAGACTTGATAAAGATAATGCGGCAGTACTGCTGGTCGACCATCAGGCTGGCCTGCTCTCTCTGGTTCGGGATATCGATCCCGATAAATTTAAAAACAACGTGCTAGCCCTAGGTGACTTAGCAAAATACTTCAACCTCCCAACCATTCTGACAACCAGTTTTGAGACAGGACCAAACGGGCCGCTGGTACCGGAACTGAAAGCGCAATTTCCCGATGCGCCCTATATTGCTCGCCCAGGAAACATTAACGCATGGGATAACGAAGATTTCGTGAAGGCAGTGAAAGCGACCGGCAAAAAGCAGCTGATTATCGCCGGTGTCGTGACGGAAGTTTGCGTCGCCTTCCCTGCGCTCTCAGCTATTGAAGAAGGCTTTGACGTCTTTGTGGTAACCGATGCTTCAGGCACATTTAATGAAATTACCCGTCATTCAGCTTGGGATCGGATGTCTCAAGCAGGCGCTCAGTTGATGACATGGTTCGGAGTAGCGTGCGAGCTGCACCGCGACTGGCGCAACGATATCGAAGGTCTGGCAACGCTGTTCTCGAATCACATTCCGGACTACCGCAATCTGATGACCAGCTACGACACGTTAACTAAGCAGAAGTAAAACCAGGGCGAAAACCCTGGCCTGACATATTGCCTGATGACGCGCAGCTTTAAGGCCTACGGATCTGTAGGCCTGATAAGACGCAAGCTACCATCCGGCATAGTTTGGATTAACTCGCCACCGCCATACCGACTGTCATATGCAGCCCGTAGAACACGCCACGACCAATCAGCTCGCCGACTAACAGCAAAATAAACGCCACGGAAAGCAGCGGAACGGCAGGCTGGTAACCCTTCACTTGCGGTACAATCCAGCAGCACAACGCTAATGCCAGCGCCACAATCCGCCACGCCATCAGCGAGCCGTAATCCGGAACCAGCGCAGACGCCTGCTGAATCGAACTGTGGATCGTCGCCAGTTCAGCCCCCTGCATGACAGACATAATGGCGCTTACGACCAGAGCAAGCACTGAAATTGCCGGCAGCAGGCGCATCGCCCAACCATCCACGCCAGCAATTCTCAGTAACAGATACCCCAGCAGCGGACCGCCCATAAACATCGTCAGGAAGAAGCCCAGCGGAGTCCAGACGCTGTACCAGGTCGGCACAGTATCAATGGTGTTATAAACGCGTACCATCATCCAGACAAAAACCACCCCCAGCACCATGGTGACAACTAACCACAGATTGCGTAATGCGGGCGACATTTTTTTCAACGTGGCCAGCAGCCAGCCGATACCACCAACGGCAAAGAAGATTGAACCGCTGGCAATTTCGTTACTCAACGCCGAAGACCCTACGCGATTGAGCGAGTTAAAGGCGCGCATCGGTGAGCCCAGGTGGAGCATAGAAGCAATGAAGCCAATGCCCATTAATACCCACAGCCCAAACATGCAGGCAATCACGCGCTGCTGCGATTCTGGACGTAAGTCACCTTTCATCAACGCCAGCGCCAGAACGATAAAGCCACCAACCACACACTGTCCGAAGACCGTGAAGATCATCAGCGGCCATTCATGCCATCCACTTCCCATCTTACACCTCCTTCGGATTGGCCAGATAACCTGTGGTATCCCCGGTCGGGCGGCTATTGGCGTTAGGTTTGATGACAATACTCGGTTTGGTAAAGTGCGCGCCCGGTAGTGGTGCAACCGCAGCCAAAGCACCGTGTTTTTTGCGCAGTTCATCAATTGGGCCAAAATCCAGCGCACGCAGTGGACAGGACTCGACGCAGATAGGTTTCTTACCTTCAGCGACGCGCTCATGGCAGCCATCGCATTTAGTCATATGCCCTTTTTCAGCATTGTACTGCGGCGCGCCGTAAGGACAGGCCATGTGGCAATACCGACAGCCAATGCACACGTCCTCATCGACAACGACAAAGCCATCTTCACGTTTGTGCATGGCGCCACTCGGACACACCTTGGTACAGGCTGGGTCTTCGCAGTGGTTACACGCAATGGAGAGGTAATAGGCAAAGACGTTCTGATGCCAGACGCCGTTATCCTCCTGCCAGTCACCGCCCGCGTATTCATAAATGCGGCGGAAGCTGACTTCCGGGGTTAAATTTTTGAAGTCTTTGCAGGCCAGTTCGCAGGTTTTGCAACCGGTGCAACGGCTGGAATCAATAAAAAATCCATACTGGGTTGTCATCGGTTACTCCTTACACCTTTTCAACCTGAACAAGGTTCGTGTGCGATGGGTTCCCCTTCGCGAGAGGAGACGGACGCTGGGTCGTCAGGACGTTAATACAACCGCCCTGGTCCACGCGTTTTGCGTCCGGGTCATACCACGCCCCTTCGCCTAGTGCCACCACGCCAGGCATCATACGCGGCGTTACTTTCGCCTCGATGTGCACTTCACCACGATCGTTAAAGATGCGCACCTTGTCGCCGTTGTTAATGCCGCGTCTCTGCGCATCCATCGGGTTGATCCACATTTCCTGACGGCAGGATGCTTTCAGAACATCAACGTTGCCATAGGTAGAGTGGACGCGAGATTTGTAGTGGAAGCCGGTCAATTGCAGAGGGAATTTCTCCACCAGAGGATCGTTTATGCTTTCAAATCCTGGGGTATAAATCGGCAGTGGATCAATCACATCACCTTCCGGCAGTTCCCAGGTCGCCGCGATCTCGGCAAGTTGCTGCGAATAAATTTCGATCTTACCTGACGGAGTAGTCAGCGGATTGGCGTCAGGATCCTCACGGAACGCCTTGTACGCCACGTGATGCCCCTGTGGGTCACGCTGTTTAAAGATCCCCTGCTTGCGGAATTCTTCAAACGTTGGCAGTTCAGGAATCGCTTTGCGCGACTGCTCGTACAGATGACGCATCCACTCTTCCTGAGTGCGACCTTCTGTAAACTGCTGCTCAACGCCAAGGCGTTTCGCAAGCTCGCTGGTCATCTGGTAGATAGTCTTGCATTCGAAGCGTGGTTTGATCGCCTGATCGGTGAAAATCACATACGACATATTCCCGCAGGAGGCATCCAGTGCGAAGTCCATCTGCTCCGAAGCGGTACAGTCCGGCAGCAAAATATCCGCGTATTTCGCCGAGGAGGTCATATGGCAGTCGATGACAACGATCATCTCGCACTTCTTATCATCCTGTAGGATTTCGTGTGTGCGGTTGATGTCGGAGTGCTGGTTAATCAGGCAGTTACCCGCATAGTTCCAGATCATCTTAATCGGAACATCGAGCTTATCTTTACCACGAACACCGTCACGCAGCGCCGTCATCTCCGGACCTCGCTCAATGGCGTCCGTCCACATAAACATCGAGATACTGGTTTCTACAGGGTTTTCCAGCGTAGGCATACGTTCAAACGGCAAACTGTATGAGCCCTCACGCGCCCCGCTGTTGCCGCCGTTAATCCCAACGTTACCGGTCAGAATAGCCAGCATAGAAATGGCGCGGGTCGCTATTTCACCATTAGCATGACGCTGCGGTCCCCACCCCTGGCTGATGTATGCCGGTTTAGCGCTACCGATTTCACGTGCCAGTTTGACGATTCGTTCAGCAGGAATCCCGGTAATTTGCGCTGCCCATTCCGGGGTCTTGGCAATACCGTCTTTGCCCTGCCCAAGAATATACGCCTTATAGTGACCGTTTTTCGGTGCATCTGCCGGTAAGGTTTTCTCGTCGTAACCTACGCAATATTTGTCAAGGAACGGTTGATCAACCATGTTTTCGGTGATCAGAACATACGCCAGCCCATTTACCAGCGCGGCATCCGTACCAGGACGGATGGGGATCCACTCATCTTCACGACCCGCACCAGTATCCGTGTAGCGAGGATCGATAATGATCATGCGGGCATTGGATTTCTGTCGCGCCTGTTCAAGGTAATAGGTTACCCCACCCCCGCTCATACGGGTTTCACCTGGGTTATTCCCGAACAGAACCACCAGCTTGCTGTTTTCAATGTCTGACGGGCTGTTACCGTCTGCCCAGCCGCCGTAGGTGTAGTTCAACCCGGCAGCGATTTGCGCTGAAGAGTAGTCACCGTAGTGGTTCAGGTAGCCACCACAGCAGTTCATCAGACGTGCTACCAGCGTTTTGCCCGGTGGCCAGGAGCGTGTCAGGGTGCCGCCCAGCGTACCTGTGCCGTAGTTCAGGTAGATAGACTCGTTGCCGTAGTCTTTGATAAGACGCTGCATATTGCTGGCAATGATGTCGTAGGCTTCATCCCAGCTGATACGCTCAAATTTACCTTCGCCACGCTTGCCGACGCGTTTCATCGGGTATTTCAGACGATCGGGATTATAGACGCGACGACGCATGGAGCGACCTCGCAGACAGGCGCGTACCTGATGCAAACCGTCGTAGTTGTCATCACCGGTGTTGTCGGTTTCAACATACTTTATTTCACCATCTACCACGTGCATACGCAGAGGACAGCGGCTACCACAGTTCACCGTACACGCGCTCCAGATGACTTTCTCACTGGCCTGTGTTGGATTAAGGGCTTCTGCAGCATTTGCAATACGGGTAAATGGCAGGGTAAACGCGCTACTGGCCACCGCCAGTCCGCCTATCGCCGTCGTTTTCACCAAACCTCGGCGACTAACCTCAGCTGCCAGCATGGCATCGGGGATCTTAGTTTTCATAGTGGCTCACTCTGCTGCTCACAATAAACAAAAGGCAAATATCCGTTGTATAGATTTTTATATAGCGTTACTATCGATATAAAGACTGGTAGATACTGAATTTGCGAAAAGACAGAGATAAATACTGACTTTCATTTGAAGGCAGTATTACTCCTATGGAGGTAGATGTTATTGTCCAGCGTCAAACAGGCATAAAAAAAGCGCCCGGAGGCGCTTTTTTAGCAGGGAAAGGTAGCTTAGCCGATGAATTCCAGGCCATTCATGTACGGACGCAACACTTCCGGAACCTGAATGCGGCCATCAGCCTGCTGATAGTTTTCCATTACCGCAACCAGCGTACGTCCTACCGCCAGACCAGAACCATTCAGCGTATGTACTAAACGGGTCTTTTTGTCGGATTTACTGCGGCAACGCGCCTGCATACGACGAGCCTGGAAATCCCACACGTTGGAGCAAGAGGAGATTTCACGATAGGTGTTCTGCGCCGGGATCCACACTTCCAGATCGTAGGTTTTGCATGCGCCGAAGCCCATGTCGCCAGTGCACAGGATGATCTTGCGATACGGCAGACCCAACAGTTGCAGGACCTTCTCAGCATGACCGGTCATCTCTTCCAGCGCGTCCATAGAGTCTTCCGGGCGAACGATCTGCACCATCTCAACTTTATCGAACTGGTGCATACGGATCAGACCACGGGTATCACGACCGTAAGAACCTGCTTCAGAACGGAAGCACGGCGTATGCGCAGTCATTTTGATCGGCAGCGCATCTTCGTCGATGATTTCGTCACGTACCAGGTTGGTCAGCGGCACTTCTGCCGTTGGGATCAGCGCATAGTTGCTGCTGTCAGCTTCTTCATCCAGCGGACGGGTGTGGAACAGATCGCCAGCAAATTTCGGCAGTTGGCCTGTTCCGTACAGCGTGTCATGGTTAACCAGATACGGAACGTAGTTTTCGCTGTAACCATGCTGTTCGGTATGCAGATCCAGCATAAACTGAGACAGCGCACGGTGCATGCGTGCGATCTGGCCTTTCATAACAACGAAACGAGAGCCAGTCAGCTTAACCGCCGCGGCGAAATCAAGACCCGTGTGCATTTCACCCAGAGTAACGTGATCGCGCACTTCGAAATCAAACTCACGTGGTGTACCCCAGCGGCTGACTTCGACGTTGTCATTTTCATCTTTACCCACCGGAACTTCGTCCGCTGGCAGGTTAGGAATGGTCAGCGCAATATCGCGGATCTCGGCCTGTAAGGTATCAAGTTCAGCTTTCGCGGCATCCAGCTCTTCGCCCAGTTTGTTCACTTCCAGACGTAAAGACTCGATATCTTCCCCGCGCGCTTTTGCCTGGCCGATGGATTTCGATCGAGAGTTACGCTCTGCCTGCAGGTTTTCAGTTTGTACCTGCAGAACTTTACGACGCTCTTCAAGAGCGCGCAGCTTATCTACATCCAGCTTAAAGCCCCGGCTTGCCAGTTTTTCTGCGACTGCGTCTGGCTCATTACGCAGCAGATTGGGATCGAGCATGCTTATCCTGTGCTTATCGAATTAAAATAGGAGAAAGTGACCACAGCCTGCGGTCACAGGGATACAGAGACAACATTACCGCAACGATAACACTAACGGTAGCGTTTTATAGGGCTATTTTGATCCTGTCCGGCGAGCCAGGCGAGCTTTTCGCCAATCTTGCCTTCAAGACCTCTGTTTGTGGGGTGATAATAGCGCGTTTGTGCCATTTCCTGCGGGAAGTACTCTTCTCCGGCAGCATAGGCATTTGGTTCATCATGGGCGTAACGATACTCCTGACCGTAGCCCATCTCCTTCATCAGCTTCGTCGGCGCATTGCGCAGGTGAACCGGCACGTCGTAATCCGGACGTTCACGTGCATCAGCCAGCGCAGCTTTGAAGGCGGTGTAAACTGCATTACTTTTCGGCGCGCAGGCCAGATAAACAATCGCCTGAGCAATCGCACGTTCGCCTTCCGCTGGTCCCACACGGGTAAAGCAGTCCCATGCGGAAATTGCCACCTGCATGGCGCGAGGATCGGCATTGCCCACATCTTCAGAGGCAATTGCCAGGCAGCGACGAGCAACATACAGCGGGTCACCGCCTGCACTAATGATGCGCGCATACCAATAAAGCGCTGCATCCGGTGCACTGCCGCGAACCGACTTATGTAATGCGGAGATGAGATCGTAAAAACGATCGCCTTTATTATCGAAGCGTGCGCTGCGCTCACCGGCAATTTCAGTGAGCAATTCTGGTTTCAATACACGCTTGCCAGAATCATCAACTTCGGCCATATCGGCCATCATTTCCAGCGTATTCAGCGCCCGGCGCGCGTCACCATTAACCAGTTCGGCAATAGCCCGACGCGTCTCTGGCGGCAGTACGATATCCTGGCCGCCGTAACCCCGCGCTTTATCTGACATCGCCTGGTCCAGCACCTGTTCAATATCGTCGGTGGTTAACGATTTCAGTAAGTAAACGCGTGCGCGTGACAGCAGCGCCGAGTTCAGTTCAAACGAGGGGTTTTCGGTGGTGGCGCCAATAAACGTGATGGTACCGTCTTCAATATGCGGTAAAAACGCATCCTGCTGGCTTTTATTAAAACGGTGAACTTCGTCAACAAACAGGATCGTACGCCGACCAGCGTTACGGTTCTGACGCGCACGCTCAATCGCTTCACGAATCTCTTTTACACCAGACGTAACCGCCGAAATGCGTTCGACATCGGCGTTGGCGTAACGGGCAATGACTTCGGCAAGCGTAGTTTTTCCCGTCCCCGGCGGCCCCCATAAAATCATGGAGTGCAGGTGCCCCGCCTCGATAGCGCGCGGCAAGGGTTTACCCGCAGCCAGCAAATGCTGCTGGCCGATATACTGCGCTAAATTTTCTGGCCGCATACGTGCGGCCAGTGGCTGAAAGGTATTATCAGAAAAGTCGAGCGACAGATTGCTCACTCACACGCCTCTACTTACGTTGATCGTCAACCGTTACACCTTGCGGCGGGGTAAAGGTGAATTTGGAAGGTTCAATCGCACCATTCTGCTGAGATTTCAGCTGATAGCTGCTGCGCTGATCGTCTTGCTCAACGGCGCTAAACTGATGGATCGTCCCGTCACGCCCAACATTGATCGTAAACTGCTTCAGGTTACCGCTGCTGGTTTTTGGCGTCAGCACGAAATCATCGCCGTTTTGCTTAATGTTGTACTGCTGCCAGTCACTGGCCTGGTTACGCGCGATCAGCATGAACGGCGTATTGCCCGTGGCGTCTTTCAGCCAGGTCGCGGTCGCCTGTTCAACAAACGGGTTAAAGAACCACAGCGTTTTCCCATCGGAAACCAGGATGCTCTCATCAGGCTGAGTCATATGCCAGTTAAACAGATTAGGACGTTTAACCCATAAATCACCCTGACCTTCCTGCACCGATGCGCCGCTGCCGTCCGTGACCTTCTGAGTAAAGCTGGCATGGAAGCTACTGACTTTATCCAGACGGCTTTTCAGGTCGCTGGCAGCGTCAGCCCAGACGCTGCTCACCACAAAGCTCGACAGTAATGCACAGGTGATTGCGATTCTTTTCATCGTTATTCCTCAAAATACGTCACTCCCAACGGGGAGATCCCTCTGCTATCCATTTCAGGCCAAAAATCAGCATGAGGAAAGTAGAAAATACTGAATTACTTAACTTTGCAATCATTCGAAGGGCGGCGGAGCCAGCACTTCACGATTACCATTATGCCCTTGTTCGCTGACAATACCCTGCGCTTCCATCTGCTCGATGATGCGCGCCGCTCGGTTGTAGCCGATGCGGAACTGACGCTGGACGCCGGAGATTGAGGCTTTGCGTTTCTGGGTCACAAAGTTTACCGCCTGATCGAACAGCGGATCCAACTCTTCGCCACCATCAAAACCGCCACCGCCTCCTTCGCTTTCGCTGTCAGAAGTAATGCCGTCGACGTATTGTGGACGACCGCGCGCTTTCCAGTCCTGTACCACTGCGTGAACTTCTTCGTCGCGGACAAAGGCGCCGTGAACACGCACAGGGATCGTCGAGTTCGGTGCGGAATAGAGCATGTCACCCATACCTAACAGCGATTCCGCTCCGCCCTGGTCAAGGATGGTACGCGAGTCAATTTTACTGGACACGGTAAAGGCGATACGCGTTGGAATGTTCGCTTTAATCAGTCCGGTGATAACGTCAACCGACGGTCGCTGGGTTGCCAGCACCAGGTGGATCCCTGCCGCACGCGCTTTTTGCGCCAGACGAGCAATCAGTTCTTCCACCTTTTTGCCAACCGTCATCATCAGGTCGGCGAATTCATCCACCAGCACAACAATATACGGCAGTTTTTCCAGCACCGGATGCTGAACATCCATACTGTCACCCGGCTTCCAGTAAGGGTCCGGAATCGGACGCCCCATGCGGGCGGCTTCGGCGATTTTCTCGTTATAACCGGCAAGGTTACGCACGCCAAGCGCCGACATCAGCTTGTAGCGACGTTCCATTTCATTGACGCTCCAGCGCAAGGCGTTAGCAGCATCTTTCATGTCGGTCACGACTTCGGTCAGCAGATGCGGAATGCCTTCATAAACCGACAGTTCCAGCATTTTCGGGTCAATCATGATAAAGCGAACGTCTTCCGGCTGCGCCTTGTAGAGCATGCTGAGGATCATGGCGTTCACCCCAACAGACTTACCGGATCCGGTTGTCCCTGCTACCAGCAGGTGCGGCATTTTTGCCAGATCGGCCACCACCGGTTCGCCCGCAATATCTTTACCCAGCACCACAGTCAGCGGAGATGAGTTATCACGGAATTTAGCGTTATCCAGCACTTCACGCAGATAAACGGTTTGACGTTTTTTATTCGGTAACTCCAGTCCGACATACGGTTTGCCTGGAATAACCTCAACCACACGTACCGCTGCGGTCGACAATGAACGCGCCAGATCTCGCGACAGGTTGGAAATACGCGCCGCTTTAACCCCAGGAGCCAGATTAAGCTCAAAGCGGGTAATCACCGGGCCTGGAGAGTAGTTCACTACATCGGCTTTAATGCGGAAATCCGCCAGACGCGCTTCCACCAGACGTGCCATTTGCTCCAGCGCGAACGTATCTATCGGCTCAACCTCGCTCGGCGGCGGTGTAAGCAGATCTAACGATGGCAGCGGCGTGCTTGGACGGTGCGCCGGACGGCTGTCGCCATTACGCATCAGCAGCGGATGGATCAGACTATCCTGCGGCGGCGGTGTAACAGGCTGCGCTGGCTGCTGATAATGCTGCTGCGGTGCAACAGGCTGCGCCGGCTGCTGATAATGCTGCTGCGGTGCGACAGGCTGCGCCGGTTGCTGATAATGCTGCTGCGGTGCGACAGGCTGCGCCGGTTGCTGATAATGCTGCTGCGGTGCAACAGGCTGCGCCGGTTGCTGATAATGCTGCTGCGGTGCAACAGGTTCCTGGTACTGCGGCGCAGGCTCCGGCATCACGCCAGGCGTAAACAGTGGCTCATGCGGCCCCTCATCTACCAGCGTTTTCATTGGCGAAAATTCAAAGTCATCGAGCGAGAACGGATTCGCTCCGGCAGGCTGTTCACCGGAATAACGCTGCTGCTGAGAAGAAGCAAACTGGCGAGCCAGTTCCGCTTCTGCGGCTGAATCTTCGTCATCAGTCTGGTGGGTATCGTCCTGATACTCTTCGCCATAACGATGCTGCTGCGACTGAGCGAACTGGCGTGCCAGCTCGTCCTGCTGCATTGCATCCATTTCATCGTCATTGTACGCATCTGTATCAAGCTGCTCTTCGCGCGCTTTCTCTTCAGCCATACGCTGTGACGGCAGTTTGATGCCATACGACGCCAATTCCCGGCGAGTAGGCACGCGCACACGATTTGGGCGCGGTAACTGCGGGCCAATCCCCTCTTTCACCTGCGGACGCGGCGCACCGCTGCCCGCAAGGCTAAAGACAGGTGCAGCTGCTGCTGCACCCGCCCCTAAAGCGGCGCTTTTTACACCGGCAGCCAGCGGTGCAACAGCAGCAACAGACTCAACGGGCGGTATGGATGCAGTCGTCGGCATAGATGGCGTAGACGGTTTAATACGCTCAGGCTCCTGAGCAGGTTCTGGAATCGGCTGATACCATGCGGCCAGTTGCTCACGCTCACGCGCACGTTTCTCTTCGACTTCTTCAAAGTAATAGAGCGGCGGACGAGTCGGTTTAACTTCTTCAACCACGGGCTCAGGTTCCACCACAAGCGGTTGTTCAACCACAGGCTGCTGGAACGTAGTGCTCTGTTGAGGGATTGATTCCTGCTGATAAACAGGTTGCGGCGCAGGCTCCGGCTGATAAGCAGGCTGCTGGAATGTGGCGTTCTGTTGAGAGGTCGGATCCTGTTGATAGACAGGCTGCAGCACAGGCTCTGGCTGATAAACAGGTTCCGGCTGCGGTGCGTAATATTGCGGCTGCGGACTCTCCTCCACAACCGGCTGTTGCCATGGCTCATACGGCTGCTGCACCGGAGGTTGCGCGTACTGGGCTGGTTGCGGATAACCTTCAGGCGTTGGTGCAATCGCGGCATCACCGGTTTGCGGGCCTGGTACGGATTGCCAGGCTACGGCTGGGGCCGGTTGCTCCATAACAGTGTTGGTCACGGGCGAGGTTTGCAGCAACGGATCTACCGGCGCGCTCCAGGCCTGAGCGGCCGTTGTAGCTGCAGCTGCTGCAGCCACAGGCTCGGTCACCGAATGGCCGTTAAGCAGTGGGTCAAGCTCGTCATATTCAGGCAGCGTCGCGCGATTGCCGGAAAACAGCACATCGTTAGGATCGGCAACCACGCCACGGGCGCTGTATTCAATTTCGTCTTCATCATTCATGCGTTTGCCGGAGAACAGCGCCGCATCGGTATGACGACCAAGCGGGTTGGTAAATTTCTCTGCCAGACGCTTACGGCGCGCTAACGCACCGCGCAGAATACGAGCCCGACGCGATTCATGGGGTTTGCCATCAGCGGCATCGACAGACTCTTCTTCATCTTCATATTCTTCGTCATCGACCCAGGTATCGTCGCGGCGGGTACGGTTGCTGGCAAACGTCAGGATATTGAGTAACCAGCCGCCCAGTTTTTCCGCAATGCTCACCCATGACCAACCGGTGAAAAGCGTTAATCCCGCCGCCCAAATGCACAACAACGTCAACGTGCCGCCGCTGCTGTGCAGTAAGGGTTGTAGCGTAGTGCTGAGCAGACTGCCGATCACGCCGCCAGAGGCGAAATACCAGATGTCATCGGCGTTAATTGCGGCCAGCCCGCAGGAAGTGAGAATCAGCGCCAGAACGCCAATAATGCGCAGCGAGACGGCAAAATAATCGACGTATTCGTCGCTGGCCTGGTGTCGCCAGGCAAACCAACAACCGCCAACAATGATGACGGGAATGGTGTAGGCCATGACGCCAAAAATAAAGAACAGCGTGTCCGCCAACCATGCTCCGGGTATTCCCCCCAGATTATGGATAGGTTCATGCCATGCGGTTTGTGACCAACTGGGATCCGAAGGGTTAAAGCTGAGTAAGGCAGCCATCAACCAGACGGCAAAAAGGGCAATAAGGATCAGTAGCGCTTCCAGAAGTCGGCGCCCGCTGCTTAACTTCGTCAATGTGACGTCTTTGTCTTCAGTGTATTCCTGGCTCAAAAACGGCTCTCCAGGTTTCAGGCTTTTCCTGCCCGATGCTAAAACGGACAACAGCACCGGGTTACCCCGGCACTGTTGCTGTATGGATTAACAGGAGTGTAATCAAACTGCGTCGATTTTGCACCTGTTCCGTGTTAGCGCGTCTTAATTACCAGACGATTGCTCTGTTTGACTTCTTCCATGACTACATAAGTACGTGTGTCATTCACGCCAGGCAGACGCAGCAGGGTTTCCCCCAACAGCTTACGGTATGCCGACATATCCGGTACGCGTGTTTTCAGCAAATAGTCGAAATCACCGGAAACCAAATGACACTCTTGAATTTCTTCAAGTTTTTGTACTGCAGAGTTGAATTGTTCAAACACATCCGGGGCGCCACGATTCAGAGTAATCTCAACAAAAACCAGAAGTGATGCATCCAGATAATGCGGGTTTAACAGCGCTGTATAGCCCTGAATAAAACCCTGTCTTTCCAACCGACGCACACGCTCAAGGCAGGGCGTTGGTGAAAGTCCCACACGTTTAGAAAGCTCGACGTTAGAAATACGCCCATCCTTTTGCAGCTCATTAAGAATGTTACGATCGATACGGTCGAGATCTTTGCCAGGGCGCTTCTTACTATCTACCATTATTATTGTCTCTCTGTATTCCTTCCCTACTCCTGCCTGACTCTACCAACATCACTGTTCAGAGTCGCTACCCATCAAAATAAACCGCAACCCAGAGGGATTTTCGGTTCGCAATGTCTGGGTTTATGGTGAGAAGACCGTTGCCTGTCGGCGGCTATCGACATCACGAATGGCATCTGTCCACACCATGCGTAGATTTCGCTAACACGGTAAACATGGTATCTACATGCATGATTATGCAGCACATACATGACACAGTTTTTTTCTTCCTTGAATGTTTTCGCAAAACAGCAGGGGATTGTCAAAGCAAAACATCGATTTTTAGTACAACATGCCAGTTATTCATTCGCAGTGATGGAAAATCGTCATTTTATCACCTTATAACTGACCGATTTTAAGTAGAAATCGTTATAGTATTACGGCTGATCACCCCGTTCATCGGTTTCTGCTATTACACATATTGTTAACAAAATCGCCATACTCTTTTTTTACGTCTGTAAATTCCCTACAATCCTGCTCATTGCCTGCCAACAACTATGGGGATCTCATGGGCGCAACCAAACACAGTAAACTTCTTATTCTGGGCTCAGGCCCTGCGGGATATACCGCTGCGGTCTACGCTGCACGCGCGAACCTGCAACCGGTACTGATTACCGGTATGGAAAAAGGTGGTCAGTTGACCACAACAACAGAAGTGGAAAACTGGCCTGGCGATCCGCACGATCTTACTGGCCCGCTGCTGATGGAGCGTATGCACGAACATGCATCCAAATTTGACACTGAAATCATTTTTGATCACATCAGCAAAGTTGATCTGCAAAACCGTCCTTTCCGTCTGACCGGCGACAGCGGTGAATACACCTGTGACGCACTGATCATCGCCACCGGCGCTTCAGCACGTTACCTGGGTCTGCCTTCAGAAGAAGCATTCAAAGGCCGTGGCGTTTCCGCCTGCGCGACCTGCGACGGTTTCTTCTACCGTAACCAAAAAGTTGCGGTGATCGGCGGCGGCAACACCGCTGTTGAAGAAGCGCTATATCTGGCGAATATCGCATCTGAAGTGCATTTGATTCACCGTCGCGACAGCTTCCGCGCGGAGAAAATTCTCATCAAACGTTTGATGGATAAAGTTGAAAACGGCAACATCGTGCTTCACACCCACCGCACGCTGGAAGAAGTGACCGGCGATCAAATGGGCGTAACCGGACTGCGTCTGCGCGATACGCAAAACACTGACAACGTGGAATCACTGGACGTTGCCGGGTTATTTGTCGCTATCGGTCACAGCCCGAATACCGCTATTTTCGACGGTCAGTTGGAACTGGAAAACGGCTACATCAAAGTTCAGTCCGGTATTCACGGCAATGCCACTCAAACCAGCATTCCGGGTGTCTTCGCAGCCGGTGACGTGATGGACCATATTTATCGCCAGGCGATTACCTCTGCGGGCACGGGCTGTATGGCCGCGCTTGATGCAGAACGTTATCTCGACGGTCTGGCGGACGCTTGCAAATAAGTTTTACAAATCAGTAACAAAAGTAAAAAAGGCGACTATAAGTCGCCTTTATTTTTGCCTCGTTGTAACATTGCCCTGCCCAAAAATTCCAATAACTCACCTGCTAAGCGTGCAATGAATAAAACCCGTCAAAAAGAGCTGACCCGCTGGTTAAAACAGCAAAGTGTAATTTCCCAACGATGGCTGAACATTTCGCGCCTGTTGGGGTTCGTGAGCGGCCTGTTAATTGTCGCTCAGGCCTGGCTCATGGCCCGAATTCTGGACCATATGATCATGGCCAATATTCCCCGAGAGGCGCTTCTGCTTCCTTTCATCGTGCTGGTATTGATTTTCATCCTGCGGGCATGGGTCGTCTGGTTACGCGAACGGGTCGGGTTTCACGCAGGGCAGCATATTCGCTTTGAAATTCGCCGCCAGGTGCTTGACCGTCTGCAACAGGCAGGTCCGGCCTGGATACAAGGCAAACCGGCCGGGAGTTGGGCCACGTTGATCCTGGAGCAGATTGACGATATGCATGATTACTATGCACGTTATCTGCCGCAAATGGCGTTGGCCGTATGCGTCCCCTTATTGATCGTGGCGGCGGTATTCCCGTCAAACTGGGTGGCCGCCCTTATTCTGCTTGGAACTGCCCCGCTGATCCCGTTGTTTATGGCGATGGTTGGTATGGGTGCTGCCGACGCTAACCGCCGCAATTTTCAGGCTCTTGCTCGCCTCAGCGGCCATTTCCTCGACCGCCTGCGTGGCATGGAGACGCTAAGAATCTTTGGTCGCGGTGAAGCCGAAACGGAAAGCATCCGCGCTGCGTCACAGGATTTCCGCCAGCGCACTATGGAAGTCCTGCGCCTGGCTTTCCTGTCATCCGGTGTCCTTGAGTTCTTTACCTCCCTGTCCATCGCACTGGTCGCGGTTTACTTCGGTTTTTCCTACCTTGGCGAACTCGATTTTGGACACTACGGCACAGGTGTCACATTAGCTGCCGGCTTCCTCGCGCTCATTCTGGCGCCGGAATTTTTCCAGCCCCTGCGCGATCTGGGCACGTTTTATCACGCCAAAGCACAAGCCGTTGGTGCAGCAGACAGTCTGAAAACCTTCATGGAAACCCCGCTTGCACATCCTGAGCGTGGCGACATTGAGCTGGCGACAAAAGACGCCGTGTCAATCGAAGCACGAGATCTGGTCATCACCTCGCCGGAAGGTAAAGTGCTTGCAGGCCCGCTCAACTTTACCCTGCCAGCGGGCCAACGCGCGGTGCTGGTTGGCCGCAGCGGCTCCGGAAAAAGTTCGTTGCTCAATGTCCTGTCCGGATTTCTCTCTTATCAGGGATCGCTGCGAATTAACGGCTTTGAACTACGCGACCTGTCGCCTGATTGCTGGCGCAAACAGCTGTCCTGGGTTGGACAAAATCCGCAGCTTCCTGCCGCCACGTTACGCGATAACGTGCTGCTTGCTCGCCCCGATGCCAGCGAAGAACAGCTGCAGGCCGCACTCGACAGCGCCTGGGTCAGTGAGTTTTTACCGCTACTGCCGCAGGGTGTAGATACACCAGTAGGCGATCAGGCGGCTCGACTTTCTGTCGGACAAGCGCAGCGCGTTGCCGTGGCTCGCGCCTTACTCAATCCGTGTCAGTTGCTGCTGCTGGATGAACCCGCCGCCAGCCTGGATGCACACAGCGAACAACGCGTGATGCAAGCGTTGAACGCAGCGTCACGCCGCCAGACTACGCTGATGGTGACACACCAACTTGAAGACCTTGCCGACTGGGATGCTATCTGGGTGATGCAGGAAGGACAGATCGTTGAACAAGGCACTTATGCCGAACTTAGCGCAGCCAACGGGGCGTTTGCGACATTACTGGCTCATCGTCAGGAGGACATCTAAATGCGCGCTTTGCTACCTTATCTGACGCTGTATAAACGTCACAAATGGATGTTAACCTTGGGGATCGTTCTGGCGATCGTCACACTGTTGGCAAGTATTGGTTTGCTGACGCTTTCCGGTTGGTTCCTGTCGGCTTCTGCTGTGGTGGGTGTCACCGGGATTTACAGTTTTAACTATATGCTCCCTGCCGCCGGGGTACGCGGTGCGGCAATCACCCGCACCGCGGGCCGCTATTTCGAGCGACTGGTCAGCCACGACGCGACGTTCCGCGTGCTGCAACATTTGCGTATATATACCTTCAGCAAACTGCTGCCGCTCTCTCCTGCTGGCCTGTCCCGTTATGGACAAGGTGAATTGCTTAATCGTGTGGTGGCGGATGTCGACACGCTCGATCATCTCTATTTACGCGTGCTCTCCCCGCTTGTAGGCGCTTTTGTCGTCATCATGGTGGTCACGCTGGGGCTAAGCGTTCTCGATTTCACGCTGGCTATTACTCTCGGCGGTATTATGCTGCTGACCTTATTTATCTTGCCCCCACTCTTTTATCAGGCAGGTAAAAGCGCCGGGCAAAGCTTGACGCATTTACGTGGGCAGTATCGTCAGCAGTTAACATCCTGGCTGCAGGGCCAGGCTGAACTGACCATCTTTGGTGCCAGTGAACGTTACCGCGCCCAAATGGAAGCCACCGAGTTGCAGTGGCATGAAGCTCAACGACGTCAGTCTGAATTAACGGCGCTATCACAGGCGGTCATGCTGTTAGTCGGCGCACTGGCAGTGGTTGTGATGTTATGGATGGCCTCAGGTGGCGTAGGTGGCAATACCCAGCCTGGTGCGCTGATCGCGCTGTTTGTCTTCTGTGCGCTGGCCGCATTTGAAGCATTAGCACCCGTCACCGGCGCGTTTCAGCATCTCGGACAGGTTATTGCCTCTGCGCTGCGCATCACCGAACTGACTGAACAGCAGCCAGAAGTCACCTTCCCGGATGCCGGTTCCCCGGTTTCTGAGCAGGTCACTCTCACACTACGCGATGTATCATTCAGTTATCCGGGACAAGCACAAAAAGCGCTCGACACCCTTTCCCTGCAGGCTCAGCCCGGTGAGCATATTGCGATTCTCGGTCGCACCGGATGCGGTAAGTCAACGTTACTGCAATTGCTCACCCGCGCATGGGATCCGCAGCACGGCGAAATTCTGATTAATGAGCAGCCGATTTCAGCCCTCAGTGAAACCACGCTGCGCCAGAGCATCAGCGTCGTGCCACAGCGCGTGCACCTGTTCAGCGCGACGCTTCGCGACAATCTTCTACTAGCGGCACCGCACGCCAGTGATGACACATTATCCGCGATGCTGTGCCGCGTCGGTCTGGACAAACTGCTTGAGGGTGATGGACTCAACGCCTGGTTAGGCGAAGGGGGTCGACAGCTTTCTGGTGGCGAACTTCGTCGTCTGGCTATCGCTCGTGCCTTATTGCACGATGCCCCACTGATGCTGCTGGACGAACCGACCGAAGGGCTTGATGCAACAACAGAAAGCCAAATGCTTGAATTAATTGGCGATGCCATGCGTGATAAAACCGTATTGATGGTGACACATCGTCTGCGCGGCTTGTCACGTTTTGATCAAATAATAGTGATGGACAACGGACACATTATTGAGCAAGGTAATCACGCAGATTTGTTAGCCCGGCAGGGACGTTATTACCAGTTTAAGCAACGTCTGTAAGCTATTATTGAACGATCAAACTCGCGTAGTGGAGTTTCGCAGTCATGCGCCTGGTGCAATTGTCCCGCCATTCTATAGCCTTCCCTTCACCGGAAGGCGCTTTACGCGAGCCTAACGGTTTGTTGGCGCTTGGCGGCGATCTCAGCCCAGCCCGACTGTTAATGGCCTATCAGCGCGGAATTTTCCCGTGGTTTTCGCCTGGCGACCCCATCCTTTGGTGGTCGCCCGATCCACGCGCCATTCTTTGGCCCGAGAAATTTCATCTCAGCCGCAGCATGAAACGCTTTCATAAAAACTCGCCTTATCGCGTGACGCTCAATTACGCGTTCGGTCAGGTGATTGAAGGCTGCGCGAACGACCGGGAAGAAGGCACCTGGATAACGCATGATGTAGTGGACGCCTACCATCGCCTGCACGAACTGGGCCATGCGCACTCCATTGAAGTGTGGCGAAAAAATGAATTAGTGGGCGGTATGTATGGCGTGGCGCAAGGTACACTATTTTGTGGCGAATCAATGTTCAGCCGTCAGGAAAATGCGTCCAAAACCGCACTGCTTGTTTTTTGCGCTGAATTTATCCGTCAGGGCGGGAAATTAATCGACTGCCAGGTATTAAATAGCCACACAGCTTCGCTGGGCGCCGTCGAAACCCCTCGTCGGGAGTACCTTGAACACCTGAGCAGACTGCGCCAGCAGCGGCTACCGAGCCATTTCTGGGTTCCCAGGACGTTATTTTCGCCTCAGGGGTGAATGTTTTCGGCACATTTTTTGTCGGGGTGTTATAATTGTCGCGCAGAGTTGGTTTAGCCCATTACCCCGCCGCCGTTAAGGAACAGTTCGCGTCAGGCAACGCCTATCGTTTATCTCCTCGTTCCCTTACACGTTGCGCTTTAAGTGCGGCTTTGCCGTGTGTGGTTAGAGTAATGCGCCAAACCCGATTTGCTGTGTTTTAAACGCACAAATCTTTACTTATTAAAAGAACTTCGGCATTATCTTGCCGGTTCAAATTACGGTAGTGATACCCCAGAGGATTAGATGGCCAAAGAAGACAATATTGAAATGCAGGGTACCGTTCTCGATACGTTACCTAATACCATGTTCCGCGTAGAGTTAGAAAACGGTCACGTGGTTACTGCACACATCTCCGGTAAAATGCGCAAAAACTATATCCGCATCCTGACGGGCGACAAAGTGACTGTTGAGCTGACCCCGTACGACCTGAGCAAAGGCCGCATTGTCTTCCGTAGTCGCTGATTGTTTTTAACGCCCGAATGGCGTCCAGATAATAAAAGGTCGGTTTAACCGGCCTTTTTTGTGGGCTGAGGATATGTATTTAATCCTCAATCATCCGCGCATATTCTTCCGTTAAGAAATCTACTAAAGCGCGCACTGAAGGCAATAATCCCCTGCGTGATGGAAAGACTGCGTGAATAATTTCTCGCTTCGGTTCCCAACCGTCGAGCAACGCCACCAGTTCACCCGCGGCTAATTGATCTTTTACCATCAGTTGCGGAAGTTGCACCACCCCCACACCGGCAACTGCGGCTTCACGTAGCGCCAGCATATCGGTGGTAATCATTCGCGGCGTGAAATGCACCTCTGCCCGTGCGCCCTGCGGGCCAAATAACTCCCAACGATGTACATGTTTGCCCGAGGCGAGACTCAAACCAGGGCAGCGTGTCAGCTCTGCCGGAGAGTGTAGCGCCCCCATTTGCTCGATTAACTGCGGGCTGGCATACAAACGATGCCCCCTGTCCGCCAGCACGCGCATCACCAGGTCGCTATCCTCAAATGGTCTGGGCCTGACGCGAATCGCCACGTCCAGACCTTCTCCAACGACGTCAACACGACGATTTGTCGCCTCCAGTTGCACTGATACGTCAGGATAACGCGCCATAAAACGAGCAAGCATTGGCCCGATATGCACATGCAGCAACGTGACCGGGCACGTCAACTTCACCACGCCACGCGGTTCAACCTGTAACGCGGCAATGGCATCCTGCGCCGCCTGCGCTTCAACCAGCATCGCCTTACAGTGTTCGTAAAAGGTTTGCCCCACTTCCGTCACGTTAAACTGGCGGGTGGTTCGCTGAATCAGTCGAACCCCCAGCCTCTCTTCCAGTTGCGCTATCCGTCGGCTTAGTTTTGATTTCGGTTCATCAAGCGCCCGCCCCGCCGCCGCGAATCCTCCTTCCTCTACAACATGCACAAACCATGCAAAATCATTGAGATCTGGCTTCGTCATCTAATTGTCCTATTTATGAGACAGTGAGAGCTATTTTATCTACTACTCAGCTCGCTGTCATGAATATAAGCTTATTCACATCAAGATAACGCCACTGAGGAGACACAAATGAAACACGTAACAGGCGTCTACACCGCACCTCGCCCGCACTGGGTTGGCGATGGATTTCCGGTTCGCTCGATGTTTTCTTACCAGTCTCATGCTGAGCAACTAAGTCCGTTCCTGCTGCTGGATTACGCCGGTCCACATACGTTTACGCCGGGTAACGAAAAACGCGGCGTAGGCGAGCACCCTCACCGTGGTTTTGAGACGGTGACCATCGTTTACAGCGGCGAAGTTGAACACCGTGATTCAACCGGTCGCGGCGGCATTATCGGCCCCGGCGACGTGCAGTGGATGACCGCGGGTGCAGGAATATTACATGAAGAGTTCCATTCACCAGAATTTACCCGTCAGGGTGGCGAACTGGAAATGGTACAGCTGTGGGTCAATCTGCCAGCAAAGGACAAAATGGCCGTTCCGGGTTACCAGGGCATCAGCAGCGATGCGATCCCCTCTGTCGCCCTGCCTGATGAAGCAGGAAGCGTTCGGGTGATTGCGGGCAGCTATCAGGATACAAAAGGCCCGGCACATACCTTCTCGCCGCTGAACGTTTGGGATATGCGTTTACAACGTAATCATCAGCTCACGTTGTCCCAGCCGGAAGGATGGAGCACTGCGCTGGTGGTATTGAAAGGGAATATCACCGTAAACGGCACTACGTCTGCCAGCGAAGCGCAACTGGTGGTGCTGAGCCAGCAAGGGAAAACGCTGCATATTGAAGCCTCCAGCGACGCCAGCGTGCTACTGCTTTCTGGAGAACCGTTGAACGAGCCGATTGTAGGTTACGGTCCGTTTGTAATGAACACGAAACAAGAAATCGCTGAAGCCGTACGCGATTTTAACTCCGGCCGCTTTGGCCAAATCTGAATCGAAGGAGAAGAATATGTCCAGTCCTGCAAACTTTAATGGTTCACGTCCGGTCATCGATGTAAATGATTCCGTCATGCTGCTTATCGATCATCAGAGCGGGTTGTTCCAGACCGTCGGCGACATGCCAATGCCAGAACTGCGTGCGCGTGCCGCCGCGCTGGCTAAAATGGCGACCCTGGCGAAGATACCTGTGATTACCACGGCATCCGTACCGCAGGGACCTAACGGCCCGCTGATCCCTGAGATCCACGCTAATGCGCCACATGCCCAATACGTGGCGCGTAAAGGCGAAATCAACGCCTGGGATAACGAAGACTTCGTGAAAGCGGTCAAAGCAACAGGTCGTAAGACGCTGATTATCGCCGGTACGATTACCAGCGTGTGCATGGCTTTCCCGGCTATCAGCGCGGTTGCAGAAGGTTATAAGGTCTTCGCAGTGATCGACGCTTCCGGTACTTACAGCAAAATGGCGCAGGAAATCACCCTGGCTCGCGTTGTTCAGGCTGGCGTCGTGCCGATGGATACCGCCGCCGTCGCGTCTGAAATTCAGGGCACATGGAACCGTGAAGACGCCGCCGAATGGGCAGAAGTGTATACCAAAGTCTTCCCGGCTTATCAGTTGCTGATCGAGAGCTACAGTAAAGCCCAGGAAGTCGTGACCAACGGCGAAAAACTGGACTCTCAGCGCTAATCCTATCCTCCGCGCCTGCCTGGGCGGAGGAATATGTATATTGCGTAACCAAACGAGAGTTAACACGTAAATTCTGCTTGACCGTTTTAGCGCAACTCCCTATAGTAGCGCCCCGTTGCCCCCCAAGCGGTCAGGCAGCAATACAATATGGTGAGGTGTCCGAGTGGCTGAAGGAGCACGCCTGGAAAGTGTGTATACGGCAACGTATCCGGGGTTCGAATCCCCGCCTCACCGCCATATTTTAAGAAGAGCCCGTACGCAAGTACGGGCTTTTTTTTCGCATGTTGCACAGCCTGGCGGGGATGAGAAGCCCGGACCGGGGTTCGACTACTGGCGCAGCCAGTTGGACAGACTGAGAGCGCAGCGAACAGACTGCCCGCAGGGCGAGCGAAGCGAGTCAATCCCCGCCTCACCGCCATATTTAAAGAAGAGCTCGTACGCAAGTACGGGCTTTTTTTTAGCATATTGCATAGCCTGGCGGGGATGAGAAGCCCGGACCGGGGTTCGACTACTGGCGCAGCCAGTTGGACAGACTGAGAGCGCAGCGAACAGGCTGCCCGCAGGGCGAGCGAAGCGAGTCAATCCCCGCCTCACCGCCATATTTAAAGAAGAGCTCGTACGCAAGTACGGGCTTTTTTTTCGCATATTGATTTGCCGGATGCGGTACAAGCACCTTATCCGGCCTACGAATGACGAACAACCTGTAGGCCTGATAAGCGAAGCGCCATCAGGCATAGCAGTTATTGTCGGCTGAGCAGCGTTAACACTTCATAATGCGAGGTGTGCGGGAACATATCGAAAAGCTGAACGCGTTCAATGCGATACCCAGGCAACTCACGAATATCCTTCGCCATGGTTTGCGCATTACAGCTGGAATAAACAATAAAACGCGGTGCCATGTGGGAAAGAAAATCGCACAGCGGTTTCCCAATCCCGCGACGCGGCGGATTCACCAGCACCAGATCCGGAACTTCGTCCTGAGCGGTAGCAAACTGAGTTGAATCCAACGCCTGAAAATGCAGATTCTGCAATCCAAGTTCCTGCGCCGACTGCTTCGCGCAGGTAATCGCATCTGGCGCGATTTCAATCCCCGTCAGTTTCATTTGCGGTGTAGCGCAGTGCAGACCAAAACCCCCAACGCCGCAAAACAGATCCCACATGTGATTAACCGGAAGCTGACGCACCCAGTCGCGCGCCGTGGCATACAACTGCCCCGCCACCACCGGGTTAGTCTGGAAGAAGCTCTGTGGGCGGATCCACAACGGTACATCGTTAAAGCGTTCCGCCAGCGCCTGTTGTTCCGTCAGGAAGATTTCTGTCTCCCCTTCCATAATCGCCATATGCACCGGCTGAATATTGGCAGTGATCACTTTTAACTGTGGGAGTTGTGCCTGCAGCCAGGGCAGCGCCGCGCGCAGCTGTGCCAGTTTTGCTTCAGAACGCAGGACAAAACGCAGCATCATGCCGCCATCGAACCGGCTTTCCGTTAACAGCAAATATTTCAGTTCCCCGCGTTTACGCGCAACGTTATAGGGTGTTAATCCTGCTCGGGCGATAAACGGCTTAAGAACGGAAAATACGGGCGCAAAAGACTCAGGGTAGAGCGGACAGTCGCACAAATCCTCCGGCGTACCGTCACGATGCAACATCCCCAGCAACGGTTTTTCCACGCTGCCGCTGACCACCATTTTGGCTTTATTGCGAAACGCGCTTTCCGGACCACTGACCGGCGCGCACCATTCTCCGACCGGATAATCGGCCAGCAGATTCTGCAGATCGGCTGTTTTAGCGAAGAGTTGATCGGCGACAGGCTGTGTTATCCACTGACAGGAGCGACAGCGTTCGGCGTCATAAAGTGCGCACTGCATACAAAGACCTACAAATTAACCGGGGGCCAAGATTATACACGTTATTGCAAACGGAAGAACCGCCTGCTGGACGCAGGAACAAACAGTAGCAGCAATACCAGCATATCCGGCAGTTTTTGCATCACCAGCGTATGCAGGATTTCGCGTCTGGACTCCCCCGCAATACTGAACAGTTCGGGATATCCGTAGCCCAGCGAAGCAGCCCACAGATAGACGCTGGCGATAATCTGGGTCAACAGATAGATCCAGCGTGCCCAGTTCCGTCCTTTTACCAGCGAAAATGCACAGTAAATTTCGATAAATAGCAGCACCAGACTGCCCAGAAACACCAGCGTCAAATTCCAGGTCTGCACACTGCGATGAATAAACTCACTGGTTCCACGAAACCCAAGCGTATTAAAAATCATCAACAGATCGAGACAGCGGATCATAATAATAGCCAGCGCCGCCACCTGCACCAAAGCAGGGACGTTTAAGCGAGCATGTGATGTGGATGATTTCTTAAAAAATCCCAACGCGTCGTCTTCCATGAAAACGGCGCAACCACCACAGCTGCGCCGTATAGACAGGTTGGCAGATTTTAGTTTTTTCAGCCGCGTCTTGCACGTTGGATATCGCGGATCCGTTGTTTTTCTGTTCGCGCCATCAGATACCACGCGATAAATCCGATAATTCCTACCACACCAAGAATCAGCGTTGCCAGCGCGTTGATCTCCGGGTTCACCCCCATACGTACGCTGGAGAACACCAGCATCGGTAACGTTGTGGCGCCAGGACCAGAGACAAAGCTGGCAATAACCAGATCATCGAGTGACAGCGTGAAGGCTAATAGCCAACCGGAAATCACCGCCGGCATAATCATCGGCAGCGTGATGACGAAAAAGACCTTCAGCGGCGTGGCGCCAAGATCCATCGCAGCTTCCTCAATGGAATGATCCAGTTCGCGCAAACGTGAAGAAATCACCACCGCTACGTACGCTGTACAGAAGGTGACGTGCGCCAGCCAGATGGTCAGCATTCCGCGATCAGCCGGCCAGCCGATGGCGTGAGCCAACGCTACGAACAGCAGCAGCAGCGACAAACCGGTAATGACATCTGGCATAACCAGCGGCGCGGTGATCATAAAGGCGAAACCATTCGAACCACGAAAACGACCAAAGCGCACCATTACCACGGCGGCGATGGTACCAAGGATTGCCGCCATCGTCGCAGCGCCCGCGGCAATCGTTAGGCTCATGCCTACGGCGCTTATCATCGCGGTATCGTGAAAAAGCTCGCCATACCAACGCGTTGACCACCCTGCCCAAACCGTCACCAGCTTCGAGCTGTTAAACGAATAGATAACCAACATCAGCATCGGCGCGTACAGGAAGGTAAAGCCAACTACCAGGATAAAAATACGCCACGGCGAGCGAACGACCGGTAAGTTATTCATCCGTGTTCCCCCACGCTTTTTTGCTGATATTTGTGGAACCACATGATCGGCACAATCAGTAACAGCAGCATAATAATGGCGACAGCAGAAGCCACCGGCCAGTCGCGGTTATTGAAAAACTCCTGCCAAAGCACACGGCCAATCATGATGCTGTCCGGGCCGCCCAGCAGCTCAGGGATCACAAACTCGCCAACAGCCGGAATAAACACCAGCATTGACCCGGCAATAATCCCGCCCTTGGTCAATGGCACAATCACGCTAAAGAAAGTCTTCAGTGGTCGGGCACCTAAATCCAGCGCCGCTTCCACCAGCGAGTAATCAATACGGGTCAGCGCGGTATAAATCGGCAGCACCATAAAGGGCAAATAGGCGTAAACAATGCCGATATAGACCGCCAGATTGGTGTGCAAAATAGTCAACGGTTGGTCGATGACACCCAGCCACATCAGAAAGTTGTTCAGGACGCCGTTGTTTTTCAGGATCCCCATCCAGGCATACACGCGAATTAAAAACGAGGTCCAGGACGGTAGGATCACCAGCAACAGCAGAATATTACGCGTTGAGGGTTTACTGTGCGCGACTGCCCATGCCAGCGGGTATCCCAGCAGCAGACAACAGATTGTCGAAATTCCCGCCACCTGTAACGATTGCAGGTAGGCATCGAAATAGAGCGGATCGTCCGTCAGTTGCAGGAAGTTGCCTAAGTTGAGCGTGATGGATAACTGATCGTCAGCCCATGAAACGAGGTCGGTATAGGGTGGAATAGCGCGCGCCATTTCCGCCAAACTGATTTTGAAGACGATCAGAAACGGCAGCAGAAACAGAAGCAGCAGCCACACATACGGCAGCGCGATCACCAGCTTGCGCCCGTGCTTCATTTGCAGTCGCGACATAAACAGCCTGAATCGCCCCGCGTTATCCACGCGTGCCGCAGGTTCAAGTGTACTCATCTTCGCTCCTTAAACCGTCAACACCACACAACTGTCTGCATCCCAGCACAAACGGACCTCGTCACCCCAGGTGGGTAATCCCTTGCGGTAACGATGTTCATTTTGTAGCTGAGCGCTCAACATCTGACCGCTTTTCAAACGTACGTGGTACACCGACAAATCGCCCAGATAGGCAATGTGCACCACTTCGCCTACCGCGAAGTTATAACCCTCTGGCGGAGGCGATTCGCAGAGCATGATTTTTTCCGGACGCAGCGCAACATACACCGGGACGTTATCGACAACAGACGCATCGGCGTCCACTTTCAGCGGATGCACCAGTCCTGGAGACTCAATCACCAGACCATCTTCCCGACGTTCTTTCAGCAGTCCCTCAAAAACGTTTACCGAACCGATAAACTCTGCGCTGTAACGCGTGGTCGGATGCTCGTAGATCTCTTCTGGCTCACCAATCTGGACAAATTTTCCACGATTCATGATCGCAATACGACCCGCCATCGTCATGGCTTCTTCCTGATCGTGCGTCACCATCACGCAGGTCACACCGACGCGTTCCAGGATATCCACTACCTCCAGTTGCATGCGGTCTCGGAGTTTTTTATCCAGCGCCCCCATTGGTTCATCCAGCAGCAGCAGTTTTGGACGTTTTGCCAGGCTGCGCGCCAATGCCACGCGCTGACGCTGGCCGCCAGAAAGCTGATGTGGTTTGCGTTTAGCGAACTCCTGCATATGCACGAGTCCCAGCATCTCATTCACCCGACTGGCAATTTCAGCCTTCGGCAGTTTGTCCTGCTTGAGACCAAAGGCAATGTTCTGCTCGACAGTCATATGCGGAAACAAGGCGTAGGACTGAAACATCATATTAATTGGACGCAGACAAGGCGGGACATGCGCTAAATCGACGCCATCAAGCATGATTTGCCCGGTAGTCGGCAGTTCAAATCCCGCCAGCATCCGCAGCAGTGTCGATTTGCCACAGCCGGACGCGCCGAGCAGAGCAAATATTTCACCTTTGTAGATAGTAAGATTGACGTCATCAACGGCGTGCTGACCGTCAAATGACTTGGTCAGATTGCGAATTTCAAGCAGCGGGGTCAGCGCCTTGCGGATTTTCGCTTGTGGGCGTGGGGTTGCATCATTCACTCAGGTGCTCTCCGGCATAAAACAAAGAAACGGTGCAAATAACGCACCATAACGGTGCGTATTGCCGGGTTATATGTGTCCGGGCTCAACGCTGCCCGGCAGGCACAAATCCTGCCGGGTCATGTCCCAAACATCGGTTTATTTCCCGCTTTTTACCTTCGTCCATGCGCGGGTACGTACACGATCGATCTTCGGATCCTGTACTTTCAGTGTGAACAACTTAGCTCGCACATCCGCAGGCGGGTAAATACCCGGGTTGTCACGAACTTCAGGGCTGACCAGAGCCGTCGCTTCTTTGTTGGCATTGGCATAAAAAACGTGGTCGGAGATATGCGCAATCACATCAGGGCGCAGCAGGTAGTTGAGGAACTGATAGGCTTCGTCTTTGTTTTTCGCATCGGCAGGCATCGCGAATACGTCAAAGAACGCCATTGCACCTTCTTTAGGAATTGAGAAGGAAATATTGACGCCATTTTTCGCTTCTTTCGCACGGTTTGCTGCCTGCCATACGTCCCCAGCCCAGCCGATTGCAACGCAGGTATCACCGTTTGCCAGGTCGTTGATGTACTGCGAAGAGTGGAAATAGCGAATATTCGGTCGCAGTTTCAACAACAGATCCGTTGCCGGTCCGGTGTAATCATCCGCTTTGGTACTGTTTGGATCTTTACCCAAATAGTTCAGCACCGTGGCGAACACCTCTTCGGGGGCATCAAGGAAAGAGACGCCGCAACTTTTGAGTTTTTCCAGATTTTCTGGCTTGAGGATCAAATCCCAGCTGTCAACCGGCGCATCCGGCCCCAGCACAGCTTTAACTTTATCCACGTTGTAACCAATACCGGTCGTAGCCCACATATACGGCATCGCAAACTTGTTGTCCGGATCGTGTTTGCCCACCAGCTTCAGCAGTTCAGGATCAAGGTTTTTCCAGCCCGGCAATTTGCTCTTATCCAGCGGTTGGAATACGCCCGCGGTCAGTTGACGCTCAAGGAAGCTGGCGGATGGAACGACAAGGTCAAAGCCGGTACTGCCAGCCATGAGCTTACCTTCCAGCACTTCATTGGAATCAAATACGTCATAGATGACTTTAATTCCGGTCTCTTTTTCAAAATTAGCCACCGTGTCCGGGGCAATATAATCAGACCAGTTATATATATGCAGCGTTTTTTGTTCAGCAGCGAGCGTGCCGGCAGAGACGGCCATCAGAGCACCCGCAACCAGGCCTGATAACCATTTTTTATTTAAGGCGGTCATAATCTCTTTCCTTCTGAAAGTTCGTTAACAAACGAACAAAAATGTCACACTCTAATGATATGCAAGAAACGTGCATATTCTTTCATGCGGCACCGATGTAAAGAGAGACCTCTCCTCACGCCGCTATTGCTCGCTGGCATCCGTCCAGGCATTCAACATACATTGTGGCCGTAGAACAGGTCACAAGGGGCTGTTTAAATGATGACGTTGGTAAGCTTCGCAAGAATAACTTTAGCCAGGAATTGTGGATATAGCCCAGATTAAAAAACGTCTTTTATCAATTTTTTATGCAGGAATTGTCTATGACGTAAAGCGGAAGGCGCTGAATAGAGGTGAATAATTCTTTAATGAAAGGTTAAATACAGAATAAAAACGGGCAATACGCAACCGCTCTGGCAGCGGCTGCGCAATATATGTCCAGATTCAGGAAAAATTAATGGAGGAAATGAATTTCAGCGGTGCTATTCTGCGCATCTTCTTCAGCATTAAATAACAGCTGATGCGCACCGGCTTCAAGGATCACCATCGATATCTGCTCTTCGCTCTGGCGAACAAAACATTCAAACTGCTCGAACGTCACGCCCGGCATAACGGATAAAGACTGGCAAACCACCAGTTTTGGCAGATTATCATCCTGCATATCCAGAAAAGCTTTCACCGTCAGTGAGCTGGCATTGATCGCGGACAGATCGGCGGCCAGCGGCAGCAGTGCAGAAGGTCTGACTTCTGCCATCGCGGAAAACAGAATGACGTTATCGACCAAATCAACTTTTGCATCAAAGATGCCGTCAAAATTCTGCATGTGCGGCAAATGCAGCGCCTGACAGGTATCGCATTCAAAAAAACTCATGCCCAGGTCGTCGAGCCATTGACGCAACGTATCCAGAGTGGGAACGACCAGTGATGTCATAATAATGTGCGACCTCTATTGATGAAAAAAATACCGGCACAGCTTACGCAAAAAGAGCGTGTCATACCACGATCGCAATCGATATTGCGCTTAGCCGCCGATTTTAAGGCAAAATTCAGGCGTAGCGTGACGTTCGATCCACTGGATCATCTTGCCAGCTATGTCTATCCCGGTGGTTTTCTCCACTCCTTCCAGCCCCGGAGACGCGTTGACCTCCATGACCAGTGGCCCTCGATCAGCGCGCAGAATATCAACGCCTGCAACGTCCAGGCCCATAGTCCGGGCGGCTTTGAGCGCAATTTCTCTTTCGCGCGGCGTGATACTCGCAATAGTCGCCACACCACCGCGATGGAGATTAGAACGAAAATCGCCCTCTTTAGCCCGTCGTTCAATGGCGGCCACTACTTCGTCGCCCACCACGAAACAGCGGATATCGCGCCCCTTCGCTTCTTTGATATATTCCTGAACCAGGATATGGGCATTCAGCCCACGAAAGGCATCTACCACGCTTTCTGCAGCCTGCCGCGTTTCCGCCAACACCACGCCAATACCCTGGGTGCCTTCAACCAGTTTCACCACCAACGGCGCACCGCCAACCATGTCAATCATGTCGCTGGTATCGTCGGGAGAGTGGGCTATCCCGGTGATGGGTAAATCAATTCCCTGACGCGCCAGCAGTTGTAGCGAACGCAGCTTATCGCGCGCTCGTGTAATCGCTACCGACTCATTCAACGGATAGCTACCCAGCATCTCAAACTGGCGCAGCGCCGCCGTCCCATAAAAGGTAATCGCGGAACCAATCCGCGGGATCACCGCGTCGAAATGGGGAAGCTGACGGCCCTTATAATGAATAGAAGATGCCGCCGGACTGATGTTCATATAGCAAGAAAGGGGATCGATAACTTCAACCAGGTGACCGCGCTGCATCGCCGCTTCACGTAGGCGTTTACAAGAATAGAGCGTTCCGTCCCGGGACAAAATGGCAATTTTCACCCTGCACCTCTCTGAATGACCTGGTAAAAGCTGGCGTATCATACACTGGGTTAAAATCTTTAGCGCGTGGCCCATCCCTGTTTATGCAAATATTCCAGGATAAAGGGGCGACTTTCTTTAATGATGGTACGGCGAATGTGATCGCTCCAGGTGTCACGACGCGTATTGCTGCCGCGGGTCAGATAGTACTGCGCAAGCTGTTCGTCATACTGCGACAAAACGTCTGTATCGAGCGGCTGATACTGGTTTTCGTGCACAACAAGCGACGCAGGCAGGCGCGGCTTGATATCCGGGTTATCCGCAGGCCAGCCAAGGCACAAACCAAACAGCGGCAGAACGTGCTGCGGCAGCTTCAGCAGTTCGGTGACCGGCTCAATATTGTTACGCAGACCGCCAATGAATACGCCGCCAAGTCCCAGCGACTCTGCCGCCGTCAACGCATTTTGCGCCATCATTGCAGTATCAACCACGCCCAGCAGCAGCTGTTCCGCCAGCCCAAGTTGCGCATCAGGGCAAATCTGCAAATGACGATTAAAATCAGCGCAAAACACCCAGAACTCAGCGGCCTGCGCCACATGCTTTTGGCCGCCAGATAAGGTAGCCAGCGATTCACGCAGAGATTTATCCGTTATACGAACGATCGTCGTGCACTGTAGAAAACTGGAGCTTGACGTTCCCTGAGCGGCGGCAATAATCGCCTCACGCTGTGCATCCGAGATAGCATCATCGGTAAAATGGCGAATGGAACGGTGGCTGCGGAGTAAATCAATGGTTGGTGTCATCTCTTTTGTCTCTGTCTAAATCAGTTGAATCACCGGGTGCGCGTGACATCAGTTGCGGTGCCAGCAGTTGCGCAATACGCCACATCAACGCCACCGCAGCAGGGAGCATCAGCAGTACGCCCAGAAATATCATCACCACGCAGGCTAACGGGCTGTTAAGCGGTGCGGGCAAGGTGAGGTAATCGTTAAGCGATAGCAGCGCCAGCGATAACAAAACCATCCCAACTATTTCCAGCATCAATACGCTTTTGGGTAATACACCAATTGTGCGCATACGCGGCCTCCCGGCGAAATGGCTTTCATTATAAAACGTTCCGGCTTGCCGTGTTTAACAGATATAGCTTGAGGATATCAAAGCAACAGGCTGAACCTGCTTTCCATCCGTCACAAATCGCGGCATCATAACAAGTATTGCCATCCGGCCTGATAAGTTCGAGGAGAAAGAGATGTTTGCCGTTATTTTTGGTCGCCCAGGGTGCCCGTATTGCGTGCGCGCAAAAGAATTAGCAGAAAAATTAAGCAGTGAGCATGACGATTTTAACTTCCGCTACATTGATATCCATGCTGAAGGAATTACCAAAGCAGATCTGGAAAAAACAGTAGGTAAGCCAGTTGAAACCGTTCCGCAGATTTTCGTCGATCAAAAACACATCGGCGGTTGCACGGATTTTGAAGCCTGGGCAAAAGAGAATATGAATCTGTTCGCCTGATAGCTGTTTCTACGCCCTCAGCTTGAGGGCGTCATCAGTTCTTTTTCCGCCGTTGATGCTGATTGAATAAGCTACTGATAAATAAAAAACATAATGCGCCAAGCGCGCACCAAAACACCGCACTAAACAACCACGCCAGCTCTTGCCACAATGAACGCGTCGGCATAAAAACGAACCGCATCAGTAACAGGCAGCACGGCGCCGCCAACATTGCACCAAGAAGGGGTTTGAGTACTTCCCTACGATGGGAAAAAAAGCTTGCTGCAGCACCTGGTAAGATAAAAAACAACAATCCGACCTCAGGATGCCCTGCTGCTCTGAATGCCCCTTTCACGTTCAGCGTTAATGAAAGACACACCACAATAAAGAGCACAAAGCAGCAGACCGCACTCGCCCAACTTTGCTTATGTTTCAATCGTTCCTCCTGACACATTCTCTATCGAACACTCTTTTCGCCCGCAGGCGTCCAGTCAGATAAAGTAACTCGGCATTCCATGCCAAAAACACACCCACACGATTCTTATAGCCGTTGATACGTAATGAGATTAAACTAGCCGCATATATTGTTATGCTGCATTATTCGGGGCTGTGTACGATGCTATCGCCCCTTAATTTCTGGCAAAAACATTAGCGTAAATTGCCATTTCTTTCAATAGCTTACTAGTAAACAAGAAGTTAGTCTCCGTGAATATAAACGTCGCAGATTTGTTAAATGGGAATTACATCCTGTTATTATTTGTGGTCCTGGCTCTGGGCCTGTGTCTGGGCAAATTACGTCTGGGTTCAGTCCAACTCGGTAATTCCATTGGCGTTTTAGTGGTCTCCCTATTATTAGGTCAGCAGCACTTTAGTATTAACACCGATGCATTAAATCTCGGCTTTATGCTGTTTATTTTTTGCGTCGGCGTCGAAGCCGGCCCCAACTTTTTTTCGATTTTTTTTCGCGATGGGAAAAATTATCTAATGCTTGCCCTGGTGATGGTCGGTAGCGCAATGCTGATCGCCCTGGGGCTGGGTAAGCTATTTGGCTGGGACATCGGCCTGACGGCGGGTATGCTGGCTGGCTCGATGACCTCAACGCCGGTGCTGGTCGGCGCAGGTGACACCTTGCGCCATTCAGGAATGTCAGGAACACAACTTTCAAGCGCTCTCGATAACCTGAGCTTGGGTTACGCCCTCACCTATTTGATTGGTCTGGTCAGTCTGATTGTTGGTGCGCGCTATTTGCCGAAACTTCAGCATCAGGATCTGCAAACCAGCGCCCAACAAATCGCGCGTGAACGGGGCCTGGATACTGATGCCAATCGTAAAGTTTACCTCCCGGTGATTCGCGCCTATCGCGTTGGCCCGGAGCTGGTGGCATGGGCCGATGGTAAAAATCTGCGCGAACTGGGTATTTATCGTCAGACCGGTTGTTACATTGAACGTATCCGTCGCAACGGCATTCTTGCCAACCCGGATGGTGACGCGGTGCTGCAAATGGGCGATGAGATAGCCCTGGTGGGTTATCCAGACGCCCATGCCCGCCTCGATCCCAGCTTCCGTAACGGTAAAGAGGTGTTCGATCGCGATCTGCTCGATATGCGCATCGTCACTGAAGAAATTGTAGTGAAAAACCACAATGCCGTTGGTCGTCGCCTGGCTCAGTTGAAACTGACCGACCACGGTTGTTTCCTGAACCGCGTGATCCGCAGCCAGATTGAAATGCCTATTGATGACAACGTCGTGCTCAACAAAGGTGACGTATTGCAGGTCAGCGGTGATGCTCGCCGCGTGAAAACCATTGCCGATCGTATCGGCTTCATTTCGATTCACAGTCAGGTGACCGATCTGCTGGCCTTCTGCGCCTTCTTTATCATCGGTCTGATGATCGGGATGATCACCTTCCAGTTCAGTAATTTCAGCTTCGGCATCGGGAATGCGGCTGGACTGCTGTTCGCCGGTATCATGCTGGGCTTCCTGCGAGCCAACCATCCAACGTTTGGCTACATCCCACAGGGTGCGCTGAACATGGTGAAAGAATTTGGCCTGATGGTATTCATGGCTGGCGTCGGTTTAAGCGCAGGCAGTGGCATTGGTAATGGGCTGGGGGCCGTCGGTGGTCAAATGTTGATTGCCGGTCTGGTAGTCAGCCTGGTTCCGGTTGTTATCTGTTTCTTGTTTGGTGCTTACGTATTGCGCATGAACCGCGCCCTGCTGTTTGGCGCCATGATGGGCGCACGTACCTGTGCTCCGGCAATGGAAATCATCAGCGACACCGCACGCAGCAACATCCCTGCGTTAGGTTATGCCGGGACCTACGCGATAGCCAACGTTCTGCTGACATTAGCGGGGACACTCATCGTCATTGTCTGGCCTGGCCTTGGTTAGCGCTGAAATTTACCCTTAAACGAAAATTTTTTGCAGGTAAGCAGAACTTTTCTTCAAGGCGTCAGTCATAACTATTGCCACTGCTTTTCTTTGATGTCCCCAATTTGTGGAGCCCATCAACCCCGCCGTTTTGGTTCAAGGTTGATGGGTTTTTTGTTGCCTGAAATTTACTACTGAAAAAATCAATCACGTACACCAACACCAACACCAACACCAACACCAACACCAGCAGTATGCCCGTATTCGAAGTCAGTGTACTTATGGTTCCTCGTGCTGCCTGGCAATCAAACACAATTAAATTTAACTGGAACCCTACCATCGAAAATTATGGCTATATACCTGTGACTCATATCTCAATTTTTTGAGTCAAAAGTTTGACAGTTCATTTCAACTCTGTTTTATTGCCTACACGATAATTATCCACAACATCTCTATTTAAATAGTGAACTTTTTCATGCTTTTAATTTACTCATGGTGATAAGTAATGAAGCTGCAAACTGTTATTCATAGAAAGAACATAATTTACTTTACTGTCGGCCTGGCCATGTTGACGATAATGGGAATTCTGGGAGTGGACACTTATTTACCTTCAATTCCCGACATCGCAAAAGAATTTGAAAAAAATGTCTCAACCACGCAGTTGTCGATTATGGTTTATACCCTATGCATTGGTTTTGGACAGCTAATTTTTGGTCCATTATCTGATGCTATTGGCCGGCGAAAAATTATGCTTACAGGTGCGGTTATTTATGGCGTGACAACATATTGTCTCACGCTCTCAACCGGTCTGGTTATGTTTCTGGCGATCCGTGTCATACAAGGTCTTTCTATATCAATAACGCTGGTTACAGCAATCAGCGCAGTTCGAGATGTAACTCGTGGTTCAGTGGCCGCGACGCTGTATGCCATCATCATCACTATCGAAGGTGTCGTTCCCATTGCTTCGCCCCTGCTGGGAGGGGTAATTAATGACTTATGGGGATGGCGCGCAATTTTTTTAATGATATGTGGCTATGCTATTATAACGTTAATATACGTTTATTTTAACTTCCCTGAAACACTCAGCCATGAGAGAAGGGTTGCCTATTCATTAGAATCATCATTTAATACGTATAAAGAGATCAGCAAACAACCTCGATTTTATCTACCTTGTCTGTCTCTTGGTCTGTCATTTTCGCTGATTTATTGCTATGTCACAGCCTCCCCATTTATTTTTATGGTTACGTTTGGATACTCATCAACGCAATTTGGTGTGCTTTCATCAATTATTGGAGGCTTCCTACTGCTGGGGGCTGCATTATCAGGTAAACTTCTTAAGAAAAGATCTGCGCCGCAAATTTTGAATTCGTGGCTGAAAATCATCGCCTCATTTATTGTACTGTGTATTCCATTAATAATACTTAGTTATCACGTCAATATTTTTATATTCTTCTTTATTATCCTGATGTTTGCTGGAGGGATGTTCGAATCACTCTATACCTACCTGACCATGTCCAGCCAGCGCACCAACCTGGGAGCGACCTCTGCGTTGATGGGAGCTGCCTCGCTGGTTATTCCGTCAGTTATCGGAGGTGTCGGTAGTTTTTTAATTGAGCTAAATACCAGCATCTGGATGATGTACTTGCTTTTGATAATTTTGATAATGATATACATGTTAAAGAAATATCAAACACTTACAGTAACTGATCGACGTTAAAATGAGCTGATAGACATTGCTGCTATAAGATCTATAGCAGCAATGTCCCCGACATAACCTGATTTTTCATCGCTGAGTGAGGTTCCCCGGAAACGCTTTCTCAAATTTGCAGCATGCCCGTTATGGCACATACTTTACTCGGTGCTAAATGGTGATGGGGTTGCTATGTTACTCTCAGGCAAAGTCGCAATGATCTTCGGTGGCAGCGGCGCTATTGGTAGTGCAGTTGCGCATACTATGGCGCGCGAAGGGGCCCATGTGTATCTGGGCGCGCGCCGTCAGGAAAAGCTGGATTGGACCGCCAGTGGCATCCGAACGGCGGGAGGTACAGTCGAAACCTTTATCACCGATGTACTCGACGAGCACAACGCATCGAAGGAAGTTACCCGCCTTGTACAGCAAACCGGTGGAATAGATGTGGTGGTTAACGCAACGGGATTTATGCACGAACAGGGCAAGCGCATCGATGCATTATCCCTCTCTGAGTTTATGAGCGGTATCACCCCTTTTCTTGCGGCGCAGTTCAATATCGCAAAAGCCGTAACGCCGCACATGGGCGGCAATCGAGCAGGCGTTATTCTCACCATCGTTGCGCCCGCAGCCCCGATGGCGATGCCCGGGCATCTCGGCCATATCGTCGGCTGTGCAGGAACAGAGGCTTTTATTAAGGCGCTCGCCAGCGAGACGGGACCAATAAACATTCGTGTCGTCGGCGTGCGGTCGCATGCGATTGTGGATGCTGTAGCGGCTGGCTCCTATACCGGAGAAATTTTCACCGCTAAAGCACAGTCAATGGGTTTAACCGTCGATCAATGGTTAGGGGGGACGGCGCAAAGTACCATGCTCGCGCGCCTGCCTACGCTTGCACAAATCGCTGAGGTTACAACCTTTCTCGCTTCAGACCATGCCAGCGCCATGACCGCCACAGTGGTAAATATTACCGGGGGCGCCACCATAAGCTAATTTACCCGCTTTTCACGCCACGCGCTGCTGCGAGCCTTTTTTTGCACTCGGACGGGAACACAATGCTATACCGCACATAATAACCAACGCGCTCACCAGATGATATGAATGCAGAGTGACGTGCAAAAACATCACACTAAATAATCCGCCACTCAATGGGATCAAGTGTGAATAGATCTCTCCACGCGTTGCGCCAATGGCGCTAATCCCTTTGTTCCATAATAGATATGACAGCCACGAAGGAAAAATAACAAGATATGCCAGCCCAGTCACAAAGCCTGTATTGGCATAGCTATTCCATCCCGGCATACCATTGCGTATCAACTCCAAAGCCAGTACCGGAATAAGTACAATCGCACCTAACAGCGCGCTCACTGCGACAAAGGCGTTTCCCTTTACCTCACGCGGTTTAATGCGTAAAAAAGCACAATAGACGGCCCAACTTAACGCTGACCCCATGGTCCAGAAATCGCCCTGATTCAGATGCGCAAATACCCGCGCATTTATCATATCACCCTGCGACACCAGCCATATAACACCAACAGTACTCAGGATCACACCAGCTATATTTCGCGCAGAAATCCGCTCTTTAAAAAAGAATTTATTGATTAACAGTACGAGCGCCGGGGTGGTGGACATATAAATCGCGGCATTAAGCGAGGTTGTATATTGCAAGCCGATATACAACGTTAAGGGGAAAAGAACCTGACCACAAAGCGCAAGGAAGACGATAGTACCAAAGGATTTTTTCATCACCGGCCATTGCTCTGTGACCTGACGAAAATAGAGCGTCATCAATAATAACGCGGTAAATACCCAGCGTGCCGCTGATAAAACGATGGGATTAACTTCAGCGACCAAGAGATGACCAATCACATAATTTCCACCCCAAAAACAGGCAGCCAGACTGAGTAAAAGATAGGGCATATTTGCGCCTTATTGTCAGTTGTACGGTATGACCACAAGGCTACGGCGGCGTGAGAATGAATGCTAATATAACGTTTTTATCCATCTGCATAGATTAAAACTATGAAATTTACGCTAAGGCAACTTGAGTTTTACATCGCGCTTGCAGAAACATTACAAATTTCCAAAGCTGCTGCACGCTGTCATATTTCTCAGTCATCAATGACCATTGCCATGCGGAACCTGGAAGAAGCATTAGACGTGCAGCTATTTGTACGTTATCCCAAAGGTGTGAAGCTCACCGCTGAGGGCGAGCGCTTTCTGGCACATGCCTGCAACATCATCAATAGTAGCCACTCGGCTATTGACGCCCTGCATGACAGGAGCGAAATTCTCACCGGCACGGTGCGCATAGGCATTGCCGAAACGCTCTCTGCCTATCTTATCCCGGATATACTCAACGATATTGAACGACGTTTCCCTTTGCTGGAGATCGTGTTTTATGAAGCTACCGCACCGGAACTGGTACAGGCGCTACGGGAACAAAAGGTCGATTTTTGCCTGCTTCTGACCTCAAATATCAACCATGATAACGACCTGGAGATCGAAACATTTATTCGTTCACAGCGCCGCCTGTGGACGTCTATTGGGCATCCGCTACAGAGCCAGGCATCGATCCGTTTAATAGACGTCGAGAAACTACCATTTTTACTGCTGGAAACCGATAAGTACCCTGACGTAATCATCGATTACTGGCAGCAGCGTGGCTATACGCCCAATATCAGTTTTCGCAGCAACTCTTTTGAAGCAATAAGAAGTCTGGTTGCAAAAGGTAGAGGGATAACGATTTTATCCGACCTGGTGTATCGCCCGTGGTCACTGGATGGTCTGCGCGTCATGCACAGAACGATTGATGATTTTATTACTTATATGGATGTCGGGACGGTAAAAATAGCCGCCCGACCGTTGACGCCAGAGGCGGTAAAAGTCATTGATTTTTTACGTCAGGCCGTTACCCGCCTCGACAAACCATTTTGAGGATTTTATCTCTGCGGCAATTCGGCAATACGCTCCACCATCATCAGAATATCTTCTCGCTGCAGCGGTTTTTTATCCGTGACAAAATGCAGCGTCATTCCTTCAATAAACGCATCCAGCGCCCGCGCCGTAACCGGATCAAACCACTGCTCTAACGTTTGTTGGCTGCGTAGCATCCAGTTCTGCATCACCGTTTTCAACGCTGGATTACGGCTGGCGAAAGCATACAGCTGATACATAAGCTCCATATTATCAGGCGTTGTGACCTGGGAGCCGTAAATCATATCGGTAATCGCATGGCAGGCCGCCTGCGCATCAGCAACGTCGGCAAAAAAATCCTGGTACTGCTGAGACATAGTATGCGTAAAACAGCTGAATGCCTCCAACAGCAGATCATCTATTCCTGCAAAATAATAGGTCATTGAGCCCAGTGGCACCTCGGCAATCATAGCGATTTTACGGTGTGTAACCCCATGAATACCATGGATTACTATCGCCTTAAGGGTGGCCTGAACTATTTTTTCCCGCCGCTGCGGATCGTTTGCACGTCGCACTGCATTTCCTCTTCTTGCATTTGTGTACAAATGTACACAACCTTGCTAATGTTGTCTTCTTTCCTCTTTTCTTTGGCTCGAATTCATGACTGGCATCTCATCACGCAAAGCCTTAAGACGTCGCACCTGGGCGCTGTTCACGTTCTTCTTTTTACCAGGATTATTAATGGCCTCCTGGGCAACGCGTACCCCTGCCATCAGAGATATTCTCTCCATCTCTACCGCCGAAATGGGCGCGGTGCTGTTTGGACTCTCTATTGGTTCGATGAGTGGCATTCTTTGTTCGGCCTGGCTGGTGAAACGATTTGGCACGCGCAAAGTGATCCGCACTACCATGTCATGTGCGGTCATTGGGATGGCTATCCTCAGCGTGGCGCTCTGGCTACATTCCGCCTGGCTTTTCGCATTTGGTCTGGCCGTGTTTGGCGCCAGTTTTGGCGCAGCAGAAGTGGCCATCAACGTCGAAGGTGCGGCGGTTGAACGCGAAATGAATAAAACCGTGCTGCCGATGATGCATGGTTTTTACAGCCTGGGAACGCTGGCGGGCGCAGGAGTCGGGATGATGCTTACCGCCTTCAGCGTCCCGGCAAACGCGCATATTCTGCTGGCGGCGCTGGTAGCTATCACTCCTATCTTTATCGCCATCAAAGCAATTCCTGACGGCACGGGTAAAAATGCCGCTGATGGTTCTCCCTCCGGTGAAAAAGGACTGCCTTTTTATCGCGATATCCAGTTATTGCTGATTGGCGTCGTGGTGCTCGCAATGGCATTTGCTGAAGGTTCCGCCAACGACTGGCTTCCGCTGCTGATGGTGGACGGTCATGGGTTTAGCCCAACATCAGGCTCTCTGATTTATGCCGGATTTACGCTGGGCATGACCGTTGGCCGCTTTACTGGCGGCTGGTTCATCGACCGCTACAGCCGCGTAACGGTGGTGCGCGCCAGTGCGCTGATGGGCGCTCTCGGGATTAGCCTGATTATTTTTGTCGACAGCTCTTGGGTAGCGGGTGTTTCCGTTATTTTGTGGGGACTCGGTGCATCACTCGGCTTCCCGCTGACCATTTCAGCCGCCAGCGACACCGGCCCCGATGCACCAACCCGCGTCAGCGTTGTCGCAACAACCGGCTATCTGGCGTTCCTGGTTGGACCGCCGCTGCTGGGCTACCTGGGTGAACACTACGGCCTGCGCAGCGCTATGCTGGTGGTGCTGGCGCTGGTGCTTGTCGCCGCCATCGTCGCGAAAGCGGTGGCGAAACCGGATCTCAAAAATACCACGGTGATGGAGAACAGCTAATGAGCATCAAATTAATTGCGGTCGACATGGATGGCACATTTTTAAGTGACCAAAAAACCTATAACCGTGAGCGCTTTATGGCGCAATACCGCCAGATGAAAGAACAAGGGATCCGCTTTGTGGTCGCCAGCGGCAATCAATATTATCAGTTGATTTCCTTTTTCCCCGAACTGGCCAGTGAGATCTCATTTGTTGCCGAAAACGGCGGTTGGGTAGTCAGTGAAGGTGAAGATGTTTTTAACGGCGAACTGGCAAAGGATGATTTCCAGGCCATCGTTGAACATCTGCTGACCCGTACAGACATTGATATCATTGCCTGTGGTAAAAGCAGCGCCTACACGCTGAAGCAGTACAGCGATGAACATAAAGCTGTTTCTGCCATGTATTATCATCGTCTCGAATTTGTAGATAATTTTGACAATCTTAACGACGTTTTCTTCAAGTTCGGGCTGAATATTTCCGACGACAGAATCCCACAGGTGCAGGCCGATCTCCACGAGGCGATTGGCGACATTATGGTGCCGGTGCATACCGGCTACGGGAGCATCGATTTGATTATTCCTGGCGTGCATAAGGCAAATGGTCTGCGGTTGCTGCAACAACGCTGGAATATTAACGACGATGAGGTTGTTGTGTTTGGCGATGGTGGAAATGATATTGAAATGCTGCGCCAGGCGGGATTTAGTTTTGCAATGGCCAACGCCCATGAGCCGGTTATCAAGGCGGCGAAATATCGCGCGGGATCGAACAACGAAGAGGGCGTCCTGGATATTATCGACCGCGTGTTAAAGAATGAAGCACCGTTTACGCATTAACGCCTCAGCACAGACGGCAACAAAATGATGGCATGATCTATTCATAATCCGCCTCAAATTAACCCACTGGATTATTACTTCCAGTGAATATTTCAGGTGAGCGGATTATGAAGAAAAGTGTACTGATGGCGACATTGTTGCTGGGTTTTGCAGGGTCAGTATTTGCGCAAAGCGTTACCGTTGATGTACCAAGCGGTTATAAAGTGGTGATCGTGCCCTCTTCCGTCAGCGTGCCGCAGGCGGTCAACGTGACTACCGCGCCACAAACGGTGTATGTTGCCCCGACTCCTGCCCCGGCTCCTGTTTATCGCGCACATCCTTATGCGCGACATGTTGCCAGCGTCGGTGAAGGCATGATCATCGAACATCAGATTGACGATCACCACTAAGCTTCTGCCAGGCCCGGGCAACCGGGCTTTAGCCTTCCCGGGAATCCCCTACCCGTTTATCTTTCAGGAAGATCACCATAAGAATCAGCCACAGCACCCCGCTGGCCAGATTGAACAAGCTGAACAAGCCGTTGCCTCCCAGCAGATAAGCGTGTTTACTCAGCTCGATACCAACGGTAAAAATCAGCATCTGCAACATACCCATTGCGGCAGAAACCGTACCTTTACTCATTTCACTGGCAAACAGCGTCAGGCGCACCAGCCCCGCATTCGCCACGCCAATGCCAAACGCATAGATACTCAAACCCGCCGTCATCCATAGATATGCATGAGATGACACCACCGTGGCCGCAGCGGCAATAATCAGGCCAACGGCGATTGGCCAGCCGCCCATGATAATCAGCGAACGCACGGTTTTTCGCGAAGTCAGACGCGCCAGCACCAGGTTACCGGCAATCAGCGCACCAAAAATCGGCACCTGCAACAGGCCATATTCGTAACTACTGAGATGTTCTCCGCTGATGATAATAATCGGAGATTGCGCAATCCACGCCAGTAACGGCAGGCTGACAAAACCCAACGCCAGTGCGCCTGCAACGAAACGCACGTTCCTTAGCACCAACTTATAATCCTTGCCCAGCTCTTTAATGGACAGCTTTTCACCCAGCCGGGTTGCCGTTTCCGGCATCGCGCGTTGCAGACCAAAAAAGGAGATGGCCGCCAGAGCAGCAAACAGGATAAACATCCCTTCCCACGGCAGAACATGTACCCAGGCTGCGCCTACCAACGGACCCAGCAGCGGCGCAATCAGCGCCACGTTTGCCATCAGCGCGGTAATTTTTATGCAGACCGCTTCTTCAAAGGATTCCTGAATGGCGGCGTAACCCACCGCACCAATAAAGCACAGGCTTATCCCCTGCAAAAAACGCAGGAAAGTAAATTGCTCAATATTCTGTGCAAGCAGGGTCGCAAGGCAGGTCACGATGAACCAGAGCACGCCGGTTAACATCACCGGACGACGCCCAACACGATCCGATAGCGGTCCTAACAACCACTGTAAAAACATGCCGCCAGCCAGATAGGCGGTCATGGATGTGGGTACCCAATCTAATCCGGCATTGTATTGCTCCACCACCGCCAACATTCCAGGCTGGATCATATCGTTGCCGATATAAGTAGAGAATTCGTAAAGCACCAGACAGAGAGGGAAAAGTAATGCCTGACGCCCCAAACGGGCGCCTGAAGATAAACGGTTCTGCATGCAGTCTCTTAGCTATAGAAAAATCGCGCAAAGTGTAATAAATGCGCCGTACTGGTGATAGTGAATTATGTGATTTGAAAGCAAAATGCGCACATTTTTACATTCATTTGCTCAAGAAGATTTTGCTTTAAGGTTAATTTAAGTTGAGACCGCTATCATGCTCAATAAGTCTCATTAATTGTCTTAAAAATAGTCATTTAGCAGACAAATAAGACAAGACCGCTTTTTATCCCGTGAAAGCAATTTTATGCTCTCACTCCCATGGGCCTTTTTAACGATTACACTGAGTCTGGACGTTATGCTGGAAAATCTGAACAACTCACTTTTTTACCTGATCAATGCAACACCCGACTCTGCGCAATGGGCAATTTCGCTCGCCATTTTCATTGCCAAAGATCTGATCAGCATTGTGCCGCTGTTAGCCGTTGTGCTCTGGCTTTGGGGACCGCGTGGTCAGGTTACGCTCCAGCGCCAGTTGGTCATCAAAATGGCCATTGCGTTGATAGTTGGTCTGACGATTTCCTGGCTGATGGGACATCTGTTCCCTCACGATCGCCCGTTTGTAAACCACATCGGTTACAACTTCCTGCATCATGCGGCAGATGATTCTTTCCCGAGTGACCACGGTACGGTTATCTTTACCTTTGCACTGGCCTTCCTGTTCTGGCATCGCCTGTGGACGGGCGCTCTGCTGATGGTCGTTGCCGTGGCGATTGCCTGGTCGCGGGTTTACCTTGGCGTACACTGGCCGCTGGATATGCTGGGCGGATTACTAGCTGGGTTGATCGGCTGTCTGAGCGCCCAGATGATCTGGCAGCGCTTTGGCGCGACCCTGTACCTCGGCTTGCAAACTTGCTATCGCGCCTGCTTCGCCCTCCCCATCCGTAAAGGTTGGGTACGTGACTAACCCACGGTAAAAAGAGTAGTATTAAGCGCGAAACTGAGCACTTATTCTATTCTCCAGGGGAACTATGGAAACTCGACGCGACGAGCGTATTGGTCAATTACTGCAGGCGCTGAAACGCAGCGATAAATTACACCTCAAAGAAGCCGCAACGTTGCTGGGCGTGTCTGAGATGACCATTCGTCGCGACCTGAATAATCATGATGCTCCCGTCGTACTGCTCGGGGGCTATATTGTTCTGGAACCCCGCAGCGCTAACCATTATTTAATCAGCGATCAAAAATCCCGTCTGGTTGATGAAAAACGTCGCGCCGCCCAGCTGGCGGCGAGTCTCGTGCAGGCACATCAGACCATCTTTTTCGATTGCGGTACTACCACACCGTGGATCATTGAAGCGATCGACAATGAACTGCCCTTCACCGCAATCTGCTACTCGTTGAATACGTTTCTGGTGCTGCAGGAAAAACCGCAGTGCCGCGTCATTCTGTGTGGTGGCGAATTCCATGCCAGTAACGCGATTTTTAAACCGCTCGACTTCCAGGAAACGCTGAACAATCTGTGTCCGGATATCGCCTTTTATTCCGCGGCAGGCGTTCATATCGAGAAAGGCGCGACCTGTTTTAATCTGGAAGAACTGCCGGTGAAGCACTGGGCAATGTCGATGGCGCAGCATCACGTTTTGGTGGTCGATCACAGCAAGTTTGGCAAGGTGCGGCCTGCGAGGATGGGGGAATTAAAACGCTTTGATACCATCATCAGTGATAACCGCCCTGACGATGAGTTTGTTGAGTACGCTAAAGCGCAACGTATCACGCTGAAGTATTAAGAGATACTGCCGGACGGCGATTGCGCCATCCGGCATAGGTAAGGTTAAGAGAACCAACCACCAAACCACTGGTGGAATTTCATCATCACAAAGTCCCACATGCGGCTAAAGAAACCACCCTCTTGCACATCCTCCATCACCATCAACGGACGTTGCTCAATGGATTTTCCGTTCAACTGAAAGTCGATAGTGCCCACAACCTGACCTTTCTTCAGCGGTGCTGTTAGCTGTGGTTCAGTCAGGGTAAAGCTGGCCTTCAGGTTTTTGAGCTGGCCACGCGGGATGGTCACAGAACCACCTTCTCCGGCACCCAAATTCACTTCACTCTTATCGCCAAACCATACGCGCTGAGTAACGAAAGTCGCATCCGGCTTGATCGGCGTAACGGTTTCAAAGAAGCGGAAGCCCCAGGTCAGCAGCTTTTCTGACTCATTAAAACGAATGCGATCGGTTTTCGCCCCCAGCACCACGGAGATCAGGCGCATATCGCCCTGGGTCGCGGAAGCCACCAGGTTGTATCCCGCCCCGGCAGTCGTCCCAGTTTTCATTCCGTCCACGTTAAGGTTGGTGCTCCACAGCAGACGGTTGCGGTTCGGTTGACGAATTTTATTGAAGGTAAATTCTTTCTCTTTGTGAATAGCATACTCTTCCGGCACATCATGAATTAACGCCTTCCCGAGCAGCGCCATATCACGTGCGGTACTGAACTGTCCTGCCGCATCCAGGCCGTGCACCGTCTGGAAAGTAGTGTTGGTCAGCCCCAGTTTTTTCGCATAGCCGTTCATCAGACCAATAAAGGATTCCTGGCTGCCGGCAACGTAATCAGCGAGTGCAATACAGGCATCGTTACCTGACTGAATGATAACGCCTTTATTCAGATCTGACACCGCAACCTGATCGCCGGGCTTGAGGAACATGACCGACGAACCGCGCAGGGCTGGATTACCGGTCGCCCAGGCGTCTTTGCCCACGGTGACCATGTCGTTGAGGTTAATTTTTCCGGCCTTCAGCGCCTGCCCAACCACATAGCTGGTCATGATTTTGGTCAGACTGGCAGGATCCAGTTTCTCATCAGCATTACCTTCCGCCAGCACCTTGCCACTGGCGTAATCCATCAGAATCCACGCGCGCGCGTCCACGCTCGGCGGGGCCGTCGGTTGCTCCGCCGCCTGTACGGTCGGCGCCAAAAGGATTAAGAGTGCAGAACCTGCAGCAAAGCTGCGAAGTGAAGAGAAGTATTGCGTCATAAATGCCACCCGAGTATCCATTCCAAAAAACCACGTCATACCACACCGTGTTTACACAAAACCGGCCAAGCGACCTCGACCAACCCATGCAGAAAAAGTCTGATGGATGACGTGTAAAATAAGTGCGGTGAGTAATAACGCACTAACGAGCTTAAAGAAACCGTAAGTTGGTAAAGTTTTTAAAGTTTATGCAATAACGCCGCGCTGCGCTGCTCCTGGCACGATTTTTTTAGACTTTGTTGCGTAAATATTAGGTTTACCCCACCATGTGAGCTAGTCAGATGGCATCTGCAGCCATAAAGCTGCTCAATTAATTTGCGGGGTTACTATGATTACACTGTGGGGTCGCAATAACTCGACCAACGTAAAAAAAGTATTGTGGACGCTCGAGGAACTGGAACTGCCGTATAACCAAATTCTGGCGGGCGGACAGCATGGCGGTAACCGCGATGCCGACTATCTGGCACTAAACCCGAACGGACTGGTCCCGTTGCTACGCGATGATGAAACGGACGTTGTTCTGTGGGAATCCAATACCATTGTCCGCTATCTGGCCGCTCAGTACGGACAAAAACGTTTGTGGATTGACGCTCCGGCCGCGCGCGCCGTCGGCGAAAAATGGATGGACTGGGCAAATCAGACGCTAAGCCCCGCGCATCGGGTTATCTTATTTGGCCTGGTCAGAACACCTGCCGATCAGCGCGATCTAGCGGCCATTGAGGCCAGTAAGCAAGTTTGCGATAACCTGTTTGCCATTCTGGATAACGCGCTGGCGGACCAGCCATGGTTCTCCGGCGCTGAATTTGGCACTGCCGATATCGCCGTTGCGCCGTTCATCTATAACCTGTTCAACGTTGGCCTGAGCTGGACCCCGCGCCCTCATCTGGAGCGCTGGTATCAACAACTGACCGAGCGCCCGGCGTTTCAAAAAATCGTGATGATCCCGGTCAGCTAATTCAATCAGGGACTCACTTTCAGTAATTCCCCGTCGGACTCGTCGGTTAGTACATACAAATAACCGTCTGGTCCGACGCGCACATCACGGATCCGTTGCCCCCTTTCCTGCAACAGACGACCATCCTCAGTGACCGTATTCCCTTTAACGCTCAGTACGATCACTTCTTTATCTTTCAACGCGCCGATGAACAACTTCTGCCGCCACTGTGGAAAGGTATCGCTATTATAAAAAGCCATTCCGCTGACCGCTGGCGACTTTTCCCAGTAAAAGATGGGTTGTTCCGTGCCAGCAACAATTTGACCTTTTGCTTCGGGAATTTTCAAACCACTGTAGTTAACACCCCAGGTCGCGACAGGCCAACCGTAGTTTTTCCCTTTCTCGGGGATATTAATTTCATCGCCTCCGCGTGGACCATGCTCATTGAGCCACAACACATCACTCCACGGATTCATCGCCATACCCTGCGGGTTGCGGATGCCATACGACCAAATCTCTGCCCGCGCTCCCGCCATGTTCACAAACGGATTATCCGGTGGAATTTTGCCCTCATCGGTCAGCCGTACGACCTTGCCCTGCAGCTTATCCAGATCCTGGGCGGTAGCGCGTTGATTATTCTCCCCCAGGCCAATAAACAGATAGCCGTTGCCATCAAATACCAGACGTCCACCAAAATGGTTTCCGGTAGAGAGCTTTGGCTGTTGGCGAAAAACGGTCTGAAATCCTTGCAGGTGTTTGAGATCGTCACTCAATCGCCCGTAGCCTACCGCGGTGCCCGCTTTGCCTTCGCGGTCGGTTTCAGCGAAGCTTAGCCACACCCGACGGGATCGTTCAAAGTCCGGAGCTAACACCACATCAAGCAATCCGCCCTGACCATTCGCCCAGACTTTTGGTACGCCGGTTAGCGGGTCGGAAAGCCCTTTATCAGGCTGCCAGAGTCGAAGCTGTCCACCTTTGAGCGTAATGAGCATACCGCGGTTATCGGGTAAAAAAGCCAGTGACCATGGGTGATCGAGTTTGGTTTGCAGCACTTCCACTTTTACCGCGACGGCATAAGAGGAAAATAGCGCAAGTGGGATAGCACAGAGAAAGAGTCGACGCATAACACCTCCTTAATGGCTCTGCATAAAGCGTAGCCAGCAAGGGGAATCACCCCGTCATATTTACATAATCTTAACGAAAAGGGGGAGCGCCCTCCCCCTGATTCAGACGTGTTCCAGCGTTGGGTAAGATTGCAAACTCTGGATACTCAGCGTCAGCGTTGTCAGGCAGTTTTCCAGTTTCTCTGCGTTAACGGCGATAAACGTTGGACAATCATGGTGTCCACTCATAAGACAAACAGCGGCGGCGGCTAACGCCCCTTCAGCACGATGAAGGGCATTCCACTCTTCCTGATCAAGATGCATACCGTGAAGCTGTGATTGTTCGTGCAATTCGCGATTCAGTGCAAAAAAATTATCACGCAGACGATCGCTCTCGCTGACTGACATGTAGCCTTTCGCTTTTCTCAACAGCAGATAAGCGGCAAGTTCGATACGGGCGTTTATCAATTTGTTGAGAAGATCGGTTCTCAGTATGTCAACAACCATACTTTGTTCCTCCTCTTTCCAACTATGGTGCAACTTAATAGTATGGTTGTTTTTTGAACAAAGTCGTGTCCAGGATCAATCCATCACTTAAAATTAACATAATTTACAAATAATCTTTAATTCCGCGCCCGGCAGGCCGCTGATGGTATGAGATTGCGATACAATTTTTGTTCAGAACTCTGTAGAATCCCTGCCCTGAATATTCCAATAACTGAACACTTTTTACGCTATGAGCAATGTAACCCACCAGCCGAAAATCGGCTTTGTCTCCCTCGGCTGCCCGAAAAACCTCGTCGATTCTGAGCGCATCCTGACCGAACTTCGTACCGAAGGCTATGATGTCGTGCCAAGCTACGACGACGCGGATATGGTTATCGTTAATACCTGCGGCTTTATCGACAGTGCGGTTCAGGAATCCCTGGAAGCAATCGGCGAAGCGCTGAACGAAAACGGCAAGGTGATCGTCACCGGTTGTCTGGGCGCGAAAGTCGATCAAATCCGTGAAGTCCACCCGAAGGTGCTGGAAATCACCGGGCCGCATAGCTACGAGCAGGTTCTGGAGCACGTTCATCATTACGTACCCAAACCAAAGCATAATCCGTTCCTGAGCCTGGTTCCTGAGCAGGGTGTCAAGCTGACTCCGCGCCACTACGCCTATCTGAAGATTTCTGAAGGCTGTAACCACCGCTGTACGTTCTGCATTATTCCATCCATGCGCGGCGATCTGGTGAGCCGTCCGATTGGCGACGTCCTCAGCGAAGCCAAACGTCTGGTCGATGCGGGCGTGAAAGAGATTCTGGTAATCTCTCAGGATACCTCTGCGTACGGTGTGGATGTGAAGCATCGTACCGGTTTCCATAACGGCGAGCCGGTCAAAACCAGCATGGTTGATCTGTGCGAACAGTTATCAAAACTGGGGATCTGGACGCGCCTGCATTACGTCTACCCCTACCCGCACGTTGATGACGTGATCCCGCTGATGGCAGAAGGGAAAATCCTGCCGTATCTGGACATCCCGTTACAGCATGCCAGCCCGCGTATTCTTAAACTGATGAAACGCCCAGGCTCCGTAGACAGACAGCTGGCGCGCATCAAGCAGTGGCGTGAAATCTGCCCTGAACTGACGCTGCGCTCCACCTTCATTGTTGGTTTCCCGGGTGAAACGGAAGAAGACTTCCAGATGTTGCTCGACTTCCTGAAGGAAGCACGTCTGGATCGCGTGGGCTGCTTTAAATACAGCCCGGTAGAAGGCGCTGGCGCTAATGACCTGCCGGATCAAATCCCGGAAGAGATAAAAGAAGAACGCTGGAACCGCTTTATGCAATTGCAACAGCAGATCTCTGCTGAACGTTTGCAAGAGAAAGTGGGCCGCGAGATTCTGGTTATCGTTGATGAAGTTGACGAAGAAGGCGCAATTGGTCGTAGCATGGCTGATGCTCCGGAAATCGACGGCGCGGTATACCTGAATGGTGAAACCAAGGTGAAACCTGGTGATATCATCCGCGTGAAGGTCGAAAACGCAGATGAATACGATCTGTGGGGTTCACGCGTTTAATAAGCGTAACTCAACCGTAGGCCGGATAAGCGTTACGTCTTATCCGGCCTGTAATTTATCCTTTTATCTTCGGGTCCAGCGCGTCGCGCAGACCATCTCCCAGTAAGTTAAACGCCAGCACCGTCAGGAATATCGCTACCGCCGGGAAAATCGCCACGTGCGGCGCGATCACCATGTCAGCACGCGCTTCATTAAGCATTGCCCCCCACTCCGGCGTCGGCGGCTGTGCGCCTAATCCCAGAAATGACAGGCTCGCGGCAGAGATGATCGACGTGCCAATTCGCATGGTAAAAAAGACCACGATCGATGAAACCGTACCCGGCAGGATATGGTTAAAAATGATGGTCGTATCGCTGGCACCAATACTGCGCGCAGACTCAATAAACGTCTGTTGCTTCAGCACCAGTGTATTTCCGCGCACCAGGCGCGCGAAAGCAGGAATGGAGAAAATGGCCACGGCGATAATCACGTTCGCAATGCCGCTGCCCAGCACGGCGACCACGGCTATCGCCAGCAGAATGCCGGGAAAGGCGAACAGCACATCGCAGATACGCATAATCAGCCGATCCCACCAACCTTCGTAGTATCCCGCCAGCAGACCCAGCACTGTGCCAATCGCCGCGCCAATAAACACGGCAAAGACTCCTGCCGCCAGCGAGATTTGGGCGCCAACCAACACGCGGCTAAAGATATCTCGTCCCAGAGAATCGACACCAAACCAGTGCAGCATCGACGGCCCATCATTCAAACGGTCATAATCGAAGTAATTCTCGGCATCAAATGGCGTCAGCCAGCGGGCAAAAATCGCCACCATGATCAGGAGCAATACAAACAGCCCAGCGAACATCGCCATGTGCTGTCGACGGAAACGACGCCAGAACTCATGCCACGGTGTGCGTATCTGCTCTGGCTTAACAAGGGGCATTGCATTCAAAATCGCCTGTCGGCGCCAGTTAAAAAATCGCATCCTTACTTGTACCTGATAGCCGGATTAATGGCGGCGTAAAGCACATCCACCACTAAGTTGATAAGAATAAACTCCAGAGAAAACAACAGTACCTCGGCCTGAATCACCGGGTAGTCGCGCATTTCGACGGAGTCCACCAGCAGTCGCCCAAGCCCAGGCCAGTTGAACACCTTCTCAACCACGATTGATCCACCAAGCAAAAAGCCAAACTGTAGTCCCATCATGGTGACCACCGGGATCATCGCGTTACGCAGACCATGTTTTAACACCACCCAGGTCTCACTCACCCCTTTAGCCCGCGCGGTGCGCATATAGTCTTCGCTGAGCACATCGACGAACGAAGCGCGGGTAAACCGGGCCAGCACCGCAGCCACCGCCGCGCCCAGCGTAATAGACGGGAGGATATAGTGCAGCCAGGTGTCAGCGCCAACGGTGGGTAACCAACCGAGCTCAACGGAGAATATCTGCATGAGCAGCATGCCAAGCGCAAACGCCGGGAACGAGATCCCGGTGACCGCCAGCGTCATACTCAACCTGTCCGGCCAGCGATTGCGCCATACGGCTGCAATGATCCCCGCCGTCATACCAAATAACACAGCCCATGCCATACTCGCAATTGTCAGCCATAACGACGGCATAAAACGGCTGGCTATCTCTTCGGAAACCGGGCGACGAGAAACCATCGACGTGCCAAAATCGCCTTGCAACACGTTGGTCATGTAATGCCAGAACTGAATATGCAGCGGTTGGTCCAGCCCCAACTGCTTGCGTACCAGTTCAATCACCTCGGCGTCAGCTTCCGGTCCGGCAATCAGCCGGGCCGGATCGCCGGGTAACAGGTGAACAAATAAAAACACCAGCACCGCAACAATCAACAGAGTTGGAATCAACCCCAGCAGGCGCTTGAAAACATAGTTAAGCATCACGCTCCCTTCGCCGGCCCCCTGGTTAGCGGGGCCGAATGAATAGCTTATTTTAAATCCGCATCATCAAAGCTAAATCCGGTATCCGGCATAATCCAGAACCCGGTCAATCTGGTGCTGTGCGCCGAAATCAGTTTTTCCACTACCAGTGGGATCCACGGCGACTCTTTCCAGATAATATCCTGCGCATCCTTGTACAGCTTCGCTTTCTGCGCCGGATCGTTGGTTTGCAACGCTGCCGCTAAATCACTGTCCACCTGCTTATTGCTATAGAACGCCGTATTAAACAGTGTTGGCGGCCAGTTTTGTGATGCAAATAGCGGTGACAGCGCCCAGTCAGCTTCCCCCGTAGAGGCAGACCAGCCCGTGTAGAACATCCGCACCCCGCTCTCTTTCTGCGCTTTACCCTCTACTTCCGCCGCGCGCTGACCGGCATCCATCGCTGTTACCTGAGCCTTAACTCCCACCTGCGCCAGCTGCTGCTGGGTAAATTGCAGCACTTTCTGCGCGGTACTGTGATTATGCGAAGACCATAGCGTGGTGGTAAAACCGTTCGGATAACCTGCTTCTTTCAGCAGTTCGCGCGCTTTCGCCGGGTCGTATGGCCATGGCGTATAGCTTTGCGCATAGGCTATCGACGGAGGAAGAACGCCCGTTGCTGGCGTGGCATAACCCGCAAACGCCACTTTCACCAGCGCCTGGCGGTTGATGGCATAATTCAGCGCTTCACGCACCTTCGGGTTGTCGAATGGTTTTTGCGTGACGTTCATGCTGATATAACGTTGCATAATAGACGGACTGGCCACCAGTTCCAGGTTTTTATTCTTCGCCAGTAACGCAGCCTGCTCGTAAGGGATCGGGAAGGCAAACTGCGCTTCCCCGGTCTGCAGCATGGCCGCACGCGTGTTGTTGTCGGTCACCGGACGCCAGGTAATCGTATCCAGCTTTGGCAGCCCTTGCTGCCAGTAACCCGCGAACTTCTTAACCTTCACAAAATCTGTCTGATTCCAGGTATCAAGCTGGTACGGCCCGGTCCCCACAGGGTGGAAACCGATCTCCTTACCGTATTTCTCCAGCGCGGCGGGAGAAATCATTGCCGTTGCCGGATGCGCCAGAATATTGATAAAGGCAGAGAACGGCTGTTTCAGCGTAATCTTCACCGTCGACGGATCGACGACTTCGGTTTTATCGATATTCTTATACAGGTTGTAGCGTTTCAGACGGTTTTCCGGATTGCTGGCGCGGTCGAGGTTGGCTTTAACCGCATCGGCGTTGAAGTCGGTGCCATCCTGAAATTTCACGCCCTGACGCAGCTTAAGAGTGTAAGTCAGGCCGTCATCAGAAACCGTATAGCTCTCTGCCAGCACATTTTTCAGCTTCATCTCTTTATCAAGGCCAAACAGTCCCTGATAAAACGACTTCGCTACCGCCTGCGACAACGTGTCATTCGCGTCATAGGGGTCAAGTGTGGTGAAATTGGATCCTACCGCCACCACCACGTCTTTGGCGGCCCAGCCAGGCGATGCGGCCAGCGCAGAGGCCACTCCCACAGCAACCAGCCATTTCCGAGCAACAATTTTTGTCATGTTATTCTCCTTAAACCCTGCCTGCCTGTTATAAACGCGAAAGCGCATTTTCTGGTTGCCCACGCGCAACATAATGCCCCGGGCCAACTAACTGTAACGACACGGGGGAAATCTCTTCGCCGCGCTTGCGGATATTGCTGGGGATATCATCCGACAACAGCACACGCTGTGGTCGGTGATGCGATGGATCGGCAACTGGTACTGCCGCCATCAGTTTGCGCGTATACGGATGTTGCGGATTTTCAAACACCGCGCGTCGGGGGCCAATCTCAACGATTTGCCCGAGATACATCACCGCCACACGGTGACTGATCCGTTCCACCACCGCCATATCGTGGGAAATAAACAGGTATGCAATTCCCATTTCCCGCTGCAGGTCGAGCAACAGGTTGATAATTTGCCCACGAATTGAAACATCCAGCGCCGAGACAGATTCATCGGCAATAATCACTTTGGGATTGAGTGCCAATGCCCGTGCAATACAGATACGCTGACGCTGACCGCCGGAAAACTCGTGCGGATAGCGCCAGGCATGCTCAGGCAGCAATCCTACGCGTTCCAGCAGCCATGCAACTCGTTTTGACCCCGCATCCCCCTGCAATAACCCATGCACCCGTAGCGGCTCCAGAATGGAATATCCCACCGTCTGACGTGGATCGAGCGAGGCATACGGATCCTGGAAGATAAACTGAATATCCCGACGCAGCGGCTGCAACTTGCTGGCAGCAAGGGTATCAATACGCTGTCCGTTGAAAATGATTTCCCCACGCTGAGACTCAACCAGGCGCAACAGCGCCCGCCCGGTGGTGGATTTCCCACAGCCCGACTCCCCCACCAGCGATAGCGTTTCTCCCGGCCACAGGTCAAAGCTGACGTTTTCCACTGCATGCACCTCGCGAGTTACGCGATTTAGAATGCCGCTACGCAGAGGAAAACGCGTCACCAGGTTACGTACCTGCAAAATTGGCTCGCCTTCAACCACGGTATCCTGTTCGGTCTGTGGCTCTACATGGCTGGGATCGTGTAATGAAATAAGCGGGAAACGGCGCGGAAGTTCATGCCCGTTCATTGCCCCAAGCTGCGGCACGGCTGCCAGCAGCGCTTTAGTATAAGGATGCTGGGGAGCGTGAAAAATCTGCTCAACGCTGCCGGTTTCTACCGCCTCGCCCTGATACATCACCAGCACGCGGTCGGCAATATCCGCCACAACGCCCATATCGTGGGTAATAAAGATCACTCCCATCGACATATCCTGCTGCAACACTTTTATCAGTTGCAGGATCTGCGCCTGAATGGTGACATCCAGCGCGGTTGTCGGCTCATCAGCAATTAAAACCGCAGGGCGACACGACAGTGCCATGGCGATCATCACCCGCTGGCGCATACCGCCGGAAAGCTGGTGTGGATAACGCGATAAAATCGCCTTCGCCTCGGGGATACGCACCTGATCGAGCATTCGCTTCGCTTCTACCATCGCCTCTTCGTGACTGGCACCCTGGTGCAAGCGGATAGACTCGGCAATTTGCTCGCCCACGGTAAACACCGGATTAAGCGATGTCATAGGCTCCTGGAAGATCATCGCGATATCCGCACCGCGCACGTGACGCATTTGTGATGCGCTCTGTTCACCCAGCTCAATAACCTGTCGATTACGGCGTCGGAGGAGCATTTCATCGCAGCTCACCTCGCCGCCGGACTGTTCAATCAGACGCATCAGCGACAAGGCGGTCACCGACTTACCAGAACCAGACTCGCCGACTATCGCCAGCGTTTCGCCACGCTTCAGGCGAAATGACAGATTGCGCACTGCGCTGACACGCTGCTGCTCCTGTTCAAAGGCAATATTCAGATTGCTGACTGCCAGCACATCGCTGGCATCAAGCTCATCACTGTGTGGCAACGCTATCTCCTTTTTCCCGATAAATACCGGTGGTTGGCGTATCACCTGCATATCCCCAGGCGCGGTACATGCCTTCGCTGTTAAACGGCAAAGCGACATTGCCCTCATGATCGATAGCAATTAAACCGCCGCTGCCGCCAAGCGCCGGTAATTTTTCCATCACTACGCGTTCACACGCTTCGGATAAACTCAGACCGCCGTAGTCCATCAACGCCGCAATGTCATAGGCCGCCAAAGCACGAATAAAGACTTCTCCGGTTCCGGTGCAGGAGACTGCCACACTTGCATTATTGGCATAACAGCCTGCGCCAACCAACGGACTGTCACCCACCCGCCCCGGTAATTTATTGGTCATCCCGCCGGTCGATGTTGCTGCCGCCAGATTGCCAAACATATCTAACGCGACCGCACCCACGGTACCCATTTTGTTGTTTTCATCCAGCGGGCTCGCGCTATGGTCCAGCACCGTTTCACCCGCTGTTCGCGCCGCCAGAAGTTGAGCGTAGCGTTCTGGCGTCGAGAAAATATCCGCTGATACGCGCTCCATACCCTGCGCAATGGCAAAGTTTTCAGCCCCTTCACCTATCATCATGACATGTGGGCTGTGTTCCATTACCAGCCGTGCCGCGAGAATCGGGTTTCGCAGATGGCTTACCCCGGCGACGGCGCCTGCGTTCAGCGTATTACCGTCCATCACACAGGCGTCCAGCTCATGGGTTTCATCACGGGTATACACCGCGCCAATTCCGGCATTAAACAATGGACACTCTTCCAGCAGGCGCACGGCCTCGGTAACGACATCCAGTGCGCTACGACCGTCTTCAAGCATCCGCTGGCCGGTTTCAACGATATCCGACAGCGCCTGTATATAACGCAACTCTTGCTCCTGGCTCAGCTGCGAACGGGTAATAGCCCCTGCGCCGCCGTGAATTGCAATGACTGCTTTACCCATTTTTTTCGTCCATTAGGTGGCAGGTACCGGGGTTATAAATATCAGAATTTCTGTGACTTATTGATTCGATTTTTGAATATAGAAAGATGCAGACGTCATGTAAAGGTTAAGGCCCGTACCTCACCCCCCATCCCATCAGGTTATTTAGATGAGTTAATCAGAAAGGGGATCTTCCAACATCGTTGAATATATTATTCAAGCCGATCGGCAATCTGTTTTTTTGCATAAAACACAAAGCGTTCAACAGACGGCATAGACGCAGCCCAGTTCTTTTTGGTTAACCCCAGGTATTCCGCACGCGCGGCTTGCAGCGTGTCAGCATACTCAACGGGTAATTGCGGTATAAGCCAGGCGGCGGCTTCATCTTTAGCGACAATATTGCCCGTAACCAGGCTGTACCAAATACGTGCCAGAGTAAGGATGATATTTCGCTCGTCACCCTCTAAATCGCCCGTTTTCTGCCACATATCAAGAATATGCCGAAATGTTTGCACGACATCGCTAAAAGGAATGACGTTGAATAACGTCTCAGCGGCTTCACCGAACAACGCTACGCTGGCGCGCCTGGTCTGGGTCAGCAGGATGGAAAGATCAGGATCCACCTGTGTCGGTTCAACAATTCCCGCGCGAATATCGTCACGCAACCATTCGCCAAATTGCATTTCTCTTGACGGTGGGAATTGCCAGGGTACAAGTTGTGAATAGATCACGATGGTCACTTCCAGCGCCCGATATCTATCAACGCTACCAGGCGGGGCTGATATTTCCAGAAAACCCTGCATCAGATCTTTTCTTTGCCGGGTATTAAGTGGCTGCCTAATGGTAACCAGTAAATCGATATCGCTTTGGGGCTTTAAGCCACCTTCAACAGCAGAGCCATACAAATGAACAGCAACCAGGTCGCCCTCGATAATCCGCGCAATCAGTGCACTGGCGGCATTCACCTGTCGTCGAATTGAATCCGGGATAGTCGCAGACATTTAGCCTCCTGGAGAAAAAGCAGAAATCATGAGTCTATACTGCATTTTTCCTGTAGCGCTAATCTCTGGCAGAAAACCTGTATCAGATCTGATCCTAAGCCTGAGGTAGCATACTGTCCGCGTCCATTTTCTGACATAATGAGCGGATTCGATTTTGCCCCGCAGGAGTCTTCTCATGGAATTTACCGCCGGACTGATGCCGCTTGAAACGGCTCTTTCTCAGATGCTTTCGCGTATTACCCCACTCACCGCCGTCGAAACGCTGCCGCTGGTTCAATGCTTTGGCCGCATTCTGGCCACCGACGTCGTCTCCCCGATTGATGTGCCGGGATTCGATAACTCGGCAATGGATGGCTATGCGGTGCGATTAGCCGATTTACAATCAGACCAGCCTCTTGCGGTGGCTGGCAAAGCCTTTGCTGGACAGCCATTCCACGGCGAGTGGCCTGCGGGAACCTGCATCCGTATTATGACCGGAGCCCCGGTGCCTGCCGGTTGTGAAGCCGTGGTAATGCAGGAGCAAACGGAACAAACTGACGACGGTGTGCGTTTTACCGCCGACGTCCGCAGCGGACAAAATATTCGTTTGCGCGGTGAAGATATTGCAAACGGCGCGGTGGTATTCCCCACAGGAACTCGTCTGACAACCGCCGAGCTTCCCGTGCTGGCTTCGCTCGGTATTGCCGAGGTCCCCGTTGTGCGTAAAGTCCGCGTGGCGTTGTTCTCCACCGGTGATGAGCTGCAATTGCCGGGTCAGCCGCTGGGTGACGGGCAGATTTATGACACAAACCGTCTGACCGTTCACCTGATGCTGCAGCAGTTGGGCTGCGAGGTGATCAACTTAGGAATTATTCGCGACGATCCCAACGCGCTGCGGGCCGCATTTATCGAAGCTGACAGCCAGGCCGACGTCGTCATCAGCTCTGGTGGCGTTTCGGTAGGCGAAGCGGATTACACCAAAACCATTCTGGAAGAACTGGGAGAAATTGCCTTCTGGAAGCTGGCCATCAAACCCGGTAAACCGTTCGCCTTTGGCAAACTGAGCAACAGCTGGTTTTGCGGCCTGCCGGGTAACCCGGTGTCTGCTGCCCTCACCTTTTATCAACTGGTACAACCGCTGCTGGCGAAACTCAGCGGCAACACCGCCTGTGGGTTGCCTCCGCGCCAGCGCGTGCGCACCGCTTCACGCCTGAAGAAAACGCCAGGGCGTCTGGATTTTCAGCGTGGTGTATTGCAGCGTACCGCGGAAGGCGAACTGGAAGTCACTACCACCGGGCACCAGGGCTCGCATATTTTTAGCTCCTTTAGCCAGGGCAACTGCTTTATCGTGCTGGAGCGCGATCGCGGTAACGTTGAGGCCGGAGAATGGGTTGAAGTTGAGCCATTTAACGCACTGTTTGGAGGCCTGTAATGGCAGAACTCAGCGACCAGGAGATGATGCGCTATAACCGGCAAATCATTCTGCGCGGCTTCGATTTCGAAGGTCAGGAAGCGCTCAAAGATGCGCGGGTACTGGTCGTTGGTCTGGGGGGGCTGGGATGTGCTGCAACCCAGTACCTTGCTGGTGCTGGCGTCGGGCATTTAACCCTGCTCGACTTTGACACGGTCTCCGTGTCGAACCTCCAACGCCAGACGCTGCACAGCGATGCAACCGTAGGGCAACCAAAAGTGATATCCGCTCGTGACGCGCTAACGCGGATTAACCCTTATATCGCCATTACGCCGTTGAATGCGCTGCTGGACGATAGCGAGATTCACGCGCTTATTGCCGAACACGATTTGGTGCTGGACTGTACGGATAACGTCAGCATCCGCAATCAGCTGAATGCCGGATGCTTTGCCGCCAGAGTTCCGCTGGTTTCCGGTGCAGCAATTCGCATGGAAGGGCAAATTACCGTCTTTACGTATCAGGAAGGCGAGCCCTGCTACCGTTGCCTGAGCCGTTTGTTCGGTGAAAACGCCCTGACCTGCGTAGAAGCCGGAGTGATGGCCCCGCTAATCGGCGTGATCGGCTCGTTACAGGCGATGGAAGCCATTAAGCTGCTGGCAAACTACGGTAAACCGGCATCCGGAAAAATCGTCATGTACGATGCCATGACCTGCCAGTTTCGCGAAATGAAGCTGATGCGTAATCCGGGGTGCGAGGTTTGTAGTCGGTAAAAAAGTCGGGTGGCGGCTTCGCCTTACCCGACCTACAACGGCTCGAACGTAGGCCGGGCAAGCGTTAGCGCCACCCGGCAACAGCATCAGATCGACGTGCGACCGAATGCGCTCTGCCAGTCGTGCTCAAACTTCGCGACGGCAGCATCAACTGCCGGAGAGCTAATCATCTGCTGAGCAACGTCCAGCGGTAGCGTGATGGACTCGCAGCCTGCCAGCAGGCAATCCAGCGCCTGACGCGGCGTTTTAAAACTGGCTGCCAGTACTTTGGCGTGCGGGGCATGCATTTTCAGTAACGTCTGCAGGTCGGTCACCGTCTGAATGCCATCCCCTCCTTGTGCATCCACGCGGTTAACGTATGGCGCAACATATTCCGCACCTGCCAGTGCAGCCAATAACCCTTGAGCTGCACCGTATACCGCAGTACCCAACGTCGGGATCCCTTCTTCTTTCAGCAATTTTATAGCCGCCAGACCTTCTGCTGTTACCGGCACTTTGACCACGATATCAGCAATGATTGCCCGCAGCTTACGCGCATCGCTAACCATCCCTTCGGCAGTGGTCGCCATCACCTGAGCAAACAGACGGCCTTGTCCTCCCATCGCTTCCTGCAGTTGCGGCAGTAGTACTTCCAGCGTCTGGTTCCCCGCCGCCACAATGCTCGGGTTAGTGGTCACCCCTGCCAGCGGGAAAATGCGCGCCAGAGCTTTTACCGCATCAACATCAGACGTATCTAAATAGAGTTCCATAACCTTTCCTCAAACGAATAATTAGCATGAATAAAAGGTAACACGGCGAAACCTCACGGTTAGTTGACGCACGTCAATATAACTTTCATTCGAAAGTAATTTAATCTTTATACGAAAGAAAAGAGGTCGCTTATGATTTTCAATATCCAGCGCTATTCCACGCATGATGGTCCCGGGATCCGTACTGTGGTGTTCCTTAAGGGATGCTCCCTGGGCTGTCGGTGGTGCCAGAATCCGGAAAGTCGCGCCCGTACGCAGGATCTGCTCTATGACGCACGCCTGTGCCTTGATGGTTGCGATCTTTGTGCTCAGGCAGCACCCGAAGTAATTGAGCGGGCACTAAGCGGTTTGCTGATTCATCGCGAAAAACTGACCGATGACGTTCTCGCAGCGCTGACCCACTGCTGTCCAACGCAGGCGCTAACCGTCTGTGGAGAGATAAAAAGCGTGGACGAAATCATGGCGACCGTATTGCGTGATAAACCGTTTTACGATCGCAGCGGAGGGGGACTCACCCTGTCCGGTGGGGAACCGTTTATGCAGCCAGAGCTGGCGGCTTCTTTGCTCAAAGCCAGCCACGACGCCGGCATTCATACCGCAGTGGAAACCTGCCTGCATGTCCCGTGGAAGTATATTGAACCATCATTATCTGACGTCGATCTGTTTCTGGCCGATCTAAAACACGTGGCGGATGCGCCGTTTAAACAGTGGACCGATGGCTGCGCCTCTCGTGTGCTGGAAAATCTAAAAAAACTGGCCGCAGCTGGTAAAAAAATGATTATCCGCGTACCGCTGATTCAGGGATTCAACGCTGACGAAGCCGCCATCCAGGCTATTACCGATTTTGCTGCCGACGAGCTTCACGTCGGGGAGATTCATTTTTTGCCCTACCACACCCTTGGTATCAACAAATACCACTTACTCAGTCAACCCTACAACGCACCGGATAAACCGCTTGATGCGCCTGCACTGCTCGAATTTGCCCAGCAGTATGCCAGCCTTAAAGGTTTAACCGCGACCCTACGAGGATAATCGCCATGACCACTCTGAAACTGGACACACTCAGCGATCGTATCAAAGCGCATAAAACAGCCCTGATCCACATCGTGAAACCGCCGGTTTGTACCGAGCGCGCCCAGCACTATACCGAGATGTATCAGCAACACCTGGATAAGCCGATCCCGGTACGCCGCGCGCTGGCGCTGGCCCATCATCTGGCGGAACGCACCATCTGGATCAAGCATGACGAACTGATTATCGGTAACCAGGCAAGCGAAGTGCGCGCCGCGCCGATCTTCCCGGAATACACCGTCTCCTGGATTGAAAAAGAGATCGACGACCTCGCCGACAGACCGGGCGCAGGCTTTGCGGTAAGCGAAGAGAATAAACGCGTCTTACACGAGGTGTGTCCGTGGTGGCGTGGTCAGACCGTGCAGGATCGCTGCTACGGGATGTTCACTGACGAGCAGAAAGGGCTGCTGGAAACCGGCATTATCAAAGCCGAAGGTAATATGACCTCCGGCGACGCACACCTGGCGGTGAACTTCCCGCTACTACTGGAAAAAGGTCTCGACGGCCTGCGCCACAAGGTCGATGAACGTCGCTCCCGCATCAATCTGACGTGTCTGGACGATCTCCACGGCGAGCAGTTCCTGAAAGCGATTGATATCGTGCTGGAGGCCGTCAGCCTGCACATTGAGCGCTTTGCCGCGCTGGCGCGTAAAATGGCGTCCACAGAAACGCGCACCAGCCGTCGCGATGAACTGCTGACCATGGCGGAAAACTGTGATGTGATTGCCCATGAGCCACCAAAAACATTCTGGCAGGCGTTGCAGTTGTGCTATTTCATCCAGTTGATTCTGCAAATTGAATCTAACGGTCACTCAGTGTCGTTTGGCCGTATGGATCAGTACCTCTACCCGTTCTACCGTCGCGACGTAGAACTGAATCAGAGCCTCGATCGTGAGCACGCCATTGAGCTGTTGCACAGCTGCTGGCTGAAACTGCTGGAAGTGAACAAAATCCGTTCTGGCTCCCATTCGAAAGCCTCAGCGGGCAGCCCGCTGTATCAGAACGTAACCATAGGTGGCCAGAACCTGGTTAGCGGTCAGGCGATGGATGCCGTCAACCCGCTCTCCTACGCCATTCTGGAATCATGTGGCCGCCTGCGTTCTACTCAGCCGAACCTGAGCGTGCGTTATCACGCGGGGATGAGTAATGACTTCCTTGATGCCTGCGTGCAGGTGATCCGCTGCGGCTTCGGGATGCCAGCCTTTAACAACGATGAAATCGTCATTCCGGAATTCATTAAGCTGGGCATTGAACCGCAAGACGCCTATGACTATGCAGCTATTGGTTGCATCGAAACCGCCGTTGGCGGCAAATGGGGCTACCGCTGCACCGGCATGAGCTTTATTAACTTTGCCCGCGTGATGCTGGCGGCGCTGGAAGGCGGACGCGATGCCACCAGCGGCAAAGTCTTCCTGCCGCAGGAAAAAGCGCTCTCAGCTGGCAACTTCAACAATTTCGATGAAGTGATGGATGCCTGGGATACACAGATTCGCTACTACACGCGTAAATCCATTGAAATCGAGTATGTCGTTGACACCATGCTGGAAGAGAACGTACACGATATTCTGTGCTCCGCGCTGGTAGACGACTGTATCGAACGCGCGAAAAGCATTAAGCAAGGCGGCGCGAAATATGACTGGGTATCAGGTTTGCAGGTGGGTATCGCCAACCTCGGCAACAGCCTGGCAGCAGTGAAGAAACTGGTCTTTGAACAGGGCGCTATCGGTCAACAACAACTGGCCGCCGCGCTGGCCGATGATTTTGACGGTCTGACCCATGAGCAGTTACGCCAACGGCTAATCAACGGCGCACCAAAATACGGCAACGATGACGATAGCGTTGATACGCTGCTGGCCCGCGCTTATCAGACTTATATCGATGCACTGAAACAGTATCATAATCCGCGTTACGGGCGTGGTCCGGTTGGCGGCAATTACTACGCCGGGACCTCGTCTATTTCTGCAAACGTGCCGTTTGGCGCGGCAACGATGGCAACGCCGGATGGCCGTAAAGCACACACTCCACTGGCAGAAGGCGCAAGCCCGGCTTCCGGTACGGACCATCTCGGCCCAACTGCGGTAATTGGCTCGGTGGGTAAACTGCCGACCGGTTCGATTCTCGGTGGCGTGCTGTTAAATCAGAAGCTGAACCCGGCCACGCTGGAAAATGAGTCTGACAAACAAAAGCTGATGATTCTGCTGCGTACCTTCTTTGAAGAGCACAAAGGTTGGCATATTCAGTACAACATCGTTTCTCGTGAAACGCTGCTGGAAGCCAAAAAACACCCGGATCAGTACCGTGATCTGGTGGTGCGTGTAGCGGGTTATTCCGCCTTCTTCACCGCACTGTCTCCGGATGCACAGGACGATATCATCGCGCGCACTGAACATATGCTGTAACCCTCCCGCCCGGTGGCGCTACGCTTACCGGGCTTACATACTCCCCTTTAGCCAGGTAAGGCGAAGTTGCCACCTGGCGTTTTACTTTCATTCGAAATTAAATTTGTGCTTTAGCTCACATTGTTATTAAAATGTTTCTGGTCGCAGTTATGAGCCAGGAGCATATATGACCATCAAAGTTATCGTCACCGACATGGACGGAACTTTTCTCGACGACGCCAAGCAATACGATCGTGCACGCTTTATGGCGCAGTATCAGGAACTGAAGAAACGAGATATTGAATTTGTCGTGGCAAGCGGCAACCAGTATTACCAGTTGATCTCCTTTTTCCCGCAGCTCAAAGATGAGATCTCTTTTGTCGCCGAGAACGGGGCGCTGGTGTTTGAACATGGCAAACAGCTGTTTCACGGCGAGCTTACGCGCCACGAATCACGCATTGTCATTGGCGAACTGCTCAAAGATAAGCAACTCAACTTTGTGGCCTGTGGACTGCAAAGCGCCTACGTGAGCGAAAATGCCCCAGAGTCCTTTGTCGGTTTGATGTCAAAACACTACCACCGCCTGAAACCCGTCAAGGATTATCAGGATATCGACGATGTGCTGTTCAAGTTCTCGCTGAATTTACCGGACCAACAGATCCCGCTGGTTATCGATCACCTTCATTCTGCTCTCGACGGCATTATGAAGCCCGTCACCAGCGGCTTTGGGTTTATCGACCTGATCATTCCAGGCTTACATAAAGCCAACGGGATCAGCCGTCTGCTAAAACGCTGGAACCTGTCACCGCAAAACGTGGTCGCCATTGGCGACAGTGGCAATGACGCGGAAATGCTGAAGATGGCGCACTACTCTTTCGCCATGGCCAATGCGGCAGAGAGCATCAAAGCGATTGCCCGCTATCAGACCGATGACAATAACCATCAAGGCGCGCTGAACGTAATTCAGGCAGTGCTGGATAACACTTCACCTTTTAACGTCTGATCCTGCCAACCGGGGTATCCCTCATCCCGGTTTTCACTCTTTTTCTATTTTGCTCACACCAGCAGGTTTTTAAACTTGCATTAACCAATTTTTAACTTATATTGTCACTTGCAATCAAATTTAGTTTCGAATGAAAGTTAATGCGAGGTGGTTATGGCTTTTACTTTTACCAGCGACACGTTGCCCGCCGATCACAAAGCGGCAATCCGTCAGATGAAACAGCAACTGCGGGCACAGCTTGGGGATGTTCAGTTGATCTTCAATCAGCTGAGCGATGCCATTGCCACCCGCGTGGCGGAAATCAACGCTCTCAAAGCGCAAGGTTCCCCGGTATGGCCTGTGTTGTCCTATGCGGATATCAAAGCGGGTCGCGTGAGTGCAGAGCAGCGTGAAGAAATTAAGCGTCGCGGATGCGCAGTCATTAAAGGGCATTTCCCCCGCGAACAGGCGCTGGCATGGGATCAGTCGATGCTTGATTACCTGGATCGCAACCATTTTGATGACGTCTACAAAGGGCCAGGCGATAACTTCTTCGGCACCCTGAGCGCATCGCGACCTGAAATCTACCCCATTTACTGGTCCCAGGCGCAGATGCAGGCCCGCCAAAGTGAAGAAATGGCCAATGCGCAGTCGTTCCTCAATCGTCTTTGGACATTTTCAAGCGAAGGTAAACAATGGTTTAACCCGGATGTCAGCGTTATCTACCCTGACCGTATACGCCGCCGTCCGCCGGGAACCACCTCCAAAGGGCTGGGCGCGCATACGGATTCCGGCGCGCTGGAACGCTGGCTGCTGCCTGCGTATCAGCAGGTATTTGCTCATGTTTTCAATGGCAAGCTGGCAGATTACGATCCGTGGCAGGCTGCGCATCGCACCGAAGTAGAAGAGTACACGGTGGATAACACCACCAAATGTTCAGTATTTCGCACCTTCCAGGGCTGGACTGCGTTGTCCGATATGCTGCCAGGTCAGGGATTGTTGCACGTGGTTCCGATTCCTGAAGCGATGGCGTATGTGCTGTTACGCCCATTGCTTGACGATGTGCCGGAAGATGAGCTTTGCGGCGTAGCGCCCGGCAGAGTCCTGCCTATTTCCGCACAATGGCATCCGCTGCTGATTGAAGCGTTAACCAGCATCCCACAACTGGACGCCGGAGACTCTGTGTGGTGGCATTGCGATGTGATTCACTCCGTCGCGCCTGTCGAAAATCAGCAGGGCTGGGGTAACGTAATGTATATCCCTGCCGCCCCGATGTGCGAAAAAAATCTGGCCTACGCCCACAAAGTGAAAGCTGCGCTGGAAAAAGGCGCATCGCCGGGTGATTTCCCGCGAGAGGATTATGAAACTAACTGGGAAGGACGCTTCACGCTGGAGGATTTGAATATCCACGGTAAACGCGCGCTGGGGATTATTTAATATGTAGCTTACATAATTTTCCCTAGGTATTTCGCGTTACAGGAAGGCGACCAGCCTGTAAATCCCCGGGAGCTTACATAAGTAAGTGACCGGGGTGAACAGGTGCAGCCAACACACCTGTAACACGAAAGACGACGGGTAAATTAACCGTCAATACCTTTACTACGCAGGTAATCTTCGTAGTTGCCGGTGAAGTCGATCACGCGCTCCGGCGTAATCTCAATCACGCGGGTCGCCAGGGAACTGACGAACTCACGGTCGTGAGAAACAAAGATCAACGTGCCCTGATACATTTCCAGCGCCATGTTCAGCGACTCGATAGATTCCATATCCAGGTGGTTGGTCGGTTCATCCATGACCAGGATATTCGGTTTCTGCATCATCAGCTTACCGAAAAGCATGCGTCCTTTTTCACCACCGGAGAGCACTTTTGCAGGTTTCTTGATATCGTCCTGGCTGAACAGCAGACGGCCAAGGAAGCTGCGCACAACCTGCTCATCATCGCCTTCTTGTTTCCACTGGCTCATCCATTCGAAGACGGTCAGATCGTTTTCAAACTCGTATTCATGATCCTGCGCGTAGTAACCCACCTGGGCGTTTTCAGACCACTTAACGGTACCGTTGTCCGGCTGCAAATCGCCAACCAACGTTTTCAGCATGGTGGATTTACCCACGCCGTTGGCACCAATGATGGCAACCTTCTCCCCTACTTCCAGCAGCAGGTTGAAGTTTTTAAACAGCGGACCTTCATCAAAACCTTTCGCCAGCGCTTCCACTTCCAGCGCGTTACGGAACAGTTTCTTATCCTGTTCGAAGCGGATGAACGGGTTCTGACGGCTGGACGCTTTCACTTCGTCGAGCTTGATCTTATCAATCTGACGCGCACGAGAGGTCGCCTGTCGAGATTTAGACGCGTTGGCGCTAAAGCGGCTGACGAAGGATTGCAGATCGGCAATCTGTGCTTTCTTCTTGGCGTTATCGGCCAGCAGACGTTCACGCGCCTGGGTTGCCGCCGTCATGTATTCGTCGTAGTTACCCGGATAAACACGCAGTTCGCCATAGTCCAGATCCGCCATGTGTGTACAGACCATGTTCAGGAAGTGACGGTCGTGCGAAATGATGATCATGGTGCTGTCACGCTCGTTCAGCGTCTGCTCCAGCCAGCGAATGGTGTCGATATCCAGGTTGTTCGTTGGTTCGTCGAGCAGCAGAATGTCCGGGTTAGAGAACAGCGCCTGCGCCAGAAGCACACGCAGCTTCCAGCCGGGCGCGACTTCGCTCATCGGGCCGTAATGCTGTTCTACCGGAATGCCTACGCCCAGCAGCAGTTCACCCGCACGCGCTTCCGCAGAGTAGCCGTCCATTTCGCCATACTGAACTTCGAGATCAGCAACTTTATAGCCGTCTTCTTCGCTCATCTCAGCCAGGGCGTAAATGCGATCGCGCTCCTGCTTCACTTCCCACAGTTCAGCGTGACCCATGATCACGGTGTCAAGCACGGTGAATTCTTCAAAGGCGAATTGATCCTGGCGCAGCTTACCGATACGCTCGTTAGGATCGAGGGAAACGTTACCCAGCGTCGGTTCGAGGTCGCCGCCGAGAATTTTCATAAAAGTGGATTTACCGCTACCGTTCGCGCCAATCAGGCCGTAACGGTTGCCGCCGCCAAATTTGACGGAAATATTTTCAAACAGCGGCTTACTGCCGAACTGCATGGTGACGTTGCTGGAAACTAACACTGGCGTATCCTGAAAGAGAAAGAAATATGTGACAAACCGCTTATTATGCCATAAGTCTGCAAGAAGATCGCGTCTTCATGCGGAAGGGATAAAGTGAAACCAAAAGGAAAAAAATGTGATTTAGTACACATCCGAATTCCTTGTTGCTCAGATTGCACATATAATGCGTGCCCAACACTACATAAATCTCAACCCACTAGCCTGCCTGGCACTGAATCTCGCATACATGAATATGAATATGAAATTAACAACGCTTTTCGCGGCGGCACTCGCAATAGTTGGTTTTTGTAATACCGCTTCAGCCGTCACGTACCCGCTGCCGACCGATGGTAGCCGTTTGATTGGCCAAAACCAGGTCATTACTATTCCTGAAGGCAACACCCAACCGCTGGAGTATTTTGCGGCAGAGTATCAGATGGGTCTGTCTAACATGCTGGAAGCCAACCCGGGCGTGGATACCTTCCTGCCGAAAGGCGGCACCGTGCTGAACATTCCTCAGCAGTTAATCCTGCCGGATACCGTGCATGAAGGTATTGTTATCAACAGCGCTGAAATGCGTCTGTACTACTACCCGAAAGGCACCAACACCGTCATTGTTCTGCCGATCGGTATCGGCCAGTTGGGCAAAGACACGCCAATCAAATGGACCACCAAAGTAGAACGTAAAAAAGCAGGCCCAACCTGGACGCCAACGGCGAAAATGCATGCGGAATACCGCGCTGCAGGCGAGCCGCTGCCAGCCGTTGTTCCGGCTGGTCCGGATAACCCGATGGGACTGTACGCGCTGTATATCGGTCGCCTGTATGCTATCCACGGTACCAATGCTAACTTCGGCGTCGGCTTACGTGTCAGCCACGGTTGCGTACGTCTGCGTAACGACGACATCAAATTCTTGTTTGAAAATGTGCCGGTCGGCACCCGTGTACAGTTTATTGATGAGCCGGTAAAAGCCACTACCGAACCAGACGGTAGCCGTTACATCGAAGTACATAACCCGCTGTCTACGACTGAAGCACAGTTCGAAGGCGGGGAAATTGTACCGATTACCCTGACCAAGAGCATTACCAGCATCACCGGTCAGCCTGACGTCGATCAGGCCGTCGTTGAGCAGGCAGTACAGAACCGTTCTGGTATGCCGGTTCGCCTGAACTAATCAGCTATACATGCCCGATGGCGCTACGCTTATCGGGCCTACCAACACTGTAGGCCGGATTAGGCGCCAGCCGCCATCCGGCACACCACATCAATTACATCATCAGCAACAAACCATAACCCACCAGCGCCGCCCATATCAGCATCGGTACCGAATACCAATGAAAACGCCACCAGATCCGGCGGTCGTTTGCCATCCGTAACGCAATGAGATTCGCCAGCGATCCTGGCAACAGCCCAAAGCCGCCCACATTGACCGCCCAGGCCAGAAGCAGCGTTGGCGGGACGTAGTTCAGCAGCAAAATCGTACTGGGCACATTACTGATAAACTGCGACAGGCCAATGGCGGTCAGCCAAAGTCCCGGCGCTGAAAGCGCGCCAATCTGGTGGGTTATCCCCTGCAGGGCCGGAAGCTGCGTCAGCAAGTGCACATCAATGAACATCGCCATAAACACCAACAGCAGCGTCCAGTCTACGCTGAGGATCACGCGGCGAGCCAGCACCATGAACCCTGCCGCCACAATCGCCAGACCCCACAGCTCTTGTTTTAACTCCAGTGCTGCAAGGAAGATGATATACAACACCAGACAGCCCCACACCAGACGCGGTTGCCAGTCAGGTGCGCGCGTACCGGTGTGATAATGCAATGCTTTATTCGGGAAACTAAACCAGCACAGCACCACCAGCGTCAGCATCATGGCCCCCGCAAGCGGCGCCATTTGCCAGGTAAACGCGGTAAACGATAAGCCTGAGCGTCCCCACATCAGAATGTTTTGTGGATTGCCTATTGGCGTGAGCAACGATCCGGCGTTAACCGCCAGCGCCTCAAAGATAATCAGGCGATTCACCGGAATAGCGCACAATTTTTTCAGAGTGATGGTCAGCGGAACAACAATAAACAGCGCAACATCGTTGGTCAGAAACGTCGACAACAACGCCGCTGCCAGCACCATAAATATCGCCAGCTGACGCTCTGTTTTGAAACGGCGGGTCATCTTGCGCCCTAACACATCGAAGTAACCGCTTAGCTCCACGCCTTTGGTCAGTAACATCAGGCCACTAAGCGTGATAATTGTGTGCCAGTCAATTGCTCCCGGCCACGACCGGGGTGTAAATGGCGTGAACAGGCTCAGTACAACCCCAACGATGATTAACAGCTGGAAAAAACGATCGCGCTGTAAGGCGCGTAATAAAGAAAAACTCATTCAGAGCCTGTTCCTTGCTGTTGCGTAAACCGGCTAAAAGCCTCCAGCGTTTCCTTACTGACGTGATGCTCCATCCCCTCCGCGTCGCGACGGGCAATTTCCGGACTGATACCTAACATCAACAGGAAATTCTCCACAATCTGATGACGCTCCCGACTTTCCTGAGCCAGTCGTTCACCTTCTGCGGTTAAAAACACGCCTCGCCAGGGGATCATTTCAATCAATCCGACTGAAGCAAGACGCTTAAGCATTTTAGCAACCGTCGGCTGGGAAACCCCAAGCCGTGCGGCCATATCCACCTGGCGCGCTTCACCTACCTCAATAATGAGATCGGAAATCAGCTCTACGTAGTCATCAATCAGCTCACGGCGATGCGCCTCCCGAACCTGACGAAACCCTTCAACGTGTTCTTCGACATTCACCAATTGCGTCACTTTTTTTGTTGTTGGCGTACCTGCGCGACGACTCATTCTGCTTCCTCGTTACTGTGACGCGTTAACGGCATCTGATTAGAGAGCACTCATTGTAAACCAGAGTTGCGCGGGCACAAAAAATTAACGTTTTAGCAATAGCTATATAATATAGCCTGTGCTATATCTGTATATAATAAAGACATCCCTCAAGGACTGATGGGATCGTGAAGTCAGGAGGTTTACATGAATGAATTTAAGAGGTGTATACGCGTGTTTAGCCACTCTCCCTTTAAAGTACGGTTGATGCTGATCTCTATGCTGTGTGACATGATTAACAGCAAACCTGAGAAGGATAAACCTTCAGAAAATTAATGCGGCGTTGCGGTACGCCGCTTCTTTTTCCTGCCGTCATCCGGGTACGGTGGTGGTTTTCGTCCCAATAACCCTTCTTTTTGTCAGTTTTGCCACGTCCCTCGCAAAACAATTTCTTTGTAGTAGTTGACCTTCTCTTGCGCACACTCTATCTTTTCGCAGCCCTGCATATATTGCGGCTCGCGGATGCGGACCCTATCCCTCTTCTCGCTCTCTCAGGCAGGCAATGACCCTTAGCGCCAGGGTAAGCACATGGCGTTTTTGTAACAGTGGCATATGAATTTAACCCTCAAAGATTCAATCATTGCTCGCAGCCGGGCGATTAGTCCGTGGACTGGCCTCTATTTCTTACAGTCTCTGCTGATCAATCTTGCGCTGGGCTATCCGCTTAGCCTGCTCTATAGCGTTGCTTTCACCTGTATATTAATGCTGATGTGGCGCAGCGCGCCACGCGCGCAGAAAGTGCTGATTGGCATTTGCTCGCTGATTGCGGCAATGTATTTTCCGTTCGGCCAGGCTTACGGCTCACCGAACTTCAATACCTTGCTGGCGCTGCACTCAACCAATATGGAAGAGTCCACCGAAATCCTGACCATCTTCCCCTGGTACAGTTATCTGGTTGGGGTGTTTATTTTCGCCCTCGGCGTTATCGCCGTACGTCGTAAAAAAGATGAACAAAAGCGTGGCTGGAACAAGTTCGACAGCGTTTGTTTGCTGTTCAGCATTGTCGCATTCTTTGTTACCCCGGTACAAAACCTGGCCTGGGGCGGCGTGTTCAAGCTGAAAGACACTGGCTATCCGGTTTTCCGGTTTGCCAAGGACGTGATCGTCAATAACAACGAAGTGCTCGACGAACAAGAGCGTATGGCGAAGCTGTCGAGCGTGAAAGACAGTTGGACCGTAACCGCCGTGAAGCCGAAGTATCACACCTACGTCGTGGTGATCGGCGAAAGCGCCCGCCGCGATGCGTTAGGCGCGTTTGGCGGCCACTGGGATAACACCCCGTTTGCCAGCTCCGTTAACGGCTACATCTTTGCGGATTACATTGCTGCCAGCGGTTCAACGCAAAAATCACTCGGCCTGACGCTGAATCGGGTGGTCGACAATAAGCCCCAGTTCCAGGATAACTTTGTCACCCTGGCCAACCGCGCGGGTTTCCAGACATGGTGGTTCTCCAATCAGGGACAAATTGGTGAATACGACACGGCCATCGCCAGCATTGCAAAACGCGCTGATGAAGTTCAGTTCCTCAAGAACGGTGACTTCGAAGCGGATAAAAATACCCGTGACGAAGCGCTGTTGAAGATGACCGCTCAGGTGCTGGCAACCGAGCGCACTCAGCCGCAGCTTATTGTACTGCATTTAATGGGCTCACATCCGCAGGCCTGCGACCGTACGCAGGGTAAGTACGAGACTTTCGTCCAGTCAAAAGAGACGTCTTGCTACCTGTACACCATGACGCAAACGGATGACCTACTGCGCCAGCTATACGATCAGTTACGTAATAGCGGTAGCAGCTTCTCGATGGTCTATTTCTCCGATCATGGCCTCGCGTTTAAAGAACGGGGAAAAGAGGTGCAGTACCTGGCGCATGATGATCAGTTCCAGCAAAATTTCCAGGTACCTTTCATGGTGCTGTCGAGCGATGATAAAGCGCATCGGGTGATTAAGGCCCGTCGATCCGCCAATGATTTCCTCAGCTTTTTCTCGCAGTGGACAGGGATTAGCGCAAAAGAAATAACCAACAGCTACCGCTTTATCTCAGAGAAAAAAGCCGGGCCTGTGTACATCACCAACTTTAAGCTGCAGAAGGTGGACTACAACCACCTTGGTACCGACATCTTCGAGACCAAATCTCGTTAACAGCTCATATTGCAGGCAAAAAAAATCCGCCCCGAGAGGCGGATTTTTCATATCACCGAAGTGATTAGAAGCGGTAACCCACGCCAGCGATCCAGGTGCCAACGTCAACGCTACGAATACGGCTCTGCTCGTAGGAGAAGTCCAGAGCAACGTTTTCGATCGGGTTGAACTGCAGACCAGCACCGTAAGAGAAACCGTAGTCGCTGGTGGTGTGGTTGTCAGCCGGGGATGCTGCGTTCTGGAATTTACCGTAACCAACACCCACTACACCGTAGATGCTTGCCCAGTCGTTCAGACGGTAAGCCGGACCAGCAGTGATGCCGTAGTACTGAGTTTTGTTGTAGTCGCCAGAAGCATCGGTACGATCTTTTTCAGTGTAAGTGAAGGAACCGATAACACCCAGCGGGTTGTTGTCCTGCTCGTAGCGATACTTCAGGTTGAAACCGTTCATTTTGTTCGCTGCGCCCTGAGCATCGCTCTGAGCGTAACCACCGGTAACGGTAGAAGTAGCAGCTACAGCAGTACCTGCGGAGAAAGCCAGAACAGCGGCCAGTGCTGAAAGACATGCAATTTTTTTCATAACCACCTCAAATGTGCTTCAAGTAAATCTTAAGTTTTAAATATACCAAAAATTGATGGGAAACTCTTTGCGATTAGCGATGTCTAACGGGGTCTTTCATGTAACAGAACATTTCAGGAATCCGCTATCTCTTTCAATTAACATCACTTTTCTAAAGTAAAATGCCATTATTGCGCGCACAATATGGCACATTCATCCAGATTATTCCTAATCACGCAGATTATTAATCCATCAGTTTCATGCCATTGTACGGAACTGAGCAATTTTTTTTTCAACGAATACTCAACCGCATGTGTGTATTTCCATTACACTCGCTGTTTTACTTCTATTGACATAATTTGACAGGAGAAAGGATGCCGGGGTCGTCACGTAAAGCGCCAGTCTGGTTGCCTATTTTGGTTTTGCTAATTGCTATGTCCTCCATTCAAAGCGGAGCATCTCTGGCGAAATCGCTGTTCCCGCTCGTCGGCGCGCCGGGCGTTACCGCGTTGCGCCTTGCGTTGGGCACCCTCATCCTTATCGCCTTCTTTAAACCCTGGCGTTTGCGATTCGCCAAAGAACAGCGCCTGCCCCTTCTGTTTTATGGCCTGTCTCTGGGCGGGATGAACTATCTCTTCTATCTGTCAATCCAGACCGTGCCACTGGGAATTGCCGTGGCGCTGGAATTTACCGGCCCGCTGGCGGTAGCGCTGTTTTCATCCCGGCGCCCGGTGGATTTCATTTGGGTTGCACTGGCTGTACTCGGACTGTGGTTCCTGCTGCCATTAGGTCAGGACGTTTCTCACGTCGATTTAACCGGTGCTGCGCTAGCGCTGGGGGCTGGTGCCTGCTGGGCCATCTATATTCTTACCGGGCAGCGAGCCGGGGCGGAACACGGTCCGGCAACCGTCGCAGTAGGGTCATTAATTGCAGCACTGGTATTTGTGCCAATCGGCGCGATCCAGGCTGGTGATGCCCTGTGGCATTGGTCCATTCTGCCGTTAGGCCTGGCCATTGCAGTCCTCTCTACTGCACTTCCCTATTCACTGGAGATGATTGCATTGACGCGCCTGCCGACGCGTACTTTCGGTACATTGATGAGTATGGAACCTGCCCTGGCAGCGGTTTCCGGAATGATCTTCCTCGGTGAAACGCTGACGCTTATCCAGACACTCGCTCTGGGTGCCATTATCGTCGCATCAATGGGCTCTACGCTCACTATTCGTAAAGAGCCACAAATAAAACAAGTCGACGTGAATTAACCACGTAATATTCTGCATGGTTTGCATAATCATGCAGAATATCCAATTGTAAATCTGCGTGATAATAATTCTAAAAAATATAATTTTCTCATCCGCATATTTCATTTAATCTCAAAATTAACATAAAAATAACACCACGCAAGAAACACAACAATCAATGCATTGATTTTACTAGGTAATTTATATTTATCCTTTCTTCGCTATTAAAGTAATAGGCAACACCGGAAAAAAAAATCCAAATTTAGCGCTATACTTAATTCCGTTGAAGAGTTGGGACATAACTATCAAGAGGATATGAAAATATGAGTACCGCGAAACTGGTAAAAACAAAAGCATCCGCTCTCCTTTATACCCGCAACGATGTGTCTGATAGTGAAAAGAAAGCGACCGTAGAACTGCTGAATCAGCAAGTAATCCAGTTTATTGACCTGTCATTGATCACCAAACAGGCTCACTGGAACATGCGCGGCGCAAACTTCATTGCGGTACATGAAATGCTGGATGGCTTCCGTACAGCCCTGACCGATCACCTCGACACAATGGCTGAACGCGCCGTACAGTTGGGCGGTGTGGCACTGGGCACAACTCAGGTTATTAATAGCAAAACGCCTCTGAAAAGTTACCCGCTGGATATCCATAGCGTACAGGACCACTTAAAAGAACTGGCTGAACGTTATGCCGTAGTTGCAAACAGCGTACGTAAGGCTATTAGCGAAGCAAAAGACGAAGATACCGCAGATATCTTTACCGCAGCTTCTCGCGACCTCGATAAATTCCTGTGGTTTATCGAAGCCAACATTGAGTAACAGCAGACATAAGAATTACCTATATAACCCTCGCTCCGGCGGGGGTTTTGCACATCTATGGTGCATAACATTGATCGTTCGTCACTCCAAAGTAAATTATTTGTAATAATCACCTCACACAATCGTTAACGAAAGATTGTTTTATCAACAATTTTTACGCTAAATAGTCATACCGTTTGCACCGTGGCTGGTTCGCACCAAATGAGTGCCCCAAAACAGTGCAAATTACTCGCTTTGCCCTACTTATTGTGCAGAGAAACGAGATACCCTCTTGTTAAAACAATGAGTTGCAAAATTGGCACGATTCTTTCATTAAGCCATATGTTCTCGCAGGGGATCGCCCCGTGGATATAAAAGGAAATCCTATGAAGTCTGTATTAAAAGTTTCACTGGCTGCACTTACCCTGGCTTTTGCGGTGTCCTCCCATGCCGCAGACAAGAAACTGGTTGTCGCAACCGACACCGCGTTTGTACCGTTTGAATTCAAACAGGGTGACAAATACGTTGGTTTTGATGTGGATCTGTGGGCTGCCGTTGCCAAAGAATTGAAACTGGATTATGAACTGAAACCAATGGATTTCAGCGGCATCATCCCGGCTCTGCAAACCAAAAACGTAGACCTGGCGCTGGCGGGTATCACCATCACCGATGAGCGTAAAAAAGCGATCGACTTCTCCGATGGCTACTACAAAAGCGGTCTATTAGTGATGGTGAAAGCAAATAACAACGACGTCAAAAGCGTAAAAGATCTGGATGGTAAAGTCGTTGCAGTTAAGAGCGGTACCGGTTCCGTTGATTACGCGAAAGCGAATATCAAAACCAAGGACCTGCGTCAGTTCCCGAACATCGATAACGCCTATATGGAACTGGGCACCAACCGCGCAGACGCCGTGCTGCACGACACACCAAACATTCTTTACTTCATCAAAACAGCTGGCAATGGCCAGTTCAAAGCTGTAGGCGAATCACTGGAAGCCCAGCAGTACGGCATCGCCTTCCCGAAAGGCAGCGACGACCTGCGTGAGAAAGTGAACGGCGCGCTGAAAACGCTGAAAGAGAACGGTACTTACAACGAAATCTACAAAAAATGGTTCGGTACTGAACCTAAATAATAACCGGTAGCGTTGCCCGGTGGCGTGATGCTTACCGGGCCTACGCCTGGATTTTTGAGACCTGTAAGCCGGATAAGCCCAGCGCATCCGGCAAAACGGGCATTTGAATATTTACACCACGGTAACAGGAACGACATATGCAGTTTGACTGGAGTGCCATCTGGCCCGCCATCCCGCTTTTGATTGAAGGCGCCAAAATGACCCTGTGGATCTCGGTCCTCGGTCTGGCTGGCGGTCTGATAATCGGACTTGCAGCAGGGTTTGCGCGCACTTTCGGCGGTTGGATCGCCAACCACGTAGCGCTGGTGTTTATCGAAGTCATTCGCGGTACGCCAATCGTTGTGCAGGTAATGTTTATTTACTTCGCTCTACCAATGGCATTTAACGATTTACGCATTGACCCTTTTAGCGCCGCCGTTGTCACCATCATGATCAACTCCGGTGCCTATATTGCGGAAATCACTCGCGGTGCGGTGCTCTCAATCCATAAAGGATTCAGCGAAGCCGGACTGGCCCTTGGACTTTCACGCACAGAGACTATTCGCCACGTTATTTTGCCTCTCGCGCTGCGTCGTATGCTGCCGCCGCTGGGAAACCAGTGGATCATCAGCATTAAAGATACCTCGCTGTTTATTGTCATTGGCGTCGCTGAACTGACCCGTCAGGGCCAGGAAATCATTGCCGGTAACTTCCGCGCACTGGAAATCTGGAGCGCCGTTGCGGTGTTCTATCTGATCATTACGCTGGTGCTGAGCTTCATTCTGCGTCGTCTGGAAAGAAGGATGAAAATCCTGTGATTGAATTTAAAAACGTTTCTAAGCACTTTGGTCCAACCCAGGTGCTGCACAATATTGACCTGAACATTCAACAGGGTGAAGTAGTGGTGATTATCGGGCCGTCAGGATCCGGTAAATCTACCCTGCTACGCTGCATTAACAAACTGGAAGAGATAACCTCTGGCGATCTGATCGTCGACGGTCTGAAAGTGAACGATCCGAAGGTAGACGAACGGTTAATCCGCCAGGAAGCCGGGATGGTGTTTCAGCAGTTCTATCTGTTCCCGCATCTGACGGCGCTGGAAAACGTCATGTTCGGGCCGCAGCGCGTACGCGGGGCGAATAAAGAACAGGCCGAGAAACTGGCGAAAGAACTGCTGGCGAAAGTGGGTCTGGCCGAGCGCGCCCATCACTACCCTTCTGAGCTGTCCGGCGGTCAACAACAGCGTGTGGCTATCGCCCGTGCGCTGGCGGTGAAGCCGAAAATGATGCTGTTTGATGAGCCAACCTCAGCGCTGGATCCAGAACTGCGCCACGAAGTTCTGAAAGTTATGCAGGATCTGGCGGAAGAAGGGATGACCATGGTGATTGTGACCCACGAAATCGGTTTTGCCGAAAAAGTGGCTTCACGCCTGATTTTCATTGATAAGGGAAGAATTGCCGAAGACGGTAATCCGCAGGCCCTGATTGAAAATCCGCCCAGCCAACGCTTACAGGAATTCTTGCAGCACGTATCCTGATAGCTCTGCCTCCCTTCGCCCGAAGGGAGGTTTTTCACCAGAATCCTCTCATTTCAATTCTCTCCCGCCCTGACATCTATACTTATCCTTTTGAATTTATTTTCTCATGGGAGGAGTCATGCGCGGGATCCTGTTCATTTTTGTTTGTCTGTTGAGTTTCCCGACTCAGGCGGTGACGATACCTGGCGTCACCACGCCAACATCAACCAACGCGCAAACCACAGCGGCGAAAGAGCCGGATATTGAACAGAAAAAAGCGGCTTACGGCGCACTGGCCGATGTGTTGGAAAATGACGCCTCGCGTCAGGAGCTGATCGGTCAGTTACGCAAAGTGGCCACTGCCCCTCCTGCCGAGCCGGTGCCGACCATTGTCCCGCCCACGTTAACGGAAGAAAAAACGGTACTGGAAAACGTCACGGACGTCACCCGCCACTACGGTGAGGCGCTCTCCAGCCGCTTTGCCCAGCTTTATCGCAATATTACCGATGCCCCGCATAAGACCTTTAATCCGCAAACGTTCACCAATGCTCTGACGCATTTTTTAATGCTGGCGGTGTCAGTGTTCGGTTTTTTCTGGCTGATTCGCCTGTGCGCGCTGCCGCTGTATCGCAAAATGGGACAATGGGCACGACGCAAAAACCGCGAACGCAGCAACTGGCTTCAGCTTCCGGCGATGATCGTTGGCGCATTCATTATTGATTTGCTTCTGCTGGCGCTGACATTATTTGTCGGACAGATACTGAGCGACAAAATGAACGCTGGCAGCCGCACGATCGCCTTTCAGCAAAGCCTGTTTCTCAATGCCTTCGCCCTGATTGAATTCTTCAAGGCCATTTTGCGCCTGATATTTTGCCCAACGGTGGCCGAGCTGCGCCCGTTTAACATTCAGGATGCTGGCGCACGCTACTGGAATCGCCGTTTGAGTTCATTGAGCAGCCTGATTGGCTATGGGCTTATCGTTGCCGTGCCCATTATTTCGAATCAGGTCAATGTGCAGGTCGGCGCGATGGCCAACGTCATCATCATGTTGTGTATCACGCTATGGGCGCTGTACCTGATTTTCAGAAACAAGAAAGAGATAACGCAGCATTTGCTGAATCTGGCGGAAAGATCCCTCGCTTTTTTCAGTCTGTTTATTCGTGCTTTTGCGTTGGTATGGCATTGGCTGGCCAGCGCCTATTTCATTGTGCTGTTTTTCTTTTCGCTGTTTGATCCGGGCAACAGCCTGAAATTCATGATGGGCGCTACGCTGCGCAGCCTGGTAATCATTGGAATTGCCGCCTTTGTTTCCGGCATGTTTTCCCGCTGGATTGCCAAAACTATTACCCTTTCGCCACACACTCAGCGCAGCTATCCGGAACTACAAAAGCGGCTGAATGGCTGGCTGTCGACGGCGTTAAGCGTAGCCAGGATCCTGACGGTGTGCGTTGCGGTGATGCTGCTACTGAATGCCTGGGGACTGTTCGACTTCTGGAACTGGCTGCATTACGGCGCAGGAGAAAAAACAGTGGATATCCTGATCCGTATCGCGCTGATTTTATTCTTCTCCGCCATCGGCTGGACGATTCTCGCCAGCCTGATTGAAAATCGTCTGGCTTCCGATATCCACGGTCGTCCGCTGCCCAGCGCTCGTACCCGCACCCTACTGACACTGTTTCGTAACGCACTGGCGGTGATCATCAGCACGATCACCATCATGATTGTGTTGTCGGAAATCGGCGTCAATATCGCCCCCTTACTGGCCGGGGCCGGGGCGCTGGGGCTGGCTATCTCTTTCGGCTCGCAAACGCTGGTAAAAGATATTATTACCGGGATTTTTATTCAGTTTGAGAATGGCATGAACACCGGCGACCTGGTGACCATTGGCCCACTCACCGGTACGGTTGAACGGATGTCCATCCGTTCTGTGGGCGTGCGTCAGGACACCGGGGCATACCATATTATTCCCTGGTCATCGATAACGACCTTCGCCAACTTTGTGCGTGGCATTGGCTCAGTCGTCGCCAATTACGACGTAGACCGCCATGAGGATGCGGATAAAGCGAATCAAGCGTTGAAAGATGCGGTTGCTGCGGTGATGGAAAAAGATGATATTCGCGGGCTGATTATTGGCGAGCCGTCGTTTGCCGGGATTGTAGGATTAACCAATACAGCATTCACACTACGGGTCTCGTTTACCACCTTGCCGCTGAAGCAGTGGACGGTACGTTTTGCGCTCGACAGCCAGGTGAAGAAATACTTCGATCTGGCCAACATACGCGCCCCGGTACAGACCTATCAAGTGTTGCCTGCACCAGGGAATGGCCCAACATCTGCGGCAAGCGAACCGCTGCCGCCAACCGAGCCAACACTTTAGCGTTTACGCGCCATAAAACGACGACGCTGATCGTTATCCATAAAGGTCCAGGCAATAAAGCGACTCTGCTTTTGCCCCTGGGCCATCTCTTTCTTGACCACTTTCACCGCGCCCGCATCCGTTAATGCGTGGTACAGCGGAGGCAAGTTCTCGCCGCGAGAAACCAGCGTGGTAAACCACATAACCTGACGGCCAAAAGCCTGGCTTTCGACGATCATTTTTTTGATGAACGCTACTTCGCCGCCTTCACACCACAGCTCCTGCTGTTGTCCGCCAAAGTTCAGCGCATCATCTTTATCTTGCCCCAGATTACGACGTTTACGCTCGCTTCCTGCGCGGGCTGAGGCCGCAGAATCATGGAATGGCGGGTTACACAATGTGGCTTCATACTGCTCATTTTTGTGAATGATACCGTTGAAGATTGCTGAAGCATCTTTCTGACGACGCAGACGAATAGCACGGGTTAACCCCGGATTGCCGTTTATGATCGCCTGAGCGCTGTTAAACGCTTCGCTACTGCTCTCACTGCCCGTGAATCGCCAGCCGTATTCATGCACGCCGATCAGCGGATGAATACAGTTTGCCCCTACGCCTATGTCCAGGATGCTCGCATTTGCCGGAATGGTTCCGCTGGTTTCCCCCAACAGGTCGGCCAGGTGGTGAATGTAGTCAGCACGACCAGGCACCGGCGGGCACAGAAAACCGTCCGGAATATCCCAGTTTTTCACCGCATAAAAATGCGCCAGCAGTGCTTTATTGAGCGCCTTTACTGCCTGCGGATTGGCGAAATCAACACTCTGCTCCCCGCCGGGCGTGAGGGTGAGAAATTGCGTCAGCTCTGGGGTAACCTGGCATAAAGTCGCAAGATCATAACGGCCATTGTGGCGGTTGCGTGGGTGTAATCCCGGTTTCTGGGCGGACATAGCATTCTCCTTTTAACAGCGGCGTAAGATACCCGCATAACGCCACGCGGTAAACACACACAACAAGGAAATTTGATTTTTTACGCCTGTTTGACGCTTTGCTGATTGTTCGAAAAACAGACAGTTCATCACCAGTTTTTTGCGGTAAATGTCATCCGCTGACGACCTAAACTTATCAGGCACACCTGTTGTTTTTCAGAGGATATCACCATGAAGAAATGCCTCACATTACTTGCCGCTACCGTACTTACCGGCATGACATTTGCCTCCTTTGCTGCACAGCCATACACCAGCCCAGCTACCGGTCAGCTACAAGCTTCCGGCACAGTATCTGCTACCGGTGCAACTAACCTGAGCGATCTCGAAGACAAGCTGGCAGAGAAAGCGAAAGAGCAAGGGGCAAAAGGCTTTGTCGTTAATTCTGCTGGCGGTAAAAATCAGATGTACGGCACCGCAACTATCTATAAATAACTCCCCTTCCTTAGCCTAACTGCATTCATCCCGAATGCAGTTATGTGCGCGCTGTTCACTTCATTGCAGCTCAATTTGTAATCAATGTGTTGGCATTTTGAATCCAATGTAAATAAATGTATTTATTTTTGAATTAATGAATGTTAAAACGTCGCACTGATTAGAAATGATTATTAAAATCATTATCAATTACACATTCATTTTCGCGAGACCTGCAGGGTACAACATCCACAGAGATGTCCCTTCGCGTGAGTGAAACCGTCTACTCAAAAAATAATAAGTCATTAATTAAAATGGATAAAAATCGCAACTTGCCGTCCAGTAGTTTTCATTCACTGACTTTTTTTGCCGGTCTGTGCATTGGCCTGTCTCCGGTAGCCCAGGCTGTCGCAGCAGGCGATCAGGATAAAAAACAAGAAGATACGTTGGTCGTTGAAGCGGCCAAACCTTCGCTGTACGCCCCAACACAGTCTGCCGACCCTAAATTCTCCCGCCCGGTGGCGGATACCACCCGCACCATGACGGTGATTTCTGAGCAGGTGATTAAGGATCAAGGCGCAACAAATTTGACCGATGCGCTGAAAAACGTACCGGGCGTTGGCGCGTTTTTCGCTGGTGAAAACGGCAACTCCACTACCGGTGATGCGGTTTATATGCGTGGCGCGGATACTTCGAACAGTATTTATATCGACGGTGTTCGTGATATCGGCAGCGTCACGCGCGATACCTTCAATACCGAACAGGTCGAAGTGATTAAAGGTCCTTCCGGTACCGACTATGGACGTAGCGCACCGACTGGCTCTATCAATATGATCAGCAAACAGCCGCGTACCGACTCAGGAATCGATGCGTCGGCCAGCGTCGGTAGCGCCTGGTTCCGCCGTGGTACGCTGGACATTAACCAGGTTATCGGCGAGACCACCGCCGCACGTTTAAACCTGATGGGTGAAAAAACACATGATGCCGGTCGCGATAATGTTAAGAATGAACGTTACGGCGTGGCCCCCTCACTTGCTTTTGGCTTAGGCACCGAGAACCGACTGTATCTGAACTATCTGCACGTTACTCAACACAACACACCGGATGGGGGTATTCCCACCATCGGCCTGCCGGGTTACTCCGCGCCTTCCGCAGGGACGTCTGCACTGAATCATTCAGGAAAAGTTGATACGCATAACTTCTACGGCACCAACTCGGATTACGACGATTCGACGACCGATACCGCGACGATGCGTTTTGAACATGACCTGAGCGACAGCACCACGATTCGCAACACCACTCGCTGGTCGCGTATTAAACAGGATTATCTGATGACGGCGGTGATGGGCGGTGCGTCTAATATTACGCAACCCACCAGCAGCACCGACACCTGGACCTGGTCACGCCTGGCAAATACCAAAGATGTCAGTAACAAAATCCTGACCAACCAGACCAACCTGACCTCAAAGTTTTACACGGGATCCATCGGTCACGACATCAGCACTGGCGTGGAGTTGACGCGCGAAACACAAACCAACTATGGCGTCACCCCGATTACCCCGCCGCCGGTTAATATTTATCATCCCAACAGCGACGTGAATATCGGCGGATTATCGCGTAACGGCGCCAACGCTAACGGGCAAACCGATACCTTTGGCGTATACGCTTTTGATACGCTACAAATTACCCGTGAGTTTGAGCTGAACGGTGGTATTCGCCTCGACAATTACCGCACTGAATATGACAGCGCCACCGCTTGCGGCGCTTCTGGCCGTGGTGCAGTGGCATGTCCGACAGGCGTCGCCAAAGGTTCCCCGGTCACCACTGTGGATACTGCCAAATCAGGCAATCTGGTGAACTGGAAAGCGGGCGCGCTGTATCACCTGACCGATAACGGCAATGTCTACATTAACTATGCCGTTTCTCAGCAACCGCCGGGCGGCAGCAACTTTGCCCTTGCTCAGGGCGGAAGCGGTAACAGCGCAAACCGTACCGACTTCAAACCGCAGAAAGCGAAAACTAGCGAGATTGGCACCAAATGGGAGGTGCTGGATAAGCGCCTGCTGCTAACCGCCGCAATTTTCCGCACGGATATTGAGAATGAAGTTGAGCAGAACGACGACGGTACCTATTCCCAGTACGGGGAGAAACGCGTTGAAGGCTACGAGCTCTCGGTAGCAGGCAACATCACCCCCGCATGGCAGATTATTGGGGGTTACACCCAGCAACGCGCCACCATCCACAGCGGCAAAAACGTTGCTCAGGATGGTTCTTCTTCCCTGCCCTATACGCCGGAACATGCGTTCACGCTGTGGAGCCAGTATCAAGCAACCGACGATGTTTCCGTTGGCGCAGGCGCTCGCTACGTGGGCAGTATGCATCGCGGTTCGGACGGCGCCGTGGGTACGCCATCCTACACTGAAGGTTACTGGGTCGCCGACGCCAAACTGGGCTATCGCGTGAATCGCAATCTCGATTTCCAGCTAAACGTCTATAACCTGTTCGACACCGATTATGTATCCTCCATAAACAAGAGTGGATACCGTTATCATCCAGGCGAGCCAAGAACCTTCCTGCTCACCGCCAATATGCATTTCTGATCCATCGCGTGGGGCGAAAGCCCCACTTTCAGGAGAAACACTGATGATGTACCACATTCCCGGCGTTCTGTCGGCGCAGGATGTAGCCTGGTTTCGCGAGCAACTGGACGCTGCCGACTGGGTTGATGGTCGCGCAACCACCGGCGCTCAGGGAGCGCAGGTTAAAAACAACCAGCAGGTAAATACGCAAAGTGAACGCTACGGCGTTTTACAACAGGCGGTACAGACTGCGGTAAATAACAGCGCGCTTTTCTTCGCCGCAGCACTACCGAAAACGCTCTCCACACCGCTGTTTAATCGCTACCAGGACAACGAGACCTATGGTTTTCACGTTGACGGCGCGGTGCGTAGCCATCCGGAGAACGGCTGGATGCGCACAGACCTTTCCGCAACCTTATTCCTGAGTAATCCGGATGATTATGAAGGCGGAGAGCTGCTGGTTAATGACACCTACGGCCAGCATGCGGTGAAGCTTCCGGCAGGCGATCTGGTGCTTTACCCTTCCAGCAGCCTGCACTGCGTCACGCCAGTAACCCATGGCGTTCGTGTGGCGTCCTTTATGTGGGTACAATCGATGATCCGTGACGACAAAAATCGCGCCATGCTTTTTGAACTGGATAAAAACATTCAATCCCTGAAGGCTCGTCATGGAGAGAGCAACGAGATCCTGTCATTACTCAATCTCTACCATAACCTGCTGCGCGAATGGTCTGAAATCTGATACTGCTGGCGCATGGTCGTTTTTCAGCCATCATCTTCGCTATACTTAGTCTGTAGACATCTGCAGGAGGTACACATGGCATCCGGATGGGCAAATGACGACGCTGTAAACGAACAGATCAACAATACTATTGAAGATGCTGTTGCCCGTGCCCGCGGTGAGTTACCGACGGGGGAAAGTCTGTATGAATGCGAAGAATGTGGCAATCCTATCCCTCAGGCCAGACGTGAGGCCGTACCTGGGGTACGCTTGTGCATCACTTGCCAACAGGATAAAGATTCACATAGCGCGGCATTTTCAGGATATAATCGCAGAGGTTCGAAAGATAGCCAGCTACGTTGACTCATCTTTACCAAAAGTTTCAGCGCATACGATTTCCTTTACGAGCACGCTTTTTCGCACTCTGTGTGGCAAAATGTGCCGTTGTTGGTTTCTCTGTAAAGCGCAATGACAAGAACTGTAAATCCCTCGCCTGAATTTATTAATATTCAATAAGTTATTTGTCATTCAATTTTTTTGATTGATGTCGTCAATTCTATTCGATTTTCTCTCACCAAAAAAAACGTGATACTTATCACATCGACGGAACAACGTCTTCTTAAAGAACACTGACTACTAACAGAACAACCCTGCGAGAGATTAATCATGAAAAATATCAAATTTGCTGTTGCTGCCATCGCCCTGTCTACCCTGTCATTTGGCGTTTTCGCTGCCGAGCCGGTTTCCTCCACTCAGGCACAAAGCATGAATAAAATTGGTGTAGTTTCTGCTGATGGCGCCACCACACTGGATGGCCTGGAAGCCAAACTGGCTGAGAAAGCGGCTGCTGCTGGCGCAACTGGTTACAGCATCACTTCCGCTGTCGGTAAAGACAAAATGAGCGGCACCGCGGTTATCTATAAATAACCGAAAGATTACCTGTACGACCCAATGCTCCAACCCTCATTGACCCTGTTTGTTACCCTTTGTTTGCCCGTCCGCCACTGGACGGGCTTTTTTTTGCTTAGTGTTCAAGTCGTTGACGGAATTCCTGCAACACGGCGTCCGGCATGCCTATTTGCAGCGCCGCCACGCAAATCGCCTGCCAGCTTCCGGCATCTAGCGGAATACCGTGTTCCAGCCGTTCCTCGCGAGTATTCACTTCCCACTCACCTGGCAACAGGATCGGGGCATCTTCAGCATGCGGGGACGCTTTCACCCACTCAGCAAATGCTGCGACCTGGTTGTCGCAGTCCGGCGCGCCGAACAGTTCCGGATTCATAATAATAGTGGTCATACAGTTGATGATGGCGTCCGGGCTGGTCTGCAGGCTCTCTTCATGTGTGGTTTTACCCCCTGAAAGCGCACCACCCATAATTTCGCACATCGCCGCCAGCGCATAACCTTTGTGTTGGGCAAAGGTGAGCAACGACCCCAGCGGAGAAACCTGCATTACCGCAGGATCCGTTGTAGGCACCCCCGCCACATCAATCAGACATCCAGGAGCTACCGGCTCGCCCTTATGCCATGCCACACGGGTTTTACCAAACGCGATGGCGCTGGTTGCATAGTCCAGCAATAGCGGGAAGGTATTTTTACGCGGAAAAACAACGCAGAAGGGGTTAGTGCCAAAACGACTATCGCGGCCATGAAACGGTGCAACCATCGGGATCCCGACCACGCTCACAAAATGCACTGAGACAAAACCTGCCGCCGCGCATTGCTCCGCCCAGTAGCCAATACGTCCGATATGATGCGAATTATGTAATGCCACGGCGGCGATACCGTGCTGGCGAGCTTTTTCAATCCCCAGCGTGATGGCTTCGTGAGCCGCCACCTGACCAAAGGCACAATCGCCATCAAGCGTAATCACCGCCCCTGCATCTTTTACCACTTTGGCATGACGGTTGATTTGTAGATGCCCCAGCGAGAATGAACGAATATAGCTTGGGATCATACCGATGCCGTGGGAGTCGTGACCGGCGAGGTTAGAGGCTATCAGATGATCGGCCACCAGCCGCGCCTCCTGATCATTGCTTCCCATCTGATGAAAAACGGCCTGGATAAAAGCGTGCAGCGTTGGCACATGGAAGCGATGTCCACTGTTCATTGTTATCTCCTGTTGTGTCGCGAGTTTGTTGTGTTTCTTATTTTTCAACAAACTATGCTGCGCCACGGCGCTCAGGAGGTCAATAAACGTGCAAAAATTTCACGTTGCCGAAAAGAGAAAACCGACAGACCAGGTAAAAGGCCCGTCGGGATAACAAATGAATCAGAAACTTTGCTCGACGCGGGCAAGTCCTTCGGCCAGCGAGGCGGATTCACCGGTTGCCACCAGGCAGCAGGCCATCTGAATTTTCAACGATGCCGGGACCGGCTCACTGCCAGCCAGACAACGCTCAATCCAGCGCGCGGTGGTTTCCGGATCTTTTGCCACCGGCAGCGGTACTGGCTCGTCAGGCATCTCGCTCTGTCGGTCCTGTAACACTCGCACACCGGATGAATCTATCAGGCTTATCTGCGGGCAGCGCTGCGGGTTGGCATACACTTCGCCCTCGGTACCATGCATCAACAGGCCGCGCCCACCGATATCGCCGAAGAACTTCGCCACACGCGAGACGTATTCCGGGTGGGACACGCTGGAAAGACGCAGCGCCGCATCTTCAGCAAACGGCGTGGCTAATTTAGCCAGCGTGTGCGCACTGTTACGCACGCCCATGCGCCAGCGCATCGCCAGCTGTTTCTCCAGCGGAGGGCACAGCGCGCTCACCGGGATAAACACCGGCTGATGACCATCCAGCTTTGCCTGCGCCTGCCCGGCATGCAGCGTTGGCGAAATCCCCATCAGTTCAAAAATGGTTTCTGTCAGCACGCGGGTTGGATCCTCGCTGACGCCGTGCACTACTACCGGGAAACCGAGCTTATGCAGTAAAATCGCCAGCAGCGGCGTCAAATTCGCCTGCTTGCGTGCACCATTGTAGCTGGGAATGACAATCGGCATGGGTTTGGCTACTGGCGGAGTCAGGCGAATGGTGTGGTTTTGCATCGCTTCGTAAAAGCCCAGCATCTCCGCTTCGCCTTCGCCTTTAATACGTAGCGCAATCAGCACCCCGCCCATCTCAAGGTCAGGTACGTCGCCGTTCATCATATGGGTATACAGTCCGCGAGCAGTATCCTTGTCCAGGTCACGCGCGTGATTTTTTCCTCGCCCAATCTCTTTAATGATTTTGCGGTAATCCATCGATAACTCCTTGCCTGTTGCTCGCATCGTTAACGCCGACGGCGGCGCGTGGGTTTCGCTTTTTCTTTTGGTTTTACTATAACGTCTGGCACAGCAGGTTGCTCTATCGGAAATATGGGTAACGCGTTCAGTAAACGCTTGCCATAGTTTTTGGTCAATAAACGTTTGTCATAAATAACCACTTCTCCCCAGCAGCCATGGCTACGGATGAGTCGCCCAACCTGCTGGATCAAATTGAACGACGCCGCGGGCAGGCTCTGCACCTCGAAGGGGTAGCGGTTCAGGCTTTTCAACCACTCGCCCTCGGTGATCACCACCGGGCTGTCGATCGGTGGAAAAGCAATTTTGTGAATATGCACCTGGGTCAGCAGGTCGCCTTTCAAGTCCAGACCTTCAGCGAAAGATTGCAGCCCAACCAGTACGCTGCGCTCGCCGTTGGTCACCCGTTTGCGGTGCAACTCTACCAGACGATAGCGCGGCTGATCGCCCTGCACCAACAACAGCAGGCGCAGATCGGTAACATGCTCAAGAAAACGCTGCATCGCCCGACCGCTGGCAAAGAGTACCAGCATCCCCTGATGCTTTTTGCTTTCCAGTTGTTCGCGAAAATAGGCGGCCATTTCCGCGATATGCTGCTCTTCGTTATCAATTAACGGTTCGTAGCGCATCTGCGGAATGACGATTTTTCCCTGTTCAACGTGATTAAACGGTGAATCCAGCGCAACAAACCGATCCCCTGCTTTTTCCTTCAGACCACTCATCTCCTGCAAACGCGAGAAGCTGTTGAGCGAGCGCAGCGTTGCGGAAGTGACAATAATATGCGGGACGCTACGCCACAGCAGTCGTTCGAGCTGATCGCTCACACGGATCCCCACGCAGTGGAACCAGATGTGGATTTGCCCGTCACGCACCTCGCGCGTCGCCCATTTACTCACCGGCGCGCCTGACGACTGCGCGAGCGATGCCAGCCGCCACAGTTTGCTTTGCGCCTCAAACATGCCCAGCGCCCGGTTCATCTGCAAAATAACCCGATGCAGACGCACAATATCGTGAGTGCCGGTTTTTTCGCTGAGATCGTTGAGGAACAGTTCCGCCAGCCCGCGTAGCATTTCCGTAAGCTTTGCCAGACGCTGACAAATCTCCATCACTTCTGCAGGCAGTTCGCCCATCGCAAAGCGGTGTTCCGCCTCCTGAGTAGCAGGCATATACAGATTAAGAATGTTATTGAGCGATGAAATCAGTTCATACAGCTCTTCACAGTGACCGTTCAGACGCTCGGCATTCGCCAGCGGCGGCGTGGTTTTCGGGCGAAACTGTTCCAGACAGGTCGCCACTAATTTGCAAAACAGATCCAACTGGAGCCGATACCAGGGGGCGCTGATTTCCGCGCTCATCTCCAGCGCATCGCGCGCGACATCCGGCAAATGGTGGCCTTCATCAAGTACCAGCAACAAGTTTTTCGGCTCCGGCAAAACGGCTTCGCTTTCCATCGCCGCCATCACCAGCGCATGATTAGCCACCACCACTTCAGCTTCCTGAATCTCCCGACGGGCGACAAAAAAAGGGCACTCACGGTAGTAGTGACAGTTGCGATTCAGACAGCTAGCTTTATCGGTGCTCAGACGCTGCCAGAGTCCGTCGTCAATGGCGATATCGGTGTGATCGCGCAGCCCGTCCCACTTGTAGCTGTCGAGATCGCCTTTTAACCTGGCGCAGCGCTTTTGTTCTTCCTGGTTGTTGGGCGTTAGGTCATCGTCGAGAAAAGCCAGCAGATCCTGCTGATTGGGTTCAGTACTGGCCAGCGCCGCTAAGTTACGCGGGCAGACATAGCGTCCGCGACCAAACGCGGCGGTAAAACGCAGGTCAGGGATAATTTTGCGCAGCAGCGGTAAATCTTTGCTGTAGATCTGATCCTGCAAAGCGACGTTGGCGGTGCTGACCACCAGCGTTTTTTGCTCTTCACGCGCAATGGCAATACCGGGAATCAGATACGACAGAGTTTTCCCCACCCCGGTCGGCGCTTCAATCGCCAGATGCCGCCCTTCTTCACCTGCCAGCGTTTTCGCGACGTCAGCAATCATCTGCCGCTGCGGCGCACGGGGGATAAAGTCGGGGATCTGTTCCTGAAGCGCCTTATACCAGGCGGCGATTTGCGCTTTTAACGCGGCCGTTAGTGCCATGAGAAAACCTGAAATACTGTATAAACAGCCACTATTGTGGCACATTTCAGGCCCTGGATGTACCTTTTTCCCCCATTCTGGAAAGCGTTTCGCAATTCATTTTTCCTGGCCGGACGGCTGTTCGAGTCCTGTCCGGCCAATAATTCACTGACGTTTAATAGTATCCCAACAGCTTCCACCACAGCATGCCCACGGCAAAAATGATGATCACATTTGCCGTCACCACACAGAGGTTAATTTTGTAAAAGCGCGGTCGTTCAAAATAGCCCTGGGCAAAATAAATGGGGCCAGGTCCACCACCATACTCGGTATTCCCCCACATCAGGTTACTAAAGATACCGAAGCAAATAGCCACCATCATCGGCGGTGCTCCCGCAGCGATCGCCGTGGCCGCGAAAGGGGCATACAGCGCAGCCACATGCCCGGTCGCCGTAGCGAAGAGATAATGGACGTAAATGTAAAGGATCCCCAACACAATAAAGGACTCGATCGCGCCAAAACCCTGAATACCGCTGCCTAACTTTATGGTCATCCATTTAATAAAACCCAGATCGGCAAGCCCTGTCGCCAGACTAATAATGACGCTAAACCAGATCACCGTATCCCAGGCGGCGTGGTCATTAAGCAAACTTTTCCAGCTAACAGCGCCCGAGGCAAACAGATACGCAGCCAATCCCAGCCCGACAGATGTGGCAGACAATCCCGTAATCAAGCTGGTCCCCCAACCAACCAATGCCAGCACAAAACCAAACGCGACCTTTTTCTCATTGCTGCTCATCGAACCGAGCTCACCGAGGGCCTGTTTGCCCATCGCTTTCGCCTCCGGCGTACGCTTAAGCTCGGGATCCAATAATTTATAAACCAATAGCGGCATCAGGCAGAAACAGACCATCGCAGGAACCACTGCGGAAATAAACCATCCGCCCCAGGTTATCTCTATTCCTAATGACGATTTCGCCAGACTCGCTACCAGCGGATTCGCCGCCATCCCGGTGAGAAATATTGCCCCGGTAATCGGCGTAAACTGGAAGCACACCATGGTTAAGAAATCGCCGATACGCTTGCCCGTTGCCCCCGGCGCTGAGCCCAATACATCATTGATGGAACGAGTGATAGGGAAAATAATCCCCCCGGAACGCGCGGTTACTGATGGCATTGCCGGGGCCATAATCAGATCGGAAACCCCCAGTGAGTAAGCGATACCCAGGCTGCTGCCACCAAAGAGCGATAACATTTTATACGCAATACGTTTCCCCAATCCCGAGGTTACAAAACCCAGAGACAAGACGTAGGCACAGAAAATGAGCCATACTGTACCGGATGCAAAACCTGACAATGCTTTTGCCTCTGGCAACGTTTTGGTGAAAATTACCACGCAAAGTGCAATCAACATCACCGCCCCCGAAGGGAGCGGCTGGGTAAGAATCGCGGCTATGGTCGCGGCAAATATCGCGAACATATGCCAGGCCTGAGGCGTCAGACCAGCAGGTACGGGATAAAACCAAATGATCGCGCCTATCGCCAGCGGTATCAGGAACGAGAGAATGGATTTTCCCGTGGCAGAATTTTTTGACATAAAAATATCCTTATTCCGTTAGCCCAAGAGCGTTCATTTCCGCGACATATATCTCGCTAATACCTGATCCACCATTGCTGGCGCCATTCCAAGGTAATTTGCCGGGTCGGTCAGTTCTTCAATCAACTGCGGGTCAAGTCGTTCCGAGACAGATGGCATCGCATTCAGCACGTCCGCTAATCGCCCGCCTTGTTCGTTGACGATGCGGCAAGCGTCGTACACCACATCATGCGCATCCTGACGACCAATGTACGGAGCCAACCCCATCATGACCGCTTCAGCCACAATCAATCCGTTGGTCATACCGAGGTTACGTTTCATCGCCGCTTCATCGACCACCAGCCCCGCCAGCATAAAGTTAGCCTGATGCAATGCCCCCGCGCTGAGAACGAAACTCTCCGGGATAGCAATCCATTCGGCATGCCACGGCCCGGTTGCACGCTCCAGATCTTGCACCATTGCATCAAGCATCAGCCCTGCCTGTTGGCGAACGCCTTTGGCACAGGCCAGCATTAACTCGCTGGAAATAGGGTTGCGTTTCTGCGGCATAGTACTGCTGGCACCGCGTCCTTTAACAAACGGCTCATACAGCTCACCAAACTCGTTTGCTGCCAGCAGCATTACGTCGTAGGCAATCTTGCCCAGCGACCCGGTAATCACCGCTAACAGATTCACCGCCTCGGCGAAACCATCACGCGCAACATGCCATGTGGACGTTGGGATATTCAGCCCAAGCTCTTCCATCATCGCTTTTTGTACCGCCAGCCCTTTATCCCCCAGCGATGCCAGCGTACCGGCGGCACCCGCAAACTCGCCGACCAATACACGAGGACGCGCCTGAGTCAGACGTTCCGCGTGACGTTCAAACATATCTAGCCAGATGGCTGTTTTATAACCGAAGGTCACTGGCAGAGCCTGCTGCAAATGGGTTCTCCCGGCCATCGGCGTATCACGATAACGGCGTGAGAGATCGGCCAGCGTTGCACGAAGTTTGTCCATATCGGACTCAATGAGCGCAAAAGCATCACGAATTTGCAGGACTACAGCAGTGTCCATAATGTCCTGAGTGGTTGCCCCCCAGTGCACATAGCCGCCGGACTCGCCAGCCTGTTTAGAAATCTGGTGCACCAGCGGTAGGATCGGATAACCCACGATTTCGGTTTCATGGCGTAATAAATCAAAATCGAGCGTATCGGCATTACATTTTTCAGCAATTTCCTGCGCCGCAGCCTCAGGTATCACACCGCAGCGTGCCTGGGCTTTAGCTAATGCCACTTCCACTTCCACGTATTTGCGTACCAGCTCGCGATCGTCAAACACCGCGCGCATCGCCGGTGTGCCGAAAGAATCCCTGAACAGAACAGAATCAAGTACATTCGAAGCCATAAATCCCCCTGGAAAATCTGATAGTGATAAGATGCGTGTTTACGGTCGTTTTTTAGATATTCAAACGCCGACACAATGTCCAGACATAATTAAATGTCCGTACATTTGAATGTACGGACATTTATAGTATTCATAAGAAATGTAGGGAATAGTCCGTACAAATTTTCGTGATAAAGATCACTAATATTTTGATGAAACCGCGATGAAAGAATCTCTGTACAAGCGAATAGCACGTGAACTGGCGCAGCAAATTTCGGTGGGGACCTTTGCCCCCGGATCGCTGTTTCCAACGGAAATGGAACTGTGCGAAACATGGCAGGTCAGCCGCCACACCATGCGTGAGGCGTTGAGGGAATTAACAGAGCAAGGTCTGATTTCACGGCGTAAAGGCGCGGGAACTCGCGTTTGCGAACCTAAGGCTAACGGTGTCAATCACCCGCTATCGCATCTTGAGGATCTGTTGCTGCTGGCCAAAAACAATCTGCGCGTCATCAAGAAAATCGATGAGATTGTGGCGGACATCGAGCTGTCCCAGATGATTGGCTGCCCGCCAGGTTCCCGCTGGCTGCACATTGCCAGTACTCGCGAAGATGCGCACAACCCCGACGCACCGATCTGCTGGACGGACAGCTATGCCAGCACGGATTACGCTAAACTGCGCACCTACATCCGTGACGATCCACACTCATTAATCAGCGACTTGATCGAAACGCATTACGGCATCAAAAGCCATGAGGTGCATCAGACTATTACGGCTGTCGGTGTGCCCAAAAAGGTGGCAAAGATCCTCAACGTAGCGCCTGATTCGCCAGCGATGAGAATTGTGCGTCGTTATCTGGACAGGGACGGGAAAGTATTTGAGACGACGATTTCGATTCACCCGGCAGGACGATATACCTGCTCAATCGTGCTGAAATCGCAAAGTTCGGGGGAGTGATTGACCTGTCCGGCCTACACCCTGTGTAGACCGGATAGCGTGTTTATACTGCCAGACAGCAAGGTGAATTACTGGGCGGAAGACGGTTTGCGCGGACGGCGCGGCGGACGAGGCTTATCGCCTGCCGGTTTGCCTTCGCCATTACGCGGCTTCGCTTTTGGCGCACCGCCATCCTGACGACGCGGCTGCTGGCCACGCCCTGCTCCGCCCTGCCCGCGACCACCACCGCCGCCACGCTGCTGGCGACCATTCTGGATCGGCTCAGCTTTAATGGAGGGATCTGGCTCATAGCCTGGCGTTGCAATACGCGGGATCTCTTTTTTCAGCAGCTTCTCGATGTCACGCAGCAGCTTGTGTTCATCGACGCACACCAGAGACAACGCTTCGCCAGTAGCGGCGGCACGCCCGGTACGACCAATACGGTGCACATAATCTTCTGGGACGTTTGGCAGCTCGTAGTTCACCACGTGCGGTAACTCTTCAATGTCCAGACCACGCGCGGCAATATCGGTCGCTACCAGCACGCGAATATCACCGGATTTAAAATCAGCCAGCGCACGTGTACGCGCCCCCTGAGATTTATTGCCGTGGATTGCCGCACTGCGGATGCCGTCTTTATTCAGCTGTTCTGCCAGATGGTTCGCGCCATGTTTGGTACGGGTAAACACCAGCACCTGCTGCCAGTTGCCCTGACCAATCATCTGTGACAACAGTTCGCGTTTACGTTTTTTATCGACGAAATGAACGTGCTGAGTTACCTGCTCGGACGCGGTATTACGACGTGCCACTTCGATTTCCAGCGGGTTATGCAGCAGTTTTTCGGCCAGCGACTTAATGTCATCAGAGAACGTTGCCGAGAACAGCAGGTTCTGACGTTTTGCCGGCAGTTTTGCCAGAACGCGACGAATATCGTGAATAAAACCCATATCCAGCATGCGGTCAGCTTCATCCAGTACCAGGATCTCCACCTGATCCAGTTTTACCGCATTCTGATGCTCCAGATCGAGCAAACGACCTGGGGTGGCAATCAGTACATCCACACCGCCACGCAGTTTCATCATCTGCGGGTTAATGCTGACGCCGCCGAAGACCACCAGCGAGCGAATATTCAGATACTTACTATAATCACGGACGTTTTCGCCAATCTGAGCCGCCAGTTCACGGGTTGGCGTGAGGATCAGCGCACGAACCGGACGACGGCTTTTACCATGCGGCTGATTGGTAATCAGGTGCTGCAACAGCGGCAGGGTAAAACCTGCCGTTTTCCCCGTACCGGTCTGGGCGCTGGCCATCAGATCGCGGCCTTCCAGCACGGCAGGAATAGCCTGCTGCTGAATAGGGGTAGGTTCACGGTAACCCTGCTCGGCAACGGCACGTAAAATTTCAGGGTTTAAACCAAGGGAATCAAAAGACATAACAACTCCGAACCGCCCTGACCGTTACCGGTGTCGTTTTCAGGGAGATACATACAATAGAGATGACAAAAACCACAATGTCATGAAGGGGCGGAGTGTAGCAGTTTTTGTGATGTGCCGCATAAATTATCCCTTCACTGGAAAATAACCGTCCGGACTGGACAAGGCTGCACATCAGTCATAATCTTAATCAATCGATTGATTAAGATCAGAGTCGTGCCATGAATACACCCACCATGACAACCAAAGGTGAACAGGCGAAGAACCAGCTCATTGCCGCCGCATTGGCACAATTCGGCGAGTATGGTCTGCACGCCACGACGCGCGATATCGCTGCACAGGCCGGGCAAAACATTGCGGCTATCACCTACTATTTTGGCTCAAAAGAGGATTTATATCTCGCCTGCGCCCAGTGGATTGCAGATTTTATCGGCTCACAGTTTCGTCCGCACGCTGCAGAGGCCGAGCGTTTATTCGCTCAGCCAGAACCGGATCGTGGCGCGATGCGTGAACTGATCCTGCGCGCCTGCAAAAATATGATCATGCTGTTAACCCAGGACGACACCGTTAACCTGAGCAAATTTATCTCGCGTGAACAGCTTTCCCCCACTGCGGCTTATCAACTGGTGCACGACCAGGTTATCAATCCGCTGCATACACACCTGACGCGCCTGATTGCCGCCTATACCGGCGGCGATGCCAACGATACCCAAATGATTCTGCATACCCACGCCATACTCGGCGAGGTGCTGGCTTTTCGTCTGGGGAAAGAAACCATTCTGTTGCGTACGGGCTGGTCACAATTTGATGAGGATAAAACCGCGCTGATTGACCAAACGATCACCTGTCACATCGATCTTATTCTGCAAGGTTTAACGCAAAGGAGTCTGGAGTCATGAAAAAACCTGTCGTTCTCGGGCTGGTTATCGCGGCCCTCGTTGCCGTGATTGCCGGTGGAACGTGGTGGTATCAGAGTCGGCAAGATAACAGCCTGACGCTATACGGCAATGTCGATATACGTAGCGTCAACCTGAGTTTTCGCGTCGGCGGCAGACTGGCCTCGCTGACGGTTGATGAAGGCGATGCGATTACCGCCGGTCAGGTGCTGGGCGAACTGGACCGCGCACCGTATGAAAACGCATTGATGCAGGCAAAAGCCAACGTTGCCGCCGCGCAGGCGCAATACGATCTGATGCTGGCAGGGTATCGCGAAGAAGAGATCGCGCAAACCGCGGCGGCAGTCAAACAGGCGCAGGCCGCCTATGATTACGCGCAGAATTTTTACAATCGGCAGGTAGGATTGTGGAAAAGCCGTACCATTTCTGCCAACGATCTGGAAAACGCGCGTTCATCTCGCGATCAGGCGTTAGCTTCATTGAAATCCGCACAGGATAAACTCACGCAATATCGCAGCGGTAATCGTGTGCAGGACATCGAACAGGCAAAAGCCACGCTCGAACAAGCTCAGGCAGAGCTGGCACAGGCAGAGCTTAATTTGCATGACACCACGCTGACCTCGCCGTCTGACGGCACGCTTCTCACCCGCGCGGTTGAACCCGGCAGCATGCTGAACGAAGGGAGCACGGTACTGACGCTGTCGCTCACGCGTCCGGTATGGGTCCGCGCCTACGTTGACGAACGCAATCTGAGCCAGGCGCAGCCAGGACGTGAGATCCTGCTCTATACCGACGGTCGCCCGGACAAACCGTATCACGGCAAAATCGGCTTTGTGTCACCAACCGCCGAATTTACGCCGAAAACGGTAGAGACTCCTGATCTGCGCACCGATCTGGTGTATCGCCTGCGAATTGTCGTAACCGACGCGGACGATGCGCTGCGCCAGGGAATGCCGGTAACGATAAAATTTGGCGATGAGGCACGGCATGAATGACGCCGTCATTACGCTTAAAGGGCTGACGAAAAACTTTGCTGGAATGGAAAAACCGGCCGTCGCCCCGCTCGACTGTATCGTGCATGCGGGCTACGTGACCGGGCTTGTCGGGCCGGACGGCGCGGGCAAAACCACGCTGATGCGCATGCTGGCGGGATTATTAAAACCTGATACCGGAAGTGCTGCGGTGATTGGTTTTGATCCCATCAAAGACGACAGCGCGCTGCACGCGGTGCTGGGCTATATGCCGCAGAAATTTGGTCTGTATGAAGATTTGACCGTCATGGAGAACCTCAATCTCTATGCCGATTTGCGCAGCGTCACCGGTGAGGCGCGAGAAAAAACCTTTGCCCGACTACTGGAGTTTACCTCGCTGGGGCCATTTACCGGACGACTGGCCGGCAAACTTTCCGGCGGCATGAAGCAGAAGCTCGGGCTAGCCTGTACGCTGGTCGGCGAACCCAAAGTGTTGCTGCTGGATGAGCCAGGTGTGGGTGTCGACCCAATTTCCCGTCGCGAACTGTGGCAAATGGTCCACGAACTGGCCGGAGACGGCATGCTGATCCTCTGGAGTACGTCGTATCTGGATGAAGCAGAGCAATGCCGTGATGTGCTGCTGATGAACGAAGGCGAATTGTTATACCAGGGCGATCCTACTCAGCTTACGCAAACCATGGCTGGTCGCAGCTTCCTGATGAGCAGTCCGCAGGAAAATAACCGCCGACTGCTGCAACGCGCGTTAAAACTACCGCTGGTCAGCGACGGAATGATTCAGGGGAAATCCGTCCGTTTAATCCTGAAAAAAGAGGCGACAGCTCAGCAGATCCAAAACGCTGACGGCATGCCGCAGATAACCATCAATGAAACTGCACCCCGCTTCGAAGATGCCTTTATCGATTTACTCGGCGGAGCCGGAACATCGGAATCCCCGCTGGGCGCTATCCTGCATACCGTAGAAGGCACGCCTGGCGAAACGGTGATCGAAGCCAAAGCTCTGACCAAGAAGTTTGGCGATTTTGCCGCGACCGACCACGTAGACTTTTCCGTACAGCGCGGCGAGATTTTTGGTCTGTTAGGACCCAACGGTGCCGGCAAATCCACCACCTTTAAAATGATGTGCGGCCTGCTGGTCCCCACTTCCGGCAAAGCGCTGGTGCTGGATATGGACCTGAAAGTCAGCTCCGGCAAAGCGCGTCAGCATCTGGGTTATATGGCGCAGAAATTCTCCCTGTACGGTAACCTGACGGTTGAACAAAATCTGCGCTTTTTCTCCGGCGTCTACGGCCTGCGTGGTCGGGCGCAGAAGGAGAAAATCGATCGAATGAGCGAGGCATTTGGCCTGAAGAGTATCGCTTCCCACGCCACCGACGAACTGCCGCTGGGGTTTAAGCAGCGTCTGGCGCTGGCCTGCTCGCTGATGCATGAACCCGACATTCTGTTCCTTGATGAACCCACTTCCGGGGTCGATCCCCTCACCCGTCGTGAGTTCTGGTTGCATATCAACAGCATGGTGGAAAAAGGCGTCACGGTGATGGTGACCACCCACTTTATGGACGAGGCGGAATACTGCGATCGCATCGGGTTGGTGTATCGCGGCAAATTGATTGCCAGCGGAACACCGGACGACCTGAAAGCTCAGGCTGCCGACAGCGACACTCCGGACCCGACCATGGAGCAAGCATTCATTACGCTAATCAATGACTGGGATAAGGAGCATACGCATGAGTAACTCCGCTCTCTCCTGGCGTCGCGTACGTGCGCTGTGCGTTAAAGAGACGCGCCAGATCGTTCGCGATCCCAGCAGTTGGCTGATTGCGGTGGTGATCCCGCTGCTGCTGCTGTTTATCTTCGGCTACGGGATAAACCTCGACTCCAGCAAGCTTCGGGTCGGGATTTTGCTCGAACAGCAAAGCGAAGAGGCGCTGGATTTTACCCATACTATGACCGGTTCGCCGTATATTGACGCCACCATCAGCGATAACCGGCAGGAATTGATTGAGAAAATGCAGGCCGGGCGCATTCGTGGGCTGGTGGTGATCCCTGTGGATTTTGCCCAGCAGATGGCGCGACCTAATGACGTGGCACCGATCCAGGTGATCACCGATGGCAGCGAACCCAATACCGCCAACTTTGTGCAGGGTTATGTCGAAGGCATCTGGCAGATTTGGCAGCAACAGCGGGCGGAAGATCGTGGGGAATCGTTCGAGCCTTTGATCGACGTGCAAACACGCTACTGGTTTAACCCGGCGGCCATCAGCCAGCACTTTATTATTCCCGGGGCGGTAACCATCATCATGACGGTGATTGGCGCGATCCTCACCTCATTAGTGGTGGCGCGCGAATGGGAACGCGGAACCATGGAGGCACTGCTTTCTACCGAAGTTACCCGCGTCGAATTACTGCTGTGTAAACTGATCCCCTATTATTTCCTCGGCATGCTGGCGATGCTGCTGTGTATGCTGGTGTCGGTATTTATTCTTGGCGTGCCCTATCGCGGCTCGTTGCTGATCCTGTTTTTCATTACCAGCCTGTTTCTGCTCAGTACGCTTGGCATGGGGTTGCTTATTTCCACCATCACCCGCAACCAGTTTAACGCCGCGCAGGTCGCGCTGAACGCCGCTTTCCTGCCCTCGATTATGCTGTCAGGTTTTATCTTCCAGATAGACAGCATGCCCGCGATTATCCGGGCGGTAACCTACATTATTCCGGCGCGTTATTTCGTCAGTACCCTGCAAAGCCTGTTTCTGGCGGGAAATATTCCGGTGGTGCTGATTATTAACGTGCTGTTTTTAATCGCTTCGGCGGTGATGTTTATTGGCCTGACGTGGCTTAAAACCAAACGTCGGCTGGATTAAATATGTGTATGGATAATTGTAGCCGTAGGCCGGATAAGGCGTTCGCGCCGCCATCCGGCATTATGCCTGATGCGCTTGGCTTATCAGGCCTACAAACTGGACTGAGAGGACGGGCATGTTTCATCGCTTATGGACATTAATTCGCAAAGAGCTGCAATCGCTATTACGCGAACCGCAGACGCGAGCCATTCTGATTTTACCGGTGCTGATTCAGGTGATCCTGTTCCCGTTCGCGGCAACGCTGGAAGTCACCAACGCCACGATCGCTATCTATAACGAAGACAACGGTAAACATTCGGTTGAGCTTACCCAGCGCTTCGCCCGCGCCAGCGCTTTTACGCATGTTCTGCTGCTGAAAAGCCCGCAGGAGATTAAACCTACCATCGATACGCAAAAAGCCCTGCTGCTGGTGCGCTTCCCGGCCAATTTTTCGCGCAACCTGGACACCTTCCAGCAAGCTCCCATGCAGATTATCCTCGACGGGCGTAACTCCAACAGCGCGCAAATTGCCGCCAATTACCTGCAGCAAATTGTTAAGACGTATCAGCAGGAGCTGATGGACGGCAAGCCGAAACCGAATAACAGCGAGCTGGTCGTGCGTAACTGGTACAACCCGAATCTGGATTATAAATGGTTCGTGGTGCCGTCGCTGATCGCCATGATCACCACTATCGGCGTAATGATCGTCACCTCGCTTTCGGTTGCTCGCGAGCGCGAGCAAGGTACGCTGGATCAGCTGCTGGTCTCCCCGCTTACCACCTGGCAGATTTTCATCGGTAAAGCTGTGCCCGCGCTGATTGTGGCTACTTTTCAGGCCACCATTGTGCTGGCAATTGGTATCTGGGCTTATGACATTCCATTTGCTGGTTCACTGGGGTTGTTCTATTTCACAATGGTAATTTACGGGCTGTCGCTGGTCGGCTTTGGTCTGCTGATTTCATCGCTGTGCGCCACCCAGCAGCAAGCGTTTATCGGCGTATTTGTGTTTATGATGCCGGCGATTTTACTCTCGGGCTACGTCTCACCGGTCGAAAACATGCCGGTCTGGTTGCAGAATCTGACGTGGATAAACCCGATCCGCCATTTTACGGACATCACGAAACAGATTTACCTGAAGGATGCGAGTCTGCAGATTGTCTGGGGAAGTTTGTGGCCGCTGTTGGTGATAGCGGCCACAACCGGCTCAGCGGCGTATGCGATGTTTCGACGTAAGGTGATGTAGCTTTTTGTCTTTCGCCAGCAGCGAGACCACGGCGGGTCCGGCCAGGATCACCAGACCCGCCAGTGCCAGCAAGACGTTGTTTTGCAGCACGCGCGACAGCAACCACAGCACGATCATTGCGGCACCGAAATACCACGTGGTAGTCAGCTCTTCCAGCACATCAGCGACGTCACGCCAGCGTTGTTCATGGTGACGTTGCAAGGCCAGCATTAATAAAACCGTTACGCCGTAAACGACGCATAATCCCAGGCCGACGCGCACCAGCGTGCCGCTCATCCAGCCCATTACCAGCAACGCCACTACCAGTAAATGCAACACAATCTGCCAGCAACTTAGACCCGTTGCGACACGAACACGTTGTTGCCACCTCATGGCTTTTCTCCTGAAGGATTTTCAACTAATTGTTCAGAGTACCGGACTTTACGGAAAATTCCGCAACACTGCATCTTTTTGTGACGATGACTACACTATTTTATTTAGGAAGTGACGCCAACGGGAGGCTCATGAGCGGATCGGGAGTTCAATTTTCATTCAATGTGCTCACCATTAATACTCACAAAGGGTTCACCGCCTTCAACCGGCGTTTTATTTTACCTGAGCTAAGGGAGGCCGTCAGAACGGTCGGTGCAGACATTGTATGCCTGCAGGAAGTGATGGGTGAGCACGAAGCTCATTCGCTGCACATTGAGAACTGGCCGGATACCAGCCACTACGAATTTCTGGCGGACACGATGTGGAGCGACTTCGCCTACGGGCGTAACGCCGTGTACCCGCAGGGACATCACGGTAATGCTGTGCTGTCGCGGTATCCCATTGAGCATTATGAAAATCGTGATGTGTCGGTCGGCGCGAGTGAAAAGCGCGGAGTCCTTTACTGCCGAATCGTACCGCCAATGCTCTCCCACCCCATCCATGTGATGTGTGTGCACCTCGGCCTGCGTGAAGCTCACCGCCAGGCCCAGCTCGCGATGCTGGCAGACTGGGTTAACGCCCTGCCCGACGCGGAGCCGGTGGTGATTGCCGGGGATTTTAACGACTGGCGGCAAACGGCCAATCGCCCGTTGAAAGCCAAAGCTGGCCTTGACGAGATTTTTACCCGCGCCCACGGCCGCCCGGCGCGAACATTTCCGGTGCAGTTTCCCCTGCTGCGTCTGGACAGGATCTATGTGAAAAACGCGAATGCCAGTACCCCAACGACGCTGGCGCTGCGTCACTGGCGACATTTGTCCGATCATGCCCCTCTGAGTGCGGAGATTCATTTATGAAATATGGCTGGCGTGAAGGCAATCAAATTCAACTACTGGAAAACGGCGATCAATTCTACCCCGCCGTCTTTGACGCCATTGAACAGGCGCAGCAAAAAATAATCCTCGAGACCTTTATCTGGTTTGAAGATGCGGTAGGAAAACAGCTGCATGCCGCGTTGCTCGAAGCCGCCCGGCGAGGAATCAAAGCAGAGGTGCTGCTGGATGGCTACGGCTCGCCGGATCTTAGCGACAGTTTTGTCGAAGAGCTCACCGTAGCCGGCGTTGTTTTCCGCTACTACGATCCGCGTCCGCGTCTGTTCGGGATGCGCACTAATCTCTTTCGCCGTATGCATCGCAAAATTGTGGTCATTGATGATCGTGTTGCCTTTGTTGGCGGCATCAATTACTCCGCTGAGCACATGTCTGATTACGGTCCGGAGGCCAAGCAGGATTACGCCGTGCGCGTTGAAGGTCCAGTCGTTGCTGACATTCTGAAATTCGTGCTGGAAAACTTGCCCGGACAGAGTGCTGTACGACGCTGGTGGCGACGTCATCACCGGGCAATCGACAATCATCGCCCCGGCGAAGCGCAGGCGCTGTTCGTCTGGCGCGATAACGAAGAACATCGTGATGATATTGAACGCCACTATCTGAAAATGCTGACCCAGGCACGGCGGGAAGTGATCATCGCCAATGCCTACTTCTTTCCCGGCTATCGCTTTCTGCATGCCCTGCGTAAAGCGGCCCGACGGGGCGTGCGGGTAAAACTCATCGTGCAGGGTGAACCGGATATGCCGATTGTGAAAGTGGGCGCCCGCCTGCTGTACAACTATCTGGTAAAAGGCGGCGTCCATGTCTATGAATACCGCCGTAAACCTCTGCATGGCAAAGTGGCGCTGATGGACGATCACTGGGCGACGGTGGGCTCCAGCAATCTTGATCCACTGAGCCTGTCACTGAATCTGGAGGCAAATCTGATTATTCATGACCGCACGTTTAATCAGACCCTGCGTGACAACCTGAACCCTATTATTGCGCAGGACTGCAAGCGGGTTGATGAATCCATGCTGCCAAAACGCACCTGGTGGAACCTGACCAAGAGCGTACTGGCCTTCCACTTTTTACGCCACTTCCCGGCGCTGGTCGGCTGGCTGCCGGCGCATACCCCGCATCTGGCCGAGGTAGAGCCGCCCGCGCAGCCCGCTCTGGAAACTCAGGACCGTATACAAACAGAGGATGCAGGAGGGAAAACCTGATGGCAAAAAGCCACCGACGCTGGCGGTTAGCGAAAAAGATCCTCACATGGCTGTTTTTTATTGCGGTGATCGTGCTGCTGGTTGTTTATGCCAGCAAGGTCAACTGGCAGGAAGTGTGGACGGTAATTCGCGATTACAATCGGATCGCCCTGCTCAGCGCCGTGGGGTTGGTGATCGTCAGTTATTTACTTTACGGCTGTTATGATCTGCTCGGGCGCTACTACTGCGGCCACAAACTGGCAAAACGCCAGGTCATGCTGGTGTCGTTTATCTGTTACGCCTTCAACCTGACATTGAGCACCTGGGTGGGTGGTATAGGGATGCGTTATCGCCTTTACTCGCGCCTCGGATTGCCGGGGGGCACAATAACGCGGATTTTTTCGCTGAGTATTACCACTAACTGGCTGGGCTATATTCTGCTGGGCGGTTTTATATTTACCTTCGGCGTCGTCGAACTGCCCGCACACTGGTATATCGATGAAGGCACATTGCGCATCTTAGGCATTGCGCTGCTGCTGATTATTGTTGTTTATCTGTGGTTTTGCGCCTTCTCTAAACATCGTCATATCACCATCAAGGGCCAAAAACTGGTGCTGCCCTCCTGGAAATTTGCCCTCGCGCAAATGACGATATCCAGTGCGAACTGGATGGTAATGGGGGCGATTATCTGGTTGTTGCTCGGTCAGAATATCGATTATTTCTTCGTGCTGGGCGTGCTGCTGGTGAGCAGTATTGCCGGCGTAATCGTGCATATTCCGGCGGGGATCGGCGTGCTGGAAGCGGTGTTTATGGCGCTGCTGGCAGGAGAGGACTCGTCTCAGGGAACGATCATTGCTGCCCTGCTCGCGTATCGCGTGTTGTACTATTTTATTCCGCTGCTTCTGGCACTGGTGTGTTATTTGCTGCTGGAGAGTCGGGCAAAAAAGTTGCGGGTAAAAAACGAGAAGGCGATGGCGAAATGATGGTGTTTATAGTGCCGGCTGCGGCGTAACGCCTTATCCGGCCTACTTTCGATACCAAGCGGTAGGCCGGATAAGCGAAGCGCCATCCGGCAACAGAGAATTAACGACGATTACCGAAAATACGCAGCAGCATCAGGAACAGGTTGATGAAGTCCAGATACAGCGTTAAGGCCCCAAGAATCGCGTATTTACGCAGATTGGAGCTGTCGCGCAGGTCAATCTGCTCACCGATATTTTTCAACTTCTGCGTGTCATAGGCGGTCAGACCAACAAACACAATCACCCCGATATAGGTCACCGCCCACATCAGCGCTTCGCTCTTCAGCCAAAAGTTAACCAGTGAGGCCAGTACAATACCGATCAGCGCCATAAACAGCATATTGCCGAAGCCGCTCAGATCACGTTTGGTGGTGTAGCCATACAAACTCATGATCCCGAACATCCCTCCGGTAACCACAAAGGTGCTGGCGATAGACGAGTAGGTATAGACGATAAAAATGCTTGATAGCGTCAGCCCGGTTAATGCCGAGTAGAGCATAAACAGCGTGGTCGCCATACCCGCGCTCAGCCTTTGCACCATGCCGGACAGGACGAACACCAGCGCCAGTTGAGCGATGATCAGGCCAAAGAAGGTGATTTTGCTGGAGAAGACAAACATCATCACCGCGGGCGTATTTGCCGCATACCAGGCGATAAACGCCGTCAGCAACAGTCCGCAGGTCATCCAGCCGTATACCTGCGCCATATACGTTTGCAGGCCGGAACGGGCCTGTACAATAGAATCGGATCGTGGGAATCGGTCCATGACAATCTCCTGAATCAGTATGAGCCTACAACAATTGTACTCTACCAGCGTTTTGCTGCTAGCTTATCGCTGTCGCGGGCATCAACCCAGCGCTCACCTTCCGGCGTGGCCTCGCGCTTCCAGAACGGCGCGCGGGTTTTCAGGTAATCCATAATGAACTGCCCGGCATCAAACGCGCTGCTGCGATGCGCACTGGTCACGCCAACAAACACGATTTCGTCACCCGGCCACAGTTCGCCAATGCGATGAATAACCGTCACCCGACCCAGCGGCCAGCGCAAACGCGCTTCGTCGACAATCTCCGCCAGCGCTTTTTCGGTCATTCCCGGATAGTGTTCCAGCGTTAACGCCTTAACGCTGTCACCGAGATTGTGATTGCGCACTTTACCGGTGAAAGTGACTACCGCGCCGTCTTCATCACGCTCTGCCAGCCAGGGATACTCATCCCCGACGCGAAACGGCGCAGGGCCAACAACAATTCGCGTTTCCGCCATCTTAGCCTCCGGTTACCGGTGGGAAGAAAGCAACTTCGTCACCTGAGTTAAGGGGATGGTCAAAATCGACCAGCGTCTGGTTTACCGCCGCCAGCAGCTTGCCGTCTTCCAGCGCCAACGCCCAGCGATCGCTTTTTGCCGCAAGATGCTTGCGCAGCGCTTCTACCGTTGCAAACTCGGCGGCAACCTCTAACGCATCGGTGTTTACCAGTTCGCGTACCTGAGCAAAGAAGAGAACCTTAATCATGCGCATCTACCTTAAAATCTCCGGACTTGCCGCCGCTTTTTGCCAGCAGACGCACCGGACCAATCACCATATCCTTTTGCACCGCTTTGCACATATCGTAGATGGTCAACGCCGCCACGGAGGCCGCCGTTAACGCTTCCATTTCAACGCCGGTTTTACCGGTCAGGCGACACAGCGTTTCAATCCGTACGCGGTTGTGCTCCGGTTCAGCGTGAAGATTGACTTCCACCTTACTCAGCATCAGCGGATGGCACAGCGGGATAAGATCCCAGGTACGTTTGGCGGCCTGAATACCCGCAATACGCGCCGTGGCGAATACATCACCTTTATGGTGGCTGCCATCGATAATCATCGCCAGCGTTTCGCTACGCATAGTCACGAATGCTTCAGCACGCGCCTCGCGTACAGTTTCCGCTTTGGCGGAGACATCCACCATATGCGCTTCGCCAGCGGCGTTAATATGAGTCAGTTGCGACATACTTATTTCTTCAAATGTGGGTGGAAATTACACGGACGCGTACGGGCATCAAGCTGCGGCGCAATGATATTTTCCCAGGCGGTACGACACGCTTTGGTCGAACCCGGCATGGCGAAAATCAGCGTTTTATTGGCCACTCCGGCAATCGCGCGGGATTGCAGCGTCGCGGTGCCAATCTCTTCAAACGACAGCATACGGAAGACTTCGCCAAACCCTTCAACTTCTCTGTCAAACAGCGGTTGCAGCGCTTCCGGCGCCTGGTCCCCTTCGGTTAACCCGGTACCGCCGGTAATGAGCACTACCTGTACATCATCACTGGCAATCCAGGCAGAAACCTGGGCGCGGATGGCGTAACGGTTTTCTTTGACAATCGCCTTATCGACAATCTGATGACCCGCTTCTTGCGCCGAGTCACGCAGATAATGGCCGGAGGTGTCATCTTCTTCGCCGCGACGGTTGGAAACAGTAAGAATAGCAATGCGTGTCGGGATAAATTCAGCGCTTACCTGACTCATGAAAAACTCCTTTTAGCGATCAGCCGCCAATGTAAGATAAGTTTTGCGTAATACCGGTATTGTTCTGATGCAGGAAATGGGTCTGCTTTTTCTCCAGCAGCGCGGCTGAAATACGTTCTTCCAGCGCCGGCTGCTGAGCGTCATCTTCCAGCAAATCACGCAGGCTTACGCCGCCTTCACCAAATAAACACAGATGAAGCTTGCCAACAGAGGAAACGCGCAGACGATTACAGGTGGCGCAGAAGTCTTTCTCATAAGGCATGATCAGACCAATTTCACCAACATAATCAGGATGACAGAAAACCTGAGCTGGGCCGTCGCTGCGCTGTCGGATCTGGTGGATCCAGCCGCGACGCAATAGCTCATCGCGAAGTACCTGTCCGGAGATATGGTGTTTACGGAAGAGAGAGCTGCCCTCGCCCGTTTCCATCAGTTCAATAAAACGCAGTTGGATTGGCCGAGGTTGGATCCACGCAAGGAAGGTGTCCAGTTGATGATGGTTTACGTCGCGCATCAGCACGGTGTTGACTTTCACTTTTTCAAAACCCGCATCAAAGGCGGCGTCAATGCCTGCCATCACCTGTTGAAACTTGTCCTGCCCGGTAATGGCATGAAACTGACGGGCATCCAGGCTGTCGACGCTGACGTTGAGCGCGGTCAGTCCGGCATCGCGCCAGGCAGCAGCATCGCGCGCCAGACGATAACCATTGGTGGTTACCGCAATCTGACGGATGGCGTCGTTTTCGCGCACGGCGGCGATAATGTCCGTAAAGTCGCGACGCAGTGAAGGTTCGCCCCCTGTCAGACGCACTTTTTCCGTTCCCAGACTGGCGAACGCGTGCGTGACACGGCGAATTTCATCAACGGTCAGAAAGCCGTTATTGGTGACCCCACCGGGCTTATAGCCATCCGGCAGGCAGTAGGTGCAACGAAAGTTACACACATCGGTAATCGACAAACGTAAGTAGTAAAACTTACGTGCGAAAGCATCGGTAAGTTGAGAGCCCATGTACACCTTTCCAAATACGGGAGACGTAGTCATTTCTTCCTGCGCCCTGGTGACAAACTTTTTCAAGTCTTGTCACGGCCAAAGCACCGTATCATTTGACCCAGGTGCAGAGGCTAGAGTGTTTATACTCGTCATACTTCGTGTTGCAGATGCGTTGGCTTCCGGCAACTCAAATTATTAAGAGTACTTAGTGGTTATGCCGATACTAGCGTGTAAATGACGCTTTTGCCATGTACACTTTCGCTATATAAATACATACATAACGACATGATCGTGCAATTTCGCTACAGAATAAGCAAAAATCACAGTTTTGCATTGATATACATCATCTTGCCATCAGGTGGATCTCGCCAGAAAGGAGTAGACCGCAGAAAAAAATTACGGCAGATGCCGACTGGATAATTGCTGAAAACACGCTATTTACGTTACTGTAACGCCGATCAATTGATATCAGGAAAATATATGCGCACTCGCACGCTGGCAGATCTGGACCGCGTTGTCGCTCTCGGCGGAGGGCATGGATTAGGACGCGTTCTCTCCTCACTTTCCCCTCTAGGCTCACGCCTGACGGGTATCGTCACCACCACGGATAACGGCGGCTCGACAGGTCGTATTCGTCGCTCTGAAGGCGGGATAGCCTGGGGAGACATGCGTAACTGTCTGAACCAGTTAATTACCCAGCCCAGCGTCGCATCCGCGATGTTTGAGTACCGTTTTGGCGGGAATGGCGAACTTTCCGGGCATAACCTCGGAAATCTGATGTTAAAAGCGCTCGATCACCTCAGCGTGCGGCCTCTGGAAGCCATCAATTTAATTCGAAGCCTGTTGAAGGTAGATGCGCATTTAATTCCGATGTCGGAGCTGCCGGTGGATTTGATGGCTATCGACGATCAGGGGCATGAAGTCTATGGCGAAGTGAATATCGATCAGCTTACTATCCCGCCTCAGGAGCTAATGCTATCGCCAAAAGTCCCCACCACGCGGGAAGCAGTAGAGGCTATCGCCGAAGCGGATTTGATTCTGATAGGACCAGGCAGTTTTTACACCAGCCTGATGCCGATCCTGTTGCTAGACGAGCTGGCGCAGGCGTTACGTCGCACACCGGCCCCGATGGTCTATATAGGCAATCTGGGGCGCGAATTAAGCCTGCCAGCAGCCAGCCTGACGCTTAGCGATAAGCTGGCCATTATTGAACAGTACGTCGGGAAGAAAGTGATTGATGCGGTAGTAGTGGGTCCGAAAGTGGATGCTTCCGTCGTTACCGACCGCGTTGTCATTCAGGAAGTGCTGGAAGCCAGCGATATTCCCTACCGCCATGACCGCCAGCTATTGCATAGTGCGCTGGAGAAAGCGGTGCAGGCGCTAGGCTAAACGGATTTACCTGATGCGCGGCGCTTATCAGGCCTACCAAACGCTCCGCTCCGACATCCGACCTACGGACGCGATCTTTGCCGTAGGCCGGATAAGGGGTTTACCCCGCATCCGGCACACTCTTACGATGCTGCGATAAACAACTCGCGCAGTTGATGCAACTGGTCGCGGATCGTCGCTGCCTCTTCAAATTCAAGATTCTGCGCATGCTGCATCATCTGCCCTTCCAGCTCGTGAATCTTCTGCTGCAGCGCTTTTGGCGTCATATCCAGTTCCACAACTTCAGACTTCGCGCCTGCGCGTGACTTCCCTTTGCCTTTCGCCTTGGTCTTCGCAATATTCTGACCCAGCGCCAGAATATCGACTACTTTCTTATTCAGGCCCTGCGGCGTAATACCGTGCTCTTCGTTGTAGAGTTGCTGTTTCTCACGACGACGTTCGGTTTCACCAATCGCTTTAGCCATTGAGGCGGTAATTTTATCGCCGTAGAGAATAGCCTTACCGTTGATGTTTCGCGCCGCACGACCGATGGTCTGGATAAGCGAACGTTCAGAACGCAGGAATCCTTCTTTGTCTGCGTCCAGAATCGCCACCAGGGAGACCTCAGGCATGTCCAGACCTTCACGTAAAAGGTTGATACCCACCAGCACGTCAAACTCGCCCAGACGCAGGTCACGAATGATTTCCATGCGTTCCACAGTATCGATGTCAGAGTGCAGATAACGCACCCGCTCGCCATGTTCTTCGAGGTATTCTGTGAGGTCTTCTGCCATCCGTTTGGTCAGCGTGGTGACCAGCACACGTTCGTTAATCGCCGCACGGGTGCGGATCTCCGACAGCAGATCGTCAACCTGCGTCGCCACCGGACGCACCTCAATGACCGGATCCAGCAGGCCGGTCGGTCGTACCACCTGATCGACCACTTCATCACCGGATTTCTCCAGCTCATAGTTGCCCGGCGTCGCCGAAACGTAGATAGTTTGCGGAGCCAGCGCCTCGAACTCTTCAAATTTGAGCGGACGGTTATCCAGCGCCGACGGCAGACGGAATCCGTATTCAACCAGGGTTTCTTTACGCGCCCGATCGCCGCGATACATGCCGCCAATTTGCGGGATAGTCACGTGGGATTCATCCACCACCAGCAGGCCATCGGCAGGCAGGTAATCAAACAGCGTCGGCGGCGGCTCGCCGGGGCCGCGCCCGGACAGATAGCGGGAGTAGTTTTCAATCCCCGAGCAGTAACCCAGCTCATTCATCATTTCCAAATCGAACTGGGTACGCTGACTTAAGCGCTGTTCTTCCAGCAGTTTGTTATTTGCCAACAGGACTTTACGCCGCTCTGCCAGCTCAACTTTGATTTCTTCCATCGCCTGCACGATACGTTCTCGCGGCGTCACGTAGTGCGTTTTAGGATAGATGGTGTAGCGCGAAATTGTGGATTCGACCTGTCCGGTCAGCGGGTCAAACAGCGATAAACGTTCGACCTCTTCATCAAACAGTTCCACGCGCAGCGCGATGTCGTCGGATTCTGCCGGGAAAATGTCGATCACTTCACCGCGCACGCGGAAGGTCCCGCGCTGGAATGCCTGATCGTTGCGGGTATATTGCAGCTCCGCCAGACGACGCAGGATCGCACGCTGGTCGATAATCATCCCCACCGTCAGGTGCAGCATCATTTTCAGGTACAAATCCGGGTCACCCAGACCATAAATCGCGGAAACCGACGCCACGACAACGACATCGCGACGTTCCAGCAGCGCTTTGGTTGCCGACAGGCGCATCTGCTCAATATGTTCGTTGACCGAAGCATCTTTCTCGATGAAGGTGTCAGAACTGGGTACGTAGGCTTCCGGCTGATAATAGTCGTAGTAAGAGACAAAATACTCCACCGCATTATCCGGGAAGAACTCTTTCATCTCACCGTACAGCTGAGCAGCAAGTGTCTTATTGGGGGCCAGCACCATGGTAGGACGCTGCAAGTCCGCAATCACGTTAGCGATGGTGAATGTTTTCCCCGACCCTGTCACCCCCAGTAGCGTCTGATGCGCCAGACCATCCTCCAGACCTTCTTCCAGGCGACGAATCGCCTCAGGCTGATCGCCAGAGGGTTTAAAAGCGGAATTTAGTTTGAACGGTTTACTCATGAGCAGCTACCTGAAGCAATGGGCGGGCAGGTGTGTAATTTTACTCGCAGCAGTATATTTTGCCAGTAAAATATACTGGATGAAAAAACAGTAACGCGCCAGAATATTTCTGTTACCCCAGCAAAATGGCCGTGACTACAGGCTAAAATTTGTCCGCAGGCAAGATAAAACACCAGCAAAAATGTGTTATCCCCAAACCAATGACTTTTTTAACATTTGTCAAGCTACTCGATGAAAGTTTTGTGGCAACGCATGACACTTCTGCGACAGCCATTGCATTTATCTAACATCCTGTAATTTAATGATTATTATCTCGAGCCGTCTTTCGCATCAATTTAGTCGCAGGCCGCGTCTTCTCTCGCTTACATTGTGTTTTCTAACCCTAATACACAAGGTTATCCACAGGAATAGTGGATAACTGCCTCCAGCCCGTATGGACTGTAGCCTGGCAAAAACGTCCTGATGGTCTTTTCTGGTGGGATAAAAAAAAATTATCGCTATTTTTTGATATTTATCAGCTAACGAAGCGACCTCGGATGGCCGAGATCTTGCTCGCATTTTCATCATTTTCCTGCCTGCACCATCACGACACCACCAGGCACTGCCAATGTGCACAAAAGAACGTCAGGAATGCGGTCAGTAAGAATTTATCGCCAGCGTTGCACGCCATCCTGCTGTATTTTTCCCCAATTCCGCTTCTGGCAAGAGATTTGCAGTTTTCTCCCGACCACCATTCCGCGAGGCGGATATCATCATGAGGGAGAAATCTATGTTGAGTCTTCGTGCAGTGAATCACTATTACGGTAATCAACACTCGCTTTGGGATGTCGATCTCGACCTGTTGCCCGGTAAATGTACCGCCGTACTGGGTCTTCCAGGGATGGGAAAGACTACGCTTGCCAATTGCATCATCGGCAATTTACCGATTGAGAGCGGAACCATGTTCTGGCATCAGGCTGGCGCACCACCTTGCGATCTGCTTCAGATTCCGGCGGCAAAGCGCATTGCACTAGGTATTAACTGTGTATCACAGGAGCGGCGAATTTTTTCGCAACTGACGGTAGAGGAAAATCTGCACATTGCGCGCCAGGCGGTTGAGGAAAGCGAAGCAATGAACAGCAGCGATATTTACCGCCTGTTTCCACAGCTGTTTGTACTGCGTCAGGCCAAAGGAGTGGCATTGTCGGAGGAAAATCAGCACCAGCTTGCACTCGCCAGTGCGTTGGTCACTCGCCCGCGTCTGCTGATCCTCGATGAGCCCACACGAGGAACAGGCCAGGCGTATATCCACAAACTGGGGAATCTGATTGTAAGGCTAAGCCAGGAGCTTGGCATCACCATTATGCTCGCGGAGCAGAGCCTGCCGTTCATTCGTCGGGTCGCCGACTGCTATTGCTTGTTACATCGTGGCCGCAACGTGGCTCAAGGGCAAATAACACAATTCAGCGACCCGCTAATCAACGACTGGTGGATGCCAGAGACAAAACGCTAAGATCGATATAACGACCTGTCGATGCTTGCTCCGGCTCTTCTGCCAGCCAGGGAATTTCCCCCAGCAGCGGAGCCGCAAGCGCACGCTTTAGCGTCGCCATATATTCAGCATGACGCTTGCCGGGTGGCGTCACATCATTGGCAACCCATCCGGCGAGCGTCAGCCCGGCCTGCTGCACCGCCAGGGCGGTCAAAATGGCATGATTGATACAACCGAGCTTAACGCCAACCACCAGAATCACCGGCAGTTGTTCCTCTTTTACCCAGTCAGAAAAACTCAGCGTTGGCGAAAGCGGCGTAAACCATCCGCCTGCACCTTCCACCAATACCCAGTCAGCCTGTTCTTCAAGCAGTCGTAAACCCGCAGACATCACGGAGGCCTGAATGGGGCGCCCTTCGTCAGCACTGATGATATGCGGTGAGGTAGGTTCCGCGAAGGTATACGGATTGATGGCTGCATAATCCACGGCTACAACGCTGTTGCGCTGTAGCGCCAGCGCATCACTGTTTCGCAGACCTTCATCCGTCATTTCACTGCCTGACGCCACCGGCTTATAGCCGACGGTTCGCAACCCCAACTGTCTCGCCGCCTGAAGCAACGCACAGCTGGCGATAGTTTTACCTACTTCAGTGTCCGTCCCGGTGACAAAATACGTGTTAGTCACGTTGAATCACTCCCAAAAAAAGATGATAGGTCAGCGGATATTTCCCCTGCTGACAGGGCCAGGCGAGCTGTAGCTGACGCAGTTGCGAGCGGGTCAGCACACGCTGCTCGCGTCCATCATGCAAATGCGTCGCGCCAATACCCTTCAACGAGCGCATGGCGCTCAGCGCATCGTCAAACCACAGCGTGACGGCATGAGACTGGTATTCAACGTCCCAGCCGCACAGCGCGTTTTCCAGTTGCTCCACGGGCAAAAAACGGTTGGCATGCTCCCGGTCATCAACTGTTCGCCACGCCTGACGAAGTTCCGGCATCGAACCTTGCGCCAAGGTACTAAACGCCACCGTTCCGCCAGGACGCACCACCCGGTATAGCTCGCTTAACGCACCGCGTAGGTCGCTGCACCACTGCACGGCCAGATTGCTCCAGGCCAGGTCGAAAGTGGCAGCGGCCTGCGGAATGGCTTCGATATCCGCCAGCAGATAGTGATGGGCAACATCGTGACGCTGCGCTTCAGCCAGCATTTGCGCCGACAGATCCAGCGCGCAGACCTCGCTCCCCTGCTCCCGCCAGTAGCGACTCATACGCCCAGGCCCACAGCCCGCGTCCAAAACCCTTGAGAACGCCCGGCCATCGAGTTGTGCCAGTAACGCATCGGCACTCTGACGTTGTAGCTCTGCGTGTTGCTCATAGTGGGTGGCAGCGCGGCCAAACGCGGCGGCAATCGCCTGTTTATTGACCTGTGCCATGCAACACCTCCAGTAGACGATCGATATCCTGCACCTCATGCGCTTGGGTCAGCGTCAGCCGTAATCTGGCCGTACCGGTGGGCACCGTTGGTGGGCGAATCGCCGTCACCCAGCATCCCTGTTGCCGTAATGTCTGTGCCAGTTGCAGGGCTTTATGATTGTCGCCAACGATCAGCGGTTGAATAGCGCTGTCTGAATGCGCCAGCGTCAAATCCGTAGTATTCACCCCAGCGCGAAAACGCTGGATCAGCATCGCTAACTTTTCCCTGCGTTCATCGCCTTCACGGCTGCGGATCACCGCCAGCGCGGCGCGTAAGGCCTGCGCCTGCGCCGGAGGCATACTGGTGCTGTAGATCAGATGGCGGGCAAACTGCAACAGATAGTCGGCCACGCTATCAGAACACAGGATCGCCGCACCGCTGACGCCAAACCCTTTGCCAAACGTCACTACGAGCAGCTCAGGTTTCACCTGCTGTCGAGAGCACGAACCACGCCCTTCCTCACCGCTTACGCCAATCCCATGCGCATCATCCACCAGCAGCCACGCGCCCTGCCGTTTCGCCACCGCGTGGATTTCTGCCAGCGGCGCACTATCGCCATCCATGCTGAATACACCTTCAGTGACCACCAGCTGCTGCCCCGGACAGGGGGAAGTCAGCAGACGCTCCAGGTGTTGCGGATCGTTATGGGTAAAGCGACGTAAAACAGCAGGGCTAAGGCTGGCAGCCTCCAACAGCGAGGCATGGCTAAGCCTGTCGGCGACAATGCGATCGTCTTTTTCCATCAATGCGGCTATCACTGCCTGATTAGCGGCAAAACCGGAGATGAACAACAGCGCCCGGGAATAGCCGAGCCACTGCGCCAGCTCTTCTTCCAGCGCCTGATGCGCAACGGAATAACCGCTGACATGGCCCGAGCCGCCACTGCCGACGCCAAAACGCTCAGCGCCCTGCTGCCACGCGCAGATAATTTGCGGATGGTGGCTTAAGCCGAGATAGTCGTTGCTGGAGAAATTCAGATACTGACGACCGCCAGCCTGTAACAAGCGACCAGCACCCTGTGTCACTGCATAGCGCCGACGCCACGCATCAGCACGACGACGCGCCGTTAGCGCATCGTCGATTTTTTGCTGCCAGGTCATACGGTTGCCGCGTTGTAGTAATCGTCGGTATCCGGGGTACGCAGCGCCTGCTCCAGACGTTGTTGCTGTTCGTTATCACCCGCCAGTACCGCCGTTTGCTGCGGGTTAAGACCCAGCTTACGGAACAACAATAAATCTTTATCTTCGTTCGGGTTCGGCGTGGTCAGCAGTTTGCAGCCGTAGAAAATCGAGTTGGCCCCGGCCATAAAGCACATTGCCTGGGTTTGTTCGTTCATCTGCTCGCGCCCGGCAGAAAGACGTACGTATGAGGTCGGCATCATGATGCGCGCGACGGCGATAGTACGAATAAAATCAAAAGCATCTACGTCGTCGTTATCGGCAAGCGGCGTGCCCTTCACTTTCACCAGCATGTTGATCGGCACGCTTTCCGGCGGCGTCGGCAGATTCGCTAATTGCAGCAGCAGACCCGCGCGGTCGGTCACCGTTTCACCCAACCCCACAATCCCGCCGGAGCAAACTTTAATGCCCGCCTCACGCACTTTATCCAGCGTATCCAGGCGCTCCTGATACGAACGGGTGGTAATGATATTGCCGTAAAATTCCGGCGAGGTGTCGAGGTTGTGGTTGTAGTAGTCCAGACCCGCATTGGCCAGGCGCTGGGCCTGAGATTCGTCCAGCGTGCCCAGCGTCATACAGGCTTCCAGCCCCAGTTCTTTCACACCCTGAACCATTTGTTCCAGGTACGGCATATCGCGTTCGTGAGGGTTCTTCCACGCCGCGCCCATGCAAAACCGCGTTGAACCGGCTTGTTTCGCCTTACGTGCAGAGTCCAGAACCTGTTCAACTTCCATCAAACGTTCCGTTTCCAGTCCGGTTTTATAGCGGGAACTTTGCGGGCAGTATTTGCAGTCTTCCGGGCAAGCACCGGTCTTTATCGACAGCAGCGTACTAACTTGTACCTGCCGCGGATCGAAATGCTGACGATGAACCTGCTGCGCTTCAAACAACAGATCCAGCAGCGGTTTTTCAAATAATTCGGTGACTTGCGACATTGTCCAGCGAGAAGAATGAGCCATATTGGTATACGTTTCGTTGTTAGTTTGGTGTAGACTCGTAAACCTAAATCTTTTTAATTTGGTTTACAAGTCGATTATGACAACGGACGATCTTGCGTTTGACCAACGCCATATCTGGCACCCTTACACCTCCATGACCTCCCCGCTACCGGTTTATCCGGTGGCCAGTGCCGAAGGTTGTGAACTGATATTAGCCAGCGGTGAGAAGCTGGTTGACGGCATGTCATCCTGGTGGGCGGCGATCCACGGTTACAATCACCCGCAGCTGAATGCCGCGATGAAAACGCAGATTGATGCCATGTCGCACGTGATGTTTGGCGGCATTACCCATGCCCCGGCTATTGCGCTGTGTCGCCAGTTGGTGGCGATGACGCCCGAGGCGCTGGAGTGCGTTTTTCTCGCTGATTCTGGTTCGGTCGCCGTGGAAGTCGCGATGAAAATGGCGCTGCAATACTGGCAGGCCAAAGGTGAATCCCGTCAGCGTTTCCTGACATTTCGTAACGGTTATCACGGCGATACTTTCGGCGCGATGTCGGTCTGCGATCCTGACAACTCGATGCACAGTCTGTGGAAGGGTTATCTGCCTGATAACCTGTTTGCGCCCGCTCCGCAAAGCCGGATGGGCGGCGAATGGGACGAACTGGATATGGTGCCTTTTGCCCGTCTGATGGCCGCACATCGCCACGAAATTGCGGCGGTGATCCTTGAGCCGATTGTGCAGGGCGCTGGCGGCATGCGCATGTATCATCCTGAGTGGTTAAAGCGCATCCGTAAGATGTGTGACCGGGAAGGCATTTTGTTGATTGCCGATGAAATCGCCACCGGATTTGGTCGCACGGGCAAGCTGTTTGCGTGTGAGCATGCCGATATCACTCCGGACATTTTGTGCCTTGGCAAAGCGTTAACCGGCGGAACGATGACCCTTTCCGCCACCCTGACCACGCGCCTGGTTGCGGAAACCATCAGCAACGGTGAAGCCGGATGTTTTATGCACGGCCCGACTTTCATGGGTAATCCACTGGCCTGCGCCGTCGCCTCTGCCAGCCTGTCGCTGCTCGAAACCGGCGAATGGCGCTCGCAGGTCGCGGCCATTGAAGCGCAGTTGCGTGAAGAACTCGCCCCAGCGGCAGATTCCCGTTGGGTTGCCGACGTGCGCGTGCTTGGTGCCATCGGCGTGATAGAAACCACGCATCCGGTGAATATGGCCGCGTTACAGAAGTTCTTTGTCGAACAGGGCGTGTGGGTAAGACCGTTTGGTAAGCTCATTTATCTGATGCCGCCGTACATCATCAAGCCCGAACAACTGCGCAGCCTGACGCAGGCCGTCAACGAGGCTGTGCGCAATGCAACATTTTTTAGCGATTAATCAGCGGTAAGCTCTACGGTTTCTGGCTACACTTTTTGGCTAACGAGAGGGGTCAGCATGAAACTAATCAGTAACGATCTGCGCGATGGCGAAAAGCTTCCTCATCGCCACGTCTTTAACGGCATGGGATATGACGGGGATAATATTTCCCCGCACCTGGCATGGGATGATGTGCCCGCCGGGACTAAAAGCTTTGTCGTGACCTGTTACGATCCTGATGCGCCAACCGGCTCCGGCTGGTGGCACTGGGTGGTGGTTAACCTGCCTGCAGATACCCGGGTTTTACCACAAGGTTACGGCTCGGGGCTGGTTGCGTTGCCGGAAGGCGTGCTGCAAACACGCACGGATTTTGGTAAAGCCGGTTATGGTGGCGCTGCGCCGCCGAAGGGGGAAAACCACCGCTATATCTTTACAGTTCACGCACTGAATGTGGAGCGTATTGATGTCAATGAGGACGCCAGCGGCGCGATGGTTGGATTTAACGTCCATTTCCACTCGCTCGCCAGCGCTTCTATTACCGCAATATTTAGCTAAGTTCTGTTGTGCCGGATGTCGGCTTAGCCTCATCCGGCCTACAAAGCAGACCGTAAGCCTGATAAGACGCGTCAGCGTCGTCATCAGGCAATTTTCTACAGAAATTCAGGCAGCAATTTCAGCAACGTTCCTTGCGCTAACAGTTCAGTCGCGCACTCGATATCCGGGGCGAAAAAGCGATCCTGCGTGTAATGGGCAACCTGCTCGCGTAAAGCCTGGCGCGCCTGCTCCAGCAGCGGGCTTGAGGTTAACCCTTCACGCAGGTCAATCCCCTGACACGCCGCCAGCCACTCTACGGCAATCACGCCGCGCGTATTTGCTGCCATCTCCCACAGTCTGCGCCCCGCCGCCGGAGCCATAGATACGTGATCTTCCTGGTTGGCGGACGTCGGTAAACTGTCTACGCTATGCGGATGCGCCAGCGCTTTGTTCTCACTCGCCAGCGCGGCAGCCGTGACTTGAGCAATCATAAAGCCGGAGTTCACCCCACCGTTTTTCACCAAAAACGGCGGCAGTTGCGACATGTGTTTATCCATCATTAACGCAATGCGTCGCTCCGATAACGAGCCGATTTCCGCAATCGCCAGCGCCAGATTATCTGCCGCCATCGCCACCGGTTCAGCATGGAAGTTGCCGCCAGAAATGACATCCCCCTCTTCGGCAAATACCAGCGGGTTGTCGGAAACCGCATTGGCTTCCACCAGCAGAACATCCATCACCTGGCGCATTTGCGTCAGACATGCCCCCATCACCTGTGGCTGACAGCGCAGAGAATACGGATCCTGCACTTTCTCACAGTTATGATGCGACTGCGAAAGCGCGCTGGTGTCGGTCAATACGTGACGATACAGCGTTGCGGCATCAATCTGCCCACGCTGCCCTCGCGCGGCGTGAATACGGGCATCAAACGGACGACGGGAACCCAGCACGGCTTCGGTGGTCAGCGCCCCGCACACCGTTGCAGACGCAAACAGTTCCTGAGCTTCAATTAGCCCACGCAGCGCAAAGGCCGTCGAAGCCTGGGTACCGTTGAGCAACGCCAGCCCTTCTTTTGCCTCCAGCGTTATCGGCTCCAGCCCGGCCTTTTTCAGCGCTTCGGTCGCCGGGAGCCATTCACCCTGCCAGCGCGCCTTCCCTTCTCCCAACAGCGTCAAAGACATATGCGCCAGCGGCGCCAGGTCACCCGATGCCCCCACGGAGCCTTTCGCCGGGATCAGCGGATACACCTCGGCATTCACCAGCGCAATCAGCGCTTCAATCACGCTCAGGCGAATACCGGAAAAACCGCGCGCCAGGCTGTTGATTTTCAGCACCATAATCAGACGCACCATCGCGTCGTCCAGCGCCTCGCCGACACCTGCCGCATGGGAAAGCACCAGCGAACGCTGCAAATTCTGCAAATCTTCCGTGGCGATACGGGTCTGGGCCAGCAGGCCAAAGCCGGTATTAATGCCATACGCCGTACGGCCTTCAGCGACAATATTATTGACGCAGGCGACGCTGGCGTTAATAGCATCGATCGCCCCGGCATCCAGACTCAGTTTGACCGGCTGCTGCCAGATTTCACGTAGCTGGATAAAACTCAGATGGCCCGGCGTGAGTGTCATGGTGTTCATATCAGCGTTTCTCCTGCGTCGCGGCAACCATCGGCAAATTCAGCCCTTCTTCGACGGCGCATTCCACCGCAATGTCATATCCGGCGTCGGCGTGACGCATCACCCCGGTCGCCGGATCGTTATGTAAGACCCGGGCGATACGCGCCGCGGCTTCATCGGTGCCATCGCAAACAATCACCATCCCGGCATGCTGAGAGAAGCCCATACCGACCCCGCCACCGTGATGCAGCGACACCCAGGTCGCGCCGCTGGCGGTGTTAAGCAGCGCGTTCAGCAGCGGCCAGTCGGATACGGCGTCTGAACCGTCGCGCATAGCTTCAGTTTCGCGGTTCGGGCTGGCAACAGAACCGGAGTCCAGATGGTCACGGCCAATAACAATCGGCGCGGATACTTCACCGCTGCGCACCATTTCATTAAACGCCAGCCCTAGTTTCTGACGCCACTCCAGGCCGACCCAGCAGATACGCGCCGGTAAACCCTGAAAATTAATCCGCTCACGCGCCATATCCAGCCAGTGATGAAGGTGCTTATCATCTGCCACGATCTCTTTCACTTTGGCATCTGTTTTATAAATATCCTGCGGATCGCCGGACAGCGCCACCCAACGGAACGGGCCAATGCCGCGACAGAACAACGGTCGAATATAAGCAGGTACGAAGCCGGGGAAATCAAAGGCATTTTCCACGCCCATCTCTTTGGCCATCTGGCGAATGTTGTTGCCGTAATCAAACGTTGGCACGCCCATTTTGCTAAACGCCAGCATCGCCTCAACGTGCGTTGCCATTGAACGTTTCGCCGCCTGCACCGTGCCCTGCGGATCGGACACCGCTTTTGCCTGATACTCTTCCCAGCTCCAGCCAGACGGCAGATAACCATGCAGCGGATCGTGGGCGCTGGTCTGGTCGGTGACCATATCCGGGCGCACACCGCGCTTCACCAGTTCCGGCACAACGTCGGCGGCGTTCGCACACAGCGCAATGGAGACCGCTTTACCCTCGCGAGTGTATTTGTCGATACGCGCCAGCGCATCGTCAAGCGATGTCGCCTGCTCGTCCACGTAACGGGTACGCAGACGGAAATCGATTCGGCTTTGCTGGCATTCAATGTTCAGCGAACACGCCCCCGCAAGCGTAGCGGCTAACGGCTGCGCCCCGCCCATACCGCCCAGTCCGGCGGTCAGTACCCAGCGCCCGCTCAGGTTACCCTGATAATGCTGACGCCCGGCCTCAACGAAGGTTTCATAAGTCCCCTGCACGATGCCCTGGCTGCCGATGTAGATCCAGCTCCCGGCGGTCATCTGGCCGTACATCGCCAGCCCTTTGGCGTCCAGTTCGTTGAAGTGTTCCCAGGTAGCCCAATGTGGCACCAGGTTGGAGTTGGCAATCAGCACGCGCGGTGCGTTGTCGTGAGTTTTGAATACGCCTACCGGTTTTCCGGACTGGACCAGCAGCGTCTCATCGGTCTCCAGTTTGGTCAGCGCGTTGACGATGGCGTCATAGCATTCCCAGTCCCGTGCGGCGCGGCCAATCCCGCCGTAAACCACCAGCTCATGTGGATTTTCCGCCACATCGGGATCCAGATTATTCATTAACATGCGCAGCGGCGCTTCGGTCAGCCAGCTTTTGGCCGTTAAGGTGGTGCCGCGTGGGGCACGAATATCCTGCTGACGATATTTGCTATGGGACATGACAGAAAACTCCTCGCGAACGTCGGATAGATAAGTAACATATACTTGTCTATACAAGTCACTGCAAGGATGATTTTAACAATTAAGATACATTTTTATTATATTGCGTCAGCAATCACGGTTTTCATCTCCTGTATCAGGACATAAACCGCCCTTGCAGTCGATAGCGGGAACCAGGGAACAGCAAACGGGCATGAGAGACAATGGATGACGCGGACCAGGTCTTGCGGCGGATCAGCAGGCAGGGATCGTGTTCTTTGATGTTCAGCAGCGCGCACTCTTCGGCGCTGGCGCGAACGGCCTCAACAATATGCTCACCTTCGGTCAAGGGGGCTATCAGTGAAAGGTATGCGTGCGGCGTGGTCTGGCTGTAATCCTGCCCCAGATACTCGGGCACAATTTCGGCATTCACGCAGCGATCTTCAATCTGTACCGGCAGATCGTTCTCGTAGTGCACCATGACAGAGTGAAAAATAGAGGTGCCTTCTTTGACGTTTAATACCAAAGCCTGCTGCGCGTTTGCCCGGGTTCTTTCCAGCGTCAGCACTTCGCACCGGTGCTGATGCTGACGGGCGTTGATTTCATCCGCGATGCTGCGAATTTCAAACAGCGCGGACTGACCTTTTGGCTCGGCGACAAACGTCCCCACGCCCTGCAAACGCACCAGTAAACCTTCATCCGTTAACTCACGCAGCGCCCGGTTGATGGTCATGCGGCTGAAACCATACTGCGCCACCAGCTCTGCCTCAGACGGAATGCGATCGTGAGGCTGCCAGATTCCGCTGGCAATTTTTTCGCTGATCTCCTGTTTGACCTTTTCGTAAAAAGGAGCCGGAGCAGAACGGGATGGGAGCATGCGTGAGCCTTCCTTAAGCTGAAAATGTGAGTGGGTACAGTTTACAGGCATTACCCGAACCTGATAAGCGCAACGCCATCAGGTATGTCAGTGCCACCAGTGGGCGATTTGCCAGCCTAATCGCGCCGCAACCCGCGCCGCCCTGCCATCATCGTCAAAGCGTGGATTAAATTCAACCATATCCACCGCCTGTAGTTTACCGCTACGACACAGAGGCTCAATCAGTCTCAGCAGCGTCGCCAACGGTACGCCAAGCGCGGCGGGGGCCGACACACCGGGCATTTCCCACACCGGCAGCACGTCGAGGTCGATTGTCAGATAGATGACATCCAGATTGGCAATGAACTGCGCTAACTGCGCCTGCGCCGTATCACAATGCAGATCCTCCACTACGGTCACACCGAGCCGCTGGGCCTCATCCCAAAGCGCCTGGGTGTTTGCCGCCCGGCTGACGCCGATACAGGCATAGTGAAATTCACGCTGTTGTTCATCGCAAAGCTGCGCCAGCTGGCGAAACGGCGTACCGGATGTAGCCTGCCCGGCATGGCGCAAATCGAGATGCGCATCGAAGTTGACTATCCCCACTTTCGCCTGCGGGAACGCGTCCAGCACACCTGCGCCATGGGCATATGCGGTTTCGTGTCCGCCCCCCAGAACAAAGGTGCGCATATTTTCCTGCTGGCAACGCTGTACCGCATTGTGTAGCGCCTGCTGCGCGCCCTCAAGATCGGGGGCCTGCGCCACAATATTTCCCAGATCCACCAGTCGATGATGCCCATCGTGGCTGGCTAAATTCGCCAGCGCCTTGCGCAGCACATCGGGCGCTCCGGCAGCTCCCGTGCGCCCCTGATTACGTTTAACACCTTCGTCGCAAGCAAACCCGAGCAACGCTATCTGCTCGCGATACATTTCTGGGCTAAACGTCGGGCTCTGGGTGATAGTCTGAAACAGGCGCAGCGCATTCGGCGATTCGGCCCGGTCATCACGTCCCTGCCATAGCGCAGGTGAAGCAGGTTGCCAGTGAGTCATGCTATTTGTCCTTTGAATACGCGTTGGTAGAGCGGGTTGCGCCCGGGTTCATACAGGATCTCAACAGGAAGTGTTGCATCCCACACCACAAAATCGGCCACAAACCCGGCCTTCAATTGACCGTGGGTGGCGTGACGCCCCAGCGCCCGGGCCGCATGACGGGTTACGCCCGCCCATGCTTCTTCCGGCGTTAAGCCAAACTGAACGCAGGCCATATTCATCGCCCAGTGCAGGCTGATAAACGGGCTGGTACCGGGGTTAAAATCTGTCGCTACCGCCATCGGTACCTGATATTGACGCAGCAACGCTACCGGTGGGCGCTGCTGCTCTTTGAGGAAATAGAATGCGCCGGGCAGCAGCACGCCGACCGTACCGCTTTGGCTCATTGCCGCCACGCCCGCTTCATCGAGGTATTCAATATGATCGGCGGATAGTCCGTGGTAGCGGCTTACCAACTGCGCGCCGCCAAGCAATGACAGTTGTTCGACATGGCCTTTAATCGGGATGCCCAGCGCCTGCGCAGCCTGAAACACCCGCTCACTCTGCGCCAACGAAAAACCAACGCTTTCACAGAACAGATCAACGGTCTCAAACAGCCCTTGTTCCCACAGCTGCGGCAAAATGGTCTCGCACACCAGCGTAATATAGCCGTCAGGATCATCTCTGAATTCCGTTGGCGTCGCATGCGCAGCCAACAGCGTCGGGCTGATTTCAACGATATTCTCTGCCGCCAGCGCTGCCACCACGCGCAATATTTTCTCTTCTGTCGGCAAATCCAGGCCGTAGCCGGATTTTATTTCCAACAGCGTAACACCTTCTTTGATCAGCTGTTTCATCCGCTGATGGGCTACGTGTAAGAGTTGTTCATCCGTGGCGCTGCGGGTCGCCGATACGGTGGCATTGATCCCCCCACCCTGAGCGCTTATCTGCTGGTAGGAGACACCATTTAACCGCTGCTCCCATTCACCTGCGCGGTTTCCGCCAAAGACGAGATGCGTATGGCAATCAATCAGGCCAGGAGTAATCAGCCGGCCCTGCATATCAAAAGTATTGTCATGTGTGAGATATAACGATGATTCCGGGACGATATCGCGAATCTTGCCCTGGCGGACGATCAGCGCATGACCATCCACCAGCCCATATGGTGTACCACGTTCAGGATCCATAGTCGCCAGACGAACATTGCGCCAGATAACATCATCAGGGAAGAATTGCTGCATTCGACTCACCACTTGTCATAGGTTGTATAGACATTTATTTTTTATTATAGGGATGTTGTCAACCTGAAGAGCCATAATTGTTATCTATTTGTGATATAAAGACTCTCCGCGCCAGACATTGCTGCGATAAAAAACAACTTTTTACCTTTTCGCCTTCCCGTTTCGCTCAACTTAGTATAAAAAAGCAGGCTTTAATGGATAACTTTCAAAGCCCGGAGCAACCTGTGAATATATCATCAGTTTCCCGTCTGGCGCTGGCAATGGCTTTTGGCGTGACGCTGACCGCCTGTAGCTCTACGCCGCCCGATCAAATTCCTTCCGATCAGACCGCGCCAGGTACCTCTTCGCGCCCGATCTTGTCGGCCAATGAAGCGAAAAACTTCGTTGCTGCGCACTATTTTTCCGCGCTGACGCCAAACACCGCGCCATGGAGCCCTTCTTCAATTTCTCTGCCTGCACAACCTGACTTCGTCGTTGGCCCGGCAGGCACTCAGGGCGTAACCCATACCAGCATTCAGGCTGCGGTGGATGCGGCAATTATCAAACGTACGAACAAACGTCAGTACATCGCGATTATGCCGGGCGAGTATCAGGGCACGGTATACATCCCGGCAGCAACGGGTAGCCTGACGCTGTACGGTATGGGCGAAAAACCGCTGGATGTAAAAATTGGCCAGGCCATTGACGGTGACATGAGCACCGCAGACTGGCGTCGTACGGTGAACCCAGGCGGTAAATATATGCCGGGTAAACCTGCGTGGTATATGTTTGATAATTGCCAGAACAAACGTGGCACAAATATTGGTGTGATGTGTTCTGCCGTCGTCTGGTCGCAAAACAACGGTCTGCAATTGCAGAACCTGACCATCGAAAACAACCTGGGTGATAGCGTTGATGCAGGCAACCACCCGGCCGTTGCGCTGCGTACCGATGGTGATAAAGTGCAGATCAACAAGGTCAATATTCTGGGTCGTCAGAATACGTTCTTTGTAACCAACAGCGGCGTACAAAACCGTCTGGAAAACGATCGTCAGCCTCGCACGCTGGTAACCAACAGTTACATTGAAGGTGATGTGGATATCGTTTCTGGTCGTGGCGCCGTGGTGTTCGAGAACACCGATTTCCGTGTTGTGAATTCCCGTACGCAGCAGGAAGGTTACGTGTTCGCACCGGCTACTCTGTCAAACATCTACTACGGTTTCCTGGCGATTAATAGCCGCTTCACGGCAAGCGGCGATGGCGTGGCGCAGTTAGGCCGATCGCTGGATGTCGATTCCAACACTAACGGTCAGGTCGTTATCCGTGACAGCGTGATTAACGAAGGCTTTAACATGGCAAAACCATGGGCTGACAGCGTTATCGCAAAACGCCCGTTTGCCGGTAATACCGGTGCGGAAGATGACAAAGGTGAAATCCAGCGCAACCTGAACGACACCAACTTCAACCGCATGTGGGAATACAACAACCGCGGTATCGGTAGCAAAGTGGTTGCCGAGCCGAAGCAGTAATCCCAGAGTAAAAAAGGTCGCCATATTTACGCTGGCGACCTTTTTTATGGCGTTACACTAAACGCGATTTATTAAAGTTAATCAAACTCCCCGCTTTAATAATCTCACGCTCCTCGGCGGTCAGGCTTTCCATATACAAGCTGATTTCACTCATCGCGCCATCAGCATGAAGAACGTACGCTTTTATCTCGCCACTGCACTCATCCAGCGCACGGCGAATACCGGGAATATAGATATAGTCCCCGACCTCAAAAGAGGGTTTCTCAGCCATTTGTAGCGGTAACATTCCCCAGTTAATGACATTGGAACGGTAACGCTTGGTAGCATATTCCTCGGCGATGTTTGCCAGCCCACCGATCACTCGCTGACAGCTTGCCGCCTGCTCGCGCGCAGAACCATCACCAGGCTTGACGGCATAAATCATGCTGCCAATCTCAGTCTCCAGTGGTTGCGTGTTTTCCTGACCGGTAATCTGCTGGATGCGTGCGAAAACGGACGCCAGTTCGCTAACGTCACCCGCCTGACGTTGTTTTTCCCGTTCAGCGACCGCCTTGCTTCTGCCAACATAGCCGGGATCGCGTCGGGAAAGGGTAAATTCCGCCAGCCCCAAAGGATTGGAACGATACGAAGAGGTTTCTCCGGACGGGATAAGCTCATCCGTCGTTGTCACATCATCAAGTATTTTTGAGGCCACTTTCAGCAGAATATTTTCTGTTAACGCGCCCAGTTCCGGCCAGTCTTTAATATTCGGGCCGTAAATGAGCGGCTGTTGCGTGGCCCCTTTAACAAACCCCTGGTATACGCGGCTCTTATATGGCGCAGGATTAAACGCATAGTCAGGTACAGCCTCCCAGCAGTCCAGATCCGTCGCGGCAGTGAGGAATCCTCCATTTGCTGCCGTAGCCGCAATTGATCGCGCATCCATCAGCGCAACGGCTGACATTTGACCATTGCCCGGTTTCGAGCCTTCACGGTTAGGGAAGTTGCGCGTGGTATGGCGGATGCTAAGAGCATTGTTGATTGGCGTATCGCCCGCACCAAAGCATGGTCCACAGAATGCGGTTCTGATGACGGCCCCCGCTCCCAGTAAATCCGCAACGACACCTTTCTGCGCTAAATCCATAAACACCGGCTGTGACGAGGGGTAGACAGCCAGCGAGAAAGCATCATTACCGCAGGATTGACCACGTAATGCCTGCGCCGCAGCAATCACGTTTTCAAAGTTGCCGCCCGAGCATCCAGCAATGATCCCCTGCTGTACTTTTAAGCGTCCGTTCTCCACTTTATCCAACAACGAGAGGCTGGCTTTACCTTGCGCGATTCGCGAAGATTCAACTTCAATCTCCCGGAGAATATCCGTCAGATTTTCATTGAGTGTAGCAATCTCATAGACATTACTTGGATGGAATGGCAGCGCAATCATCGGCTTAACCGCACTCAAATCAACATGAATACACCCATCGTACCAGGCCATCGGCTGCGGGTTGAGCGGGCGATAATCCTGTTCGCGACCATGTAATGCCAGCCAACTGCGAGTTTCATCATCCGTTTGCCAGACAGAGCTCAGGCAGGTGGTTTCGGTGGTCATTACATCAACGCTGTTGCGAAAATCCGTTGAGAGATGGCGAATGCCAGGGCCGACAAACTCCATGACCTTATTTTTGACGTAGCCATTTTTAAACACTGCGCCAATGATAGCCAAAGCCACATCCTGCGGGCCGATGCCCGCAACAGGCTTGCCGGTCAGATAAACGGCAACAACGCCAGGATAATCAATATCCCAGGTATCGTTTAACAGCTGCTTGACCAGCTCACCGCCCCCTTCTCCTACCGCCATCGTGCCTAATGCGCCGTAACGCGTGTGGCTGTCTGAGCCGAGGATCATTTTGCCGCTCCCGGCCATCATTTCACGCATGTACTGATGGATGACGGCAATATGTGGCGGCACAAAGATTCCGCCGTAACGCTGTGCCGCAGACAGACCAAACATATGATCGTCACCGTTAATGGTTCCCCCTACCGCGCATAATGAGTTATGGCAGTTCGTCAGAACGTACGGTAAAGGAAAGCGCTCCATTCCTGATGCTTTAGCGGTCTGAATAATACCGACAAAGGTAATATCGTGTGAGGCTAATGAATCAAACTTAATTTTTAGCTTATTCATGTCACCGGACGTATTATGCGCTGAGAGAATCGACCACGCGATAGTTCCTTTCTTCGCCTCTTCTTTACAGATTGGTTCAGACACCTCATCCTCAGCGATAATTTCATTATTACCGGAGAGGTAAATCCCTTTCTCATATAATTTAATCATTAGATACTCCACATTGCTGTGCTCCAACCAGAGCACAGACAACCAATGAACGATGTAATTTATACCCTAAATAATTCGAGTTGCAGGAAGGCGGCAAGGGAGCGAATCCCCAAGAGCTTACTCCAGTAAGTGACTGGGGTGAGCGAGCGCAGCCAACGCACATGCAACTTGAAGTATGACGGGTATAGTTAGAGCATGTTCCAGCCAATCAACATATTCCACCACCAAAGACCCAGCGTAATATGGACGAGGAACGTCAAGAACGTCAGCATTGCGCCAACCAGCCACCACGATTTGATGTCGTTATATCCAACGCCAAAAATAACCGGTCCCGCGGCGCCGCCATAATGGGTAACCATGCCGCCGTAAGAGTTAGAAAAGAGTAATGCCAATGCAGTTAACATCAGTGGTGCACCAGAAACGTTCGCCAGCATGGCAAATACCGGCATCATTGCCACAATATAGGCGCTGCCAGAGGCAAAGAAATAACGAACAATAATGCTCAAAAAGAGAATAACAAAGAACGCAACGTTGCCGTGGTTACCAAAGTCGAGGTTATTCTTGAAAAGTTCGGCTAACCAATCGAAGAATTTCACTTTCGATAACAGCGAACTCAAACCGATAATACCGCCGTACCAGATTAAGGTATTCCAGCCGCCCTTATTTTTAACCACATCATCCCAGGTGACTACGCCAAACAAAAGCATCGTACCCATTACTACAATGGCAACCGTTGATTCATCAACGCCGAGAGTTTTACTAAAGATCCATCCTAATAGCGCGAGGACGAAAATGCCCAGCAGCATTTTTTCGCGCCCTTTCATTGGCCCTAAATCCTGAAGCCCGGCTTTGGCGATAGTTTTGTTATCAACCTTTTTAATTTCAGGTGGATACATAAAATAGATGACTAAAGGCGTTACCAACAGCATAACCAGTCCAGGCACAGCTGCTGCAAGAGCCCATCCTCCCCAGCTTAGTTGTAAATGACAGATATCGTTGATCATCTTCAATGCCAGAATGTTTCCTGCCATCGCAGTAAAAAACATATAGCTGGTCGTTTTAGTGACCATATACACCGTCATCATCAGGTAGTGGCCGACGCGTCGGGGGCTCTTGTCCGGCTCAGAGCCTAACGCCACCGCCACGCTATTGATGATGGGCAAGACAATGCCTCCCGCACGCGCCGTATTTGACGGTGTTGCCGGGGCTAATACCAGGTCAAGAAATACGGTCACGTAGCCCAGGCCAAGCGTGGTGTTACCTATTTTACCAATCAGAATATAGGCAATTCGCTTGCCCAGTCCCGTCGTCACAAAATCAGCGCTTAAAGTAAACGCAGAGAACACCAGCCATGTCGTACCGGAAGCATAGCCACTCAGCACGCTGCTGGTTTTAAGTACGCCGCTGCCTAAATTTCCGACAACCACCATTGAAGCGGCAACAGCAATCAATAATACCACCGGTTCAGGAAACGGTTTGATCACCAGCCCGACAATGGCTGCGAGATAAATACCAAATAGCACCCAGGCCAGTTCACTTAATCCTGCCGGTGCTGGCATAAGTCCTATAATGCAAGGGATGGCCAATATTAATATTAGCTTCCATAATGATTTAACGTTCATTTTGGGGTCCTGAATAATCTGTACAAGCAATACAGAATGTTTTTCGATTTTCCATAATCACAGCAACATGTGGCCAATGCTGTCAGGGAAGATAAACATCACCGGCGAATATTTTTCTGGCGGTGCGAATAACCGAAGCTCTGATAGTTTCAGGCTCATCCCCTTCATTGGTTAAATAAATATCAAGAGCGCCGCCTGGATGTTCGATAGTGATATTCCCGTAATGCGCGCCTGCCGTTACCTGACGCGTAACGGTACCGTTAATGGCGCAACTGCTGGCGATCGCTATCGCCCCGGTAATTGCCAGTGCTTTATGGCAAGAATGCGGCATAAAATAGCGAACATTAATTGCGCCATCGTGCTGAGGTGCCGAGATGAGAATAGGTTTAGGGATAACCTTATTACTGACATTTCCCAGGCCCATAGCTTCACCGGCCTGTAAACGAATAGACTCGATGCGCGCCAATAATTCGCGGTCTGCATCTAAATCTTGCGCGGATTCATAACCCGTTTTCCCCAGGTATTCGGCAGGAATAATTACGACAGGTGTCGCCATATCCATACAGGTCACGGGAACGGTGTTGATATAATCGATGTGTTGGCCCGTTGGAAAAATATGCCCGGTTTTAGAACCTGCGGCATTCAGGAATGTCAATGCAATCGGGGCCGATGTTCCCGGGACACCGTCAATTCTTGCTGTTCCTTCATACTCAACAACGCCGTTTGGTGTCTGTATATCAGCTTCGATAAACGTGTTGGTGTTTACATTGCGAATACGAACGCGGGTGGTCGGCGTTGCGGCATTAATTAATCCCTTTTCGATAGCAAACGCGCCAACGGCGGAAAGCATATTGCCGCAGTTCGGCGTGGTATCGACCCGTTGCTCATGCACCAATACCTGAGCAAATAAATAATCGATATCAGCTTTCGGGTCGTTTGAACGACTAATGATCGCTACTTTGCTGGTTAACGGATTGCCACCACCAATGCCGTCTATTTCCAGCGCATTGCCAGAACCCATAATTTTAATCAATACTTCATCACGCAGTTTTTCTTCTTGTGGTAGATCTTGTGCTAATAAAAATGCGCCCCTTGAAGTTCCTCCGCGCATCATAACGCAAGGTATTTTTTTCATGATTATGCTCTCGATATTATTTTCACTATGTACATGGTTGCATGTCATGATTAGGGTGACTAATGACTTCATTTTCGTGATTAGTGATTTATTTTTATTAATTAAAAGTTATGAATTGCAGATACACTGAACACTTTCATCTTAGACAGGGGCTTCCCCGATTTAGTCCGGAGTCAGAATGAAACACGAATTATCAAGCATGAAGGCGTTTGTCACACTGGCAGAGTCCGATTCTTTTAACAATGCCGCCAAGTTACTTAATATTACGCAACCTGCATTAACACGCAGGATTAAAAAGATGGAAGAGTATTTACACACTCAACTCTTTGAAAGAACAACTCGCAAAGTCACATTAACAAAAGCGGGAAAAATGCTTTTACCTGAAGCCAGAGAATTAATCAGGGCATTAGATGAAACTATTTTTAATATTAGCGATGTGAATGTTCATCATCATGGCATAGTGACATTATCCTGTATTCCTACCGCAGTTTTCTATTTCTTGCCGTTGGCAATAGGAAAATTTAATGAGCGGTATCCCAATATCAAAGTGCGAATTATTGAACAAGGTACGAATAATTGTATGGAATCCGTACTTTGCAATGAGGCTGATTTTGGAATAAATATGAACAACATCACAAATTCCTCTATCGAGTTCACTCCACTGGTTAATGAACCGTTTGTTCTGGCCTGTCGGCGCGATCATCCACTCGCCAATAAACAGTTGGTGGAGTGGCAGGAATTGCTGAATTACAAATTGATAGGCGTTCGCTCCTCAAGCGGTAACCGATTATTGATTGAACAACATTTGGCCGATAAACCGTGGAAGTTGAACTGGTTTTACGAGGTTCGTCATCTGTCCACTTCGCTGGGTCTGGTTGAAGCTGGATTGGGCGTTTCCGCGTTACCAGTGTTAGCAATGCCGCAAACGCCGCATCCCACCCTGACAAGTATCCCACTGGTTGAGCCTGTTATTAGACGCACGCTGGGAGTTATTCGGCGTAAAGACGCTATTCTCTCACCTCCCGCTGAACGTTTCTTCTCTCTTCTGCTTAATTTATGGGCAGATGACAAAGACTGTCTTTGGACATCCGTTGCTGAACGTCATGAAAATCTACCGCTTGTTGAATGAATATAAAAAAATCCGCAATCTTCACAAGATTGCGGATCGTTTGTAACACCTGACGTTTTAGTAGGCGTTAACCACCACCCACATCGGGCCTTGTCCTACCGCGTAACGACCGTTCTCTGTCAACAGTCCTTGTTCGCCTGCAATCTTATACACCGCAATATGGTGCGATTTTTGCCCGGCGGCAATCAGATATTTTCCGCTGTGATCGATATTAAAACCACGTGGCTGAGTTTCGGTAGGCTGGAAACCCTCTTTAGTCAGTACGCTACCGTCTTCAGACACGCTAAAGACCGTAATCAGGCTGGCGGTGCGATCACAGGCATACAGATGACGCCCATCAGGTGTGATATGAATATCTGCTGCCCAACGGGTATCAGCAAAATCTGCAGGCATCATATCCAGCGTCTGCACACACTCAATTTTGCCGTACGGATCTTTCAGCTCCCAGACATCAACAGAGCTGTTCAGTTCGTTCACACAGTAGGCATATTGCTTATTCGGATGGAACGCCATATGACGCGGGCCCGCGCCTTCCACGGTAGTCACTTCAGCCGGTTCCTGCGCGACCAGATGGCCATCATCGCTTACGTCAAACAGGCAGATACGATCCTGTTTCAACGCCGGAACCCACAGGGTACGGTTATCCGGAGAGATGTTGGCTGAGTGGCAACCATCCAGACCCTCAACCACGTCAACCAGTTCCACCGGCAGACCATCTTCCAGACGCGTGACGCTCACGCTGCCAGCGTTATAAGAACCCACGAACACGAAACGTCCCTGATGATCGGTAGAAATATGCGTCGGGCTACCCGGCAGCGCAGACTCTGCCGCGAAGGTCAGCGCACCGTCATCAGGCGCAATACGATAAGCCAACACGCGAAACTCCGGGCGCACGCCAACATAGAGGTAACGCTTATCCGGGCTGACGACCATCGGCTGTACCTGACCCGGCACATCAACCACCTGTGTCAGCGTCAGAGAACCATCGTGATTCAGGCTCCAGACGTGGATTTGCTGACTTTCAGGGCTGGCGGTATAAACGGTTTGCTTCATGAATACTCCTTTGCTTTTTGGCAGGTGGCTGCAATTGCCTGACACACGCCTAAGGTAGACGCTTTTAACGGTGAATGCTTAATTAAGGCTCAGAATTTTGTCCGGCTCCCATCTCGGTGTACCATTCCAACAGACATAATTCTCAACCTTAATCTGGATAAACCTATGACCGCACGCGTGATTGCCCTGGATTTAGACGGTACCCTCTTGACCCCGAAAAAAACCTTGCTGCCATCCTCTCTCGAAGCGCTCTCGCGCGCCAGAGAAGCAGGCTACCAACTTATCATTGTCACAGGTCGCCATCACGTTGCTATTCATCCTTTTTATCAGGCACTGGCGCTGGATACACCTGCAATTTGCTGTAACGGTACCTATTTGTATGATTATCAAGCAAAAAAGGTGCTGGAATCCGATCCCCTTCCGGTAGACCAGGCATTACAGCTGATCGAAATGCTGGATGAACATCAGATCCACGGGCTGATGTATGTGGATGAGGCCATGCTGTATGAGCGCCCTACCGGGCATGTAGTGCGTACTGCTAACTGGGCACAAACGCTGCCGCCGGAACAGCGCCCGACCTTCACCCAGGTTCCTTCGCTGGCGCAGGCGGCGCATGACGTTAACGCCGTCTGGAAATTTGCTCTGACCGACGAAGATATTCCGAAACTGCAGCAGTTTGACCGGTATGTCGAGCAACATCTGGGGCTGGAGTGTGAATGGTCCTGGCACGATCAGGTCGACATTGCCCGTAAAGGCAACAGTAAAGGACGACGCTTGACCCAGTGGATAGAAGCACAGGGCGGGTCAATGGAAAACGTGATTGCCTTTGGCGATAACTTTAACGATATCAGCATGCTGGAAGCCGCAGGCACCGGCGTAGCCATGGGCAACGCGGATGACGCGGTCAAAGCACGCGCCAACATCGTGATTGGTGATAACACCACCGACAGCATCGCGAAATTTATCTACTCTCACCTGCTGTAATCAGGCGGTAATCGATACGCTCTTAATTTGCGCGTACAGCCACAGGCCAGGTTTGATACCCAGTTCATCCCTGGCCCATGGGCTGATCTTCGCCCACAGCGTCTTACCGCCCACCTCAAGCTGAACTTCCACCTGACCGTTGTCGTCATAGCATTGCGCGACTTTTGCCCGGAGAACATTACGAATACTGGTCTGTTGCGGCGGTTGCAGTACCAATGAAACATCAGAGGCCTGAATACGAATACGCAGCGCGGTTTGCAGCGGTTGCTCCAGCTTGTTGACCCACAGATGCTGATCGCCAAGCGCCAGCGCGGTCATCGCGTAGTGTGGATGATGTTCCAGCACGCTGACTTTCAGAATACTGCTTTGCTGTTCCTTAGGCAGCCAGGGGTGCATCACGCTGCTGCCCCAGACATCTTCCAACGAACCAAACGCTTTGACCTGCCCGTTTTCCAGCACCATCACTTTATCTGCCAGGTGCAAAATCTCATCAAGCGAGTGGCTGACGTACAGCATCGGAATATTAATTTCCCGCGCCAGGCGTTGCAGATAAGGCAGCAGTTCGCGTTTACGCGGTATATCCAGAGAGGCTAACGGCTCATCAAGCAGCAATAACTCAGGCGCGGTCAGCAGCGCCCGACCGATGGCGACACGCTGCTTTTCACCGCCAGAAAGACCGCCTGGCAGACGGTCAAGCAGCGGTTCAATGCCCAACAACGCCACCAGCTTATCAAACTGTCCGGCCATGCTTTTCGCCATTCCGTAACGCAGGTTGCCGCGCACTTTATAGTGCGGGAACAGGCGCGCATCCTGGAAAACATAGCCCACCCGGCGTTTTTCCGGCGTTAAACAGATACCGTTCTCGACGTCGTTTAAGACCCGACCGTTGAGCACGATGCGCCCGGACTGCGGCTGCGTCAGACCACTGATGGCGTTAATCAGTGAGGTTTTGCCCGCACCGGAAACGCCAAAAATAGCGGTGATGCCGCTCGCTGGCAGCGTTTCGTTGAGCGTCAGACAATGCGTCCCCAGCGTCTGGGAGAAATTAAGTTCAAGCATGATTATCGCCCCGTCCGCTCACGGTTAATACGCGCCAGCCATTCAGAAATCAGCAGCGAAATCAGCGCCAACACAATTGAAATGATACATAACCTCGCCGCCGCGCTTTCGCCGCCGGGAGTTTGGATCAGGGTATACATCGCCGAAGGAATGGTGCGGGTTTCACCAGGAATATTGGAAACAAAGGTAATGGTTGCACCAAATTCCCCAAGGGAACGCGCAAACGCCAGCACCGTACCAACAATAATGCCGGGCAGCATCAGCGGTAACGTAATGGTCATAAAGACGCGCCAGCGTCCGGCTCCCAGTGTGCGGGCCGCCTGCTCCAGCTTGACGTCGACACCTTCCAGCGCCAAACGAATAGCCCGCACCATGAGCGGGAAGGACATTACCGCAGCGGCCAGCACCGCCCCACGCCAGCTAAAGGCAAAAGTGATGCCAAACCAGTCGTACAGCCATTCGCCAATGAATCCGCGCCGTCCCATAGAGACCAACAGCAGATACCCCACCACCACAGGCGGCAGAACCAGCGGCAAATGCAGTACGCTGTCGAGCAGCGCTTTGCCTGGGAACTTGCATCGCACCAGTAGCCAGGCAAAGAAGATCCCAAATGGCAGACTAAACAACACGGCCAGGGAAGAAACTTTCAGGCTCAGTATAACGGCCTGCCATTCAGGATCGGTCAGTATCATTACTTGGTCGTAAATCCATAACGTTTAAAGATTTCAGCAGCCTGCGGTCCTTTCAGGTAATCATAGAACGCGCTAACCGTTGCGTTTTTGTGCCCATCAACAATCGCGATAGGGTATTCCACTTTTTTGTGCGAATCTTCCGGGAAAGTCGCCACAACTTTTACGCCCTTGCTGGCGACGGCATCAGAACCATAGACGATCCCCAGCGGCGCTTCGTTACGCTCTACCAGCGCCAGCGCACCGCGCACGTCTTCAGCAGGAGCCAGTTTCGGGGCCAGGGTATCCCATGCACCCAGTTTTTGCAGCGCTTCTTTGGCATAAATGCCTGCCGGAACATGTTCCGGATCGCCAACAGCCAGGCGCCCACCGTTCAACAGACTGGTCCAGTTGGTTTTGCTGTCGATGGTGAAGTCTTTCTGTGCGCTGGCTTTCGGCGCAACCACCACCAGGCTGTTACCCAACAGCGTTTCACGCGTTGCGTTATCAATCGACTTCTTGTCTACCGCGTAGTCCATCCATTTCTGATCGGCAGAAATAAACAGATCGGCCGGTGCGCCTGCTTCAATCTGACGCGCCAGTGTGGAAGAAGAAGCAAAAGAGGAGACAACATCAACGTTCTTCTCTTTTTTATATTGCGTTGCAATGTCCTGCATCGCGTTGGTCAGCGAAGCCGCTGCGAAAACGGTAATCTTTCCTTCATCCGCCAGCGCATGTCCGGCAACAGTAAGAGAAAGTGTTGCCCCTGCAAACAAGCGTAACCATGTACGTGCCATCTGTAACTCCTTTGCGTTTCGTTATGTAGGCGCAAATATAACGATTAAACCAGGATTTTCCCAGTGGTTATTGATACCAATTAGAGGTTACACAAAGAAAATATCGGCAGGGAAAGTAGGATCTTGAGAAACTGTAGCGAGAGAAAACGAGTAGGAAGGCAAAAAATATAAACGCCCGACTGAGCGGGCGTTTGGGGAATCAATGATTCTGTCTGGACTGGTCTTTTTGACCGATACCGGAGAAAATGTTGAACACTTCACCCAGTCCGTAAATCAGACCCAGAATGATGGCCATTACCACAGGTACCATGATTACGGCGAATACCAGACTTTTCAATAACTCTAACATGGTCAACTCCAGATATAGTCCTTAGTTGTATTCTAACCACATAACGCAGAAAAGCACTCCCCTTTTGTGCGGTCGGCTTTGCTCAGGCACGGTTTTCCGTCACAATACCCTTTTTTTGCCAGGAGCTTGTGATGCAGGCCGAAATCCTTCTTACGCTGAAACTTCAGCAAAAACTGTTTGCTGATCCCCGTCGCATTTCTCTGCTTAAGCACATTGCGCTTTCCGGTTCCATCAGTCAGGGTGCTAAGGATGCAGGTATCAGCTACAAAAGCGCCTGGGATGCGATTAACGAAATGAACCAACTCAGCGAGCAGACGCTGGTTGAACGTGCCACAGGCGGTAAAGGCGGCGGTGGCGCGGTGTTAACGCGCTATGGCCAACGTTTAATCCAGTTATATGATTTACTGGCGCAAATCCAACAAAAAGCTTTTGATGTTTTGAGCGATGACGATGCGCTACCGCTCAACAGCCTGCTGGCAGCTATCTCGCGTTTTTCACTGCAAACCAGCGCCCGTAACCAGTGGTTTGGCACTATTACCGCTCGCGACCACGATCAGGTCCAGCAGCATGTTGACGTCCTGCTGGCCGATGGCGAAACGCGCCTGAAAGTGGCAATCACTGCGCAAAGCGGCGAGCGTCTGGGTCTTGAGGAAGGCAAAGAAGTACTGATTCTGCTGAAAGCGCCGTGGGTGGGAATCACTCAGGACGACGCCATCGCTCAGGCTGCCGATAACCAGTTGCAGGGCACGATTAGCCATATTGAACGCGGTGCGGAACAGTGTGAAGTGCTGATGACGTTGCCAGACGGCCAGACGCTCTGCGCGACGTTGCCGATAGTTCAGACCCACACATTAACTGAAGGCGCTAACGTCACAGCATATTTTAATGCGGACAGAGTGATTATTGCCACACTGTGCTGAGTTAATTGACATCAGCCTGAAGAACACGTATCCCTGTTATTCATCGCTGCAAATAATGGGATACAAAATGTCATCGTTGCAAATTTCGCAAGGCATGTTTCGTCTTAGCGACACAAAAACGCTCCAGTTAGATGCGTTGACGTTAAACGCGGGTGATAGCTGGGCGTTTGTTGGCTCTAATGGTAGCGGGAAATCTGCGCTGGCCCGCGCGCTGGCGGGCGAGTTGCCGCTCCTGAAAGGCGAACGCCGCTGCCAGTTCACACGTATTACCCGACTCTCCTTTGAGCAGCTCCAAAAGCTGGTCAGCGACGAGTGGCAGCGGAACAACACCGATCTTCTTAGTCCCGGTGAAGACGACACAGGGCGCACCACCGCAGAAATCATTCAGGATGAGGTCAACGATCCCGCCCGCTGCGCTGCGCTGGCGCAGCAGTTTGGCATTTCAGCCCTACTCAACAGGCGTTTCAAATACCTTTCCACCGGTGAAACACGCAAAACTCTGCTCTGCCAGGCATTAATGTCCACGCCAGATTTGCTGATCCTTGATGAACCCTTTGACGGGCTGGACGTCGCGTCCCGCCGCCAGTTAGCAGAACTGCTCGATGAGCTGCACCAGGCCGGTTTAACGCTGGTACTGGTGCTTAATCGCTTTGATGAAATTCCCGAATTCGTGCAGTTTGCCGGCGTGCTTGCCGATTGCACACTGACGGAAACCGGCGCAAAAATCGACCTTCTGCAACAAGCATTAATCGCTCAGCTTGCCCATAGCGAGCGGCTGGAAGGCATCCAGTTACCCGAGCCGGATGAGCCTTCAGTACGCCACACATTGTCAGATAACGAGCCGCGCATTGTGCTTAAAGATGGCACTGTCTCGTATAACGATCGCCCTATCCTGCATCATCTGAGCTGGCGGGTAAATCCGGGGGAACACTGGCAAATCGTCGGCCCCAACGGTGCGGGGAAATCAACCCTGCTCAGTTTAATCACCGGCGATCATCCCCAGGGATATAGCAACGACCTGACCCTGTTTGGCCGACGCCGGGGCAGCGGTGAAACTATCTGGGATATCAAAAAACACATTGGCTATGTCAGCAGCAGCCTGCATTTGGATTACCGGGTAAGTACAACAGTTCGCAACGTTATTCTCTCCGGTTATTTCGATTCAATCGGCATTTATCAGGCCGTCTCCGACAGGCAGCACAAGCTGGTACAGCAGTGGCTGGATATTCTTGGCATCGATAAACGTACCGCGGATGCGCCATTTCATAGTCTTTCCTGGGGACAACAGCGGCTGGCATTGATTGTTCGTGCTCTGGTGAAACATCCTACATTGCTGATCCTCGATGAACCCTTGCAAGGATTAGATCCGCTCAACCGCCAACTGATCCGTCGGTTTGTGGATGTCCTGATCGGTGAAGGCGAAACTCAGCTTTTGTTCGTCTCTCATCACGCCGAAGATGCCCCGGCCTGCATTACCCATCGGCTAGAGTTTGTACCCGAGGGAGATATCTACGGCTATCGACAAACTTCTCTGCGTTAATTTTCATGCCAGGGCGTTTATCACGCCCTTTTTTCTGCTTTTTTTTCAGACAATCGCTGTAATAACAATCTAACATAATGATTTATAATAAATTAACTAGCAGCGTCGAGTGAAAACCCTGGAGTGTAAACGATTCCACTAATTTATTCCGTGTCACACTTTTCGCATCTTTGTTATGCTATGGTTATTGCATACCATAGGCTTAACGGAGCGAATTATGAGAGTATTGGTTACAGGTGGTAGCGGTTACATTGGAAGCCACACTTGCGTGCAGTTGCTGAAAAACGGTCACGAGGTGGTGATCCTGGATAATCTCTGCAACAGCAAGCGCAGCGTACTGCCCGTCATTGAGCGTTTAGGCGGCAAGCATCCGACCTTCGTGGAAGGAGACATCCGTAACGAAGCGCTGATAACCGAAATTCTGCACGATCATGCCATTGATACGGTCATCCATTTTGCCGGTTTAAAAGCCGTTGGAGAATCCGTTGCCAAGCCGCTGGAGTACTATGACAACAACGTCAACGGCACTCTGCGTCTGGTGAATGCAATGCGCGCAGCCAACGTGAAAAACTTCATTTTCAGCTCCTCCGCGACCGTCTATGGCGATCAGCCGCAAATTCCTTACGTTGAAAGCTTCCCCACCGGCACGCCACAAAGTCCGTACGGCAAAAGCAAGCTGATGGTGGAACAGATCCTGACCGATCTGCAAAAAGCTCAGCCCGACTGGAGCATTGCCCTGCTGCGCTACTTTAACCCTGTTGGCGCTCATCCGTCAGGAGATATGGGGGAAGATCCGCAAGGTATTCCAAACAACCTGATGCCTTACATCGCGCAGGTTGCCGTTGGCCGCCGCGAGTCTCTTGCCATATTTGGCAATGACTACCCTACTGAAGATGGCACCGGCGTACGCGACTACATCCATGTGATGGATCTCGCCGACGGCCACGTTGCCGCCATGGAAAAACTGGCAGGCATTCAGGGTGTGCATATTTATAACCTCGGTGCAGGCATCGGCAGCAGCGTGCTGGACGTGGTCCACGCCTTCAGCAAAGCCTGTGGTAAACCGGTGAATTACCACTTCGCCCCGCGCCGTGAAGGCGATCTTCCAGCCTACTGGGCTGATGCCAGCAAAGCCGATCGCGAGCTCAACTGGCGCGTGACCCGCACATTGGATGAAATGGCACAAGATACCTGGCACTGGCAGTCACGCCACCCACAGGGATATTCGGATTAAGGACCAATCATGACGCAATTCAATCCTGTCGATCATCCACACCGCCGTTTTAACCCGCTCACCGGGCAGTGGATCCTCGTATCACCGCATCGCGCCAAACGCCCGTGGCAAGGGGCACAGGAAACTCCGTCTAAGCAGGTACTACCTGCACATGACCCGGACTGCTTCCTGTGCGCTGGCAATACGCGCGTTACCGGCGACAAAAACCCGGATTACACCGGGACCTATGTCTTTACCAATGACTTTGCGGCGCTGATGTCCGATACCCCCGACGCGCCGGACAGTCACGATCCGTTGATGCGCTGCCAGAGCGCGCGCGGTACCAGCCGCGTGATTTGCTTCTCACCCGATCACAGCAAAACGTTGCCGGAACTCAGCGTCCCTGCACTGACAGAAATCGTAAAAACGTGGCAGGAGCAGACCGAAGACTTAGGGAAAACCTATCCCTGGGTGCAGGTATTTGAGAATAAAGGCGCAGCGATGGGGTGCTCGAACCCGCACCCACACGGACAAATTTGGGCCAACAGCTTTTTGCCTAACGAAGCCGAACGTGAAGATCGCCTGCAGAAAGCGTACTTCGCCGAACAAGGCGCGCCAATGCTCGTTGATTACGTCCAGAGAGAACTGGCGGACGGCAGTCGTACGGTCGTAGAAACCGAGCACTGGCTGGCGGTTGTGCCTTACTGGGCCGCGTGGCCGTTCGAAACGCTGCTGCTGCCGAAAGCGCATGTGCTGCGTATTACCGATTTGAGCGACGAACAGCGTGCTGACCTGGCGCTGGCGTTGAAAAAACTGACCAGTCGTTACGACAATCTGTTCCAGTGTTCATTCCCCTACTCCATGGGCTGGCACGGCGCACCGTTTAACGGTGAAGAAAACCAACACTGGCAGTTGCATGCACACTTTTATCCGCCGCTGCTGCGTTCCGCGACTGTGCGTAAATTTATGGTCGGATATGAAATGCTGGCAGAAACCCAGCGCGACCTGACGGCAGAACAAGCGGCTGAACGACTGCGTGCGGTCAGCGACATCCATTTTCGCGAATCCGGAGTTTAAATAATGAGTCTGAAAGAAAAAACACAATCTCTGTTTGCAGAAACATTTGGCTACCCTGCCACCCATACTATTCAGGCACCGGGTCGTGTAAACCTGATCGGCGAACATACCGATTATAACGACGGCTTCGTTCTGCCTTGCGCCATCGACTATCAAACCGTTATCAGTTGTGCGGCACGCGACGATCGAAAAGTCCGCGTGATCGCCGCTGATTACGACAATCAGATTGATGAGTTCTCGCTTGATGCGCCGATTATCGCCCACGACAGCCAGCAGTGGTCAAACTACGTGCGTGGCGTAGTGAAACATCTGCAAAAGCGCAATAACGCCTTTGGCGGCGCTGATCTGGTGATCAGCGGTAACGTCCCACAGGGCGCGGGGTTAAGTTCTTCTGCCTCGCTGGAAGTCGCTGTGGGTACGGTATTCCAGCAGCTCTATCATCTGCCGCTCGACGGCGCGCAGATTGCCCTGAACGGTCAGGAAGCTGAAAACCAGTTTGTCGGCTGTAACTGCGGCATTATGGATCAGTTGATCTCGGCACTTGGTAAGAAAGATCATGCGCTACTGATCGACTGCCGAACGCTTGGCACCAAAGCAGTTTCTATGCCTGAGGGCGTAGCGGTGGTGATCATCAACAGTAACTTTAAACGTACGCTGGTCGGTAGCGAATACAACACCCGTCGCGAACAGTGTGAAACCGGCGCTCGTTTCTTCCAGCAGCCAGCGCTGCGTGATGTTAACCTAGAAGCGTTTAACGCCGTCGCCCACGAATTGGATCCGATCGTCGCCAAACGCGTTCGCCACGTGATCACGGAAAATGCGCGTACTGTTGAAGCAGCACAGGCGCTGGAAAAAGGCGACCTGCTGCGTATGGGCCAACTGATGGCGGAATCTCACACCTCAATGCGCGATGACTTTGAAATTACCGTGCCGCAAATTGATACGCTGGTTGAGATTGTCAAAGCGACCATTGGCGATAAAGGCGGTGTACGCATGACCGGCGGCGGCTTCGGCGGCTGTATAGTGGCGCTGATCCCGCAAGATTTGGTGCCAGCCGTACAGCAAGCTGTAGCTGAGCAGTACGAAGCAAAAACTGGAATTAAAGAAACATTCTACGTCTGCAAACCTTCTCAAGGAGCCGGACAATGTTAAACGAAATCCCCGTGCAGGCTCCGGACGGTCAGCCGTTTCGCCTGCTCACCCTGCGCAATGACGCAGGGATGGTGGTCACGCTGATGGACTGGGGCGCGACCCTACTCTCTGCGCGTATTCCGCTCAGCGATGATAGCGTGCGCGAAGCATTACTCGGTTGTGCCAGCCCGGAACAATACCCGGGACAGGCTGCATTTCTGGGGGCCTCGATTGGTCGCTACGCTAACCGTATCGCCAACAGCCGCTATACATTTGCTGGCGAAACCGTTGAATTAATACCAAGTCAGGGCGACAACCAGCTGCACGGCGGGCCGGACGGTTTTGACAAACGTCGCTGGCAGATAGTCAATCAAAATGACCGCCAGGTGCTGTTCGCCTTAACGTCTGACGATGGCGATCAGGGCTTCCCTGGCCATCTTTGCGCTACCGTGCAGTATCGCCTGACTGACGATAATCGTATTTCGATAACCTACCGCGCCACGGTCGATAAGCCCTGCCCGGTGAATCTGACGAATCACGTTTATTTCAACCTCGACGGTGACAAAACGGATGTGCGCCAACACAAGCTGCAAATCCTCGCCGACGAGTACTTGCCGGTTGATGAAATGGGCATCCCGCACGACGGACTGAAATCCGTCGCTGGTAGCACTTTCGATTTCCGTACGCCTAAGATCATCAGCAGTGAATTTCTTGCCGATGACGATCAGCGCAAGGTAAAAGGTTACGATCACGCCTTCCTGCTCCAGGCACAGGGCAATACGCATACGCCGGTCGCTCGACTGTGGTCCCAGGATGAAAAACTGCAGATGGAGGTCTACACCTCCGCCCCGGCATTACAGTTTTATTCCGGGAATTTCCTCGACGGTACGCCATCCCGTGGTCCTGATGCCTACGCCGACTGGCAAGGTCTGGCACTGGAAAGCGAGTTCCTGCCGGACAGCCCGAACCATCCGGAATGGCCGCAGCCAGACTGCTTCCTGCGTCCTGGCGAAGAGTATGCCAGCGTGACGGAATACCGGTTTATTCCAGCCTAATCGTTCCCACTCCCAGGCCCGATGACGTAACGTATCGGGCCTGTTGCTTGTTTATCACAGTAGAACCGCTCAAATCCCCACCGTTCAAAGACAAAATCGCAACCTTGAGTTCACAAGAACCTTACACTGTGGCGCTATTTTCGCTATGGTTATGCGTAAGGATTGCCGCTGACGCATTACGGCAATATAATGAGAATTATTATCATTAAATATGATTTATAGGAGTGAGTGTATGGCTGTAACTAAGCTGGTTCTGGTACGTCACGGTGAAAGTCAGTGGAACAACGAGAACCGTTTTACCGGTTGGTATGACGTTGATCTGTCCGAGAAAGGTGTGGGCGAAGCAAAAGCGGCAGGTAAACTGCTGAAAGAGGAAGGCTACAGCTTCGATTTTGCTTATACCTCTGTGCTGAAACGTGCCATTCACACCCTGTGGAACGTACTGGACGAACTGGATCAGGCCTGGCTGCCGGTTGAGAAATCCTGGAAACTGAACGAACGTCATTACGGCGCGCTGCAGGGTCTGAACAAAGCTGAAACCGCTGAAAAATACGGTGACGAGCAGGTTAAACAATGGCGTCGCGGCTTTGCGGTAACGCCACCGGAACTGACCAAAGATGACGAGCGTTATCCGGGTCACGATCCGCGTTATGCGAAGCTGACCGACAAAGAGTTACCGGTTACCGAAAGCCTGGCGCTGACCATCGATCGCGTTATCCCCTACTGGAACGAAACCATTCTGCCGCGCATGAAAAGCGGTGAGCGTGTGATTATCGCCGCTCACGGTAACTCTCTGCGTGCGCTGGTTAAATACCTGGATAACATGGGCGAAGATGAGATCCTTGAACTGAACATTCCGACCGGCGTACCGCTGGTATATGAGTTCGACGAAAACTTCAAACCGATCAAACACTACTATCTGGGTAACGCTGACGAGATCGCAGCAAAAGCGGCAGCCGTTGCGAACCAGGGTAAAGCGAAGTAATTTCTTCGCGACACATAAAAAAGCGCGGATTATCCGCGCTTTTTTATTTTTCTGGAAGGCTAACGTTTTAACCGCGACGCGCTTTTACCGCATCCGCCAACTGGCGCAGCACCGCATCGGTGTCTTCCCAGCCAATGCAGGCGTCGGTGATGCTCTTACCGTAGGTCAGCGGCTCGCCGCTATCCGGGTTCTGATTACCCTCGACCAGATGGCTTTCGATCATCACGCCAATAATCGCTTTTTCTCCACCAGCGACTTGTCCGCAAACGTCTTTCGCAACATCCATCTGCTTTTTGAACTGCTTGCAGGAGTTGGCATGGCTAAAGTCGATCATCACTTGTGCAGAGAGCCCTGCTTTGATCAGACCTTCTTTCACGTCGGCAACGTGCTGAGCGCTGTAGTTAGGTTCTTTGCCGCCGCGCAAAATAATATGGCAATCGCCGTTACCGCTGGTATTCACGATCGCTGAATGACCCCATTTGGTCACAGACAGGAAGCAGTGTGGCGCCCCTGCTGCGTTGATTGCATCAATCGCAACTTTGATCGTGCCATCGGTACCGTTTTTAAAACCAACCGGGCAAGACAGACCTGATGCCAGCTCGCGGTGTACTTGAGACTCCGTGGTACGAGCCCCAATCGCGCCCCAACTCATCAAGTCGGCGAGGTATTGCGGCGTGATCATATCGAGGAACTCACCCGCAGCCGGCAATCCGCTATCGTTGATATCCAGCAGCAATTTACGTGCAATGCGCAGCCCATCGTTGATTTGGAAGCTGTTGTCCATGTGCGGATCGTTGATAAGCCCTTTCCAGCCGACGGTGGTTCGCGGTTTTTCAAAATAGACGCGCATGACAATTTCAAGCTCGCCTTTTAACTCTTCGCGCAGCGCCAGCAGGCGGGCGGCGTACTCTTTAGCGGCTGCCGGATCATGAATAGAGCACGGCCCAATCACCACTAACAGGCGATCATCGCTCCCTTTCAGAATTTTATGAATCGCCTTACGGGCATGAGCCACCGTGTTTGCGGCATTTTCAGTAGCGGGGAATTTTTCCAGCAATGCGACTGGCGGTAATAACTCGTTGATCTCTTTAATGCGTAAATCGTCGTTCTGATAATTCATGATTATTCCAGCGTTGCCATACTTATATAAATGAATGCAATCCCTCCAATCTATATCTTCAGTCATAAAGTGTAAACGGGGTTTTACACTTTGGACGGATTAATCCTGGAATTGGCCAAAAAAACGCAATAAAGTAGCGAAAAACGAGATCCAACCTACAATTTATAACTGTAACAGCTTTAATTTTCATAAATTTCAAGATTCTATGCTGGGTTTGATTTCTCAGACAAAACTATTAACCACATATTAATGATGTAACTGGCACATGCACTGTTGGAAGACGTTATCCGACATATCGACCATAACAGGAGCATATTATGCATATGACAAAGCTGGCTTCACTCTTTCTTACCGCTACACTCAGCCTCGCCAGCGGCGCGGCGCTGGCTGCTGAAACCAATACGCAGTCCAATAACGGCCAGGCAAATTCCTCGGCGGATGCCGGTCAGGTCGCCCCAGACGCACGCGAAAACGTGGCACCAAATAACATCGACAACAGTAACGTGAATTCGGGTGGCACAATGCTGCACCCGAACGGTTCATCAATGAACCATGAAGGGATGACCAAAGACGAGATGCACAAAAACACCATGTGTAAGGACGGTCGCTGCCCTGATGTGAATAAGAAGGTTGAGACCGGAAACGGCATTAATAATGATGCCGAGACAAAAACTGATGGCACTACGCAGTAACGCTGAAAATAAAGCTAATAACGGGAGAGCAATAGCTCTCCTTTTTAATTTTATCATCCCAAAAACGGTATGATGGCATACAGTAAAGATGAGAATAACAAAGGGATGGCATAATGGCGCACTCGCATACTCATAATTCCTCTGAGCAACCCAAGGACAATAATGCCCGCCGCTTGATGTTTGCATTCTGCATTACAGCCGGATTTATGTTGGTTGAAGTGGTAGGTGGAATACTTTCAGGTTCACTGGCCTTGTTGGCTGATGCCGGGCATATGCTCACTGATGCCGCAGCGCTCCTTTTCGCGCTGCTGGCCGTCCGGTTTTCCCATCGACCGCCCACAATACGACACACCTTCGGCTGGCTGAGGCTCACGACACTGGCCGCGTTTGTTAATGCCATCGCATTGGTCGTGATCACTATTTTAATCGTCTGGGAAGCCATTGAGCGCTTTCATACGCCCCGCCCCGTGGCAGGCGGTATGATGATGGTTATAGCCGTCGCAGGTTTACTCGCCAACGTGCTGGCTTTTTGGGTTCTACACCGCGGCAGTGAGGAGAAAAACCTGAACGTCCGCGCCGCGGCACTACATGTGATGGGCGATTTACTCGGCTCGGTCGGAGCGATCATCGCTGCGCTCATTATTATCTGGACGGGCTGGACGCCTGCGGACCCGATTCTCTCGATTCTGGTTTCCGTGCTGGTACTGCGCAGCGCCTGGCGACTGTTAAAGGATAGCGTTAACGAATTACTGGAAGGTGCCCCGCTGACGCTGGATATTGCCGCACTGCAGCGCCATCTCAGCCGGGATATCCCCGAAGTCCGCAATGTGCACCATGTCCATGTCTGGATGGTGGGTGAAAAACCGGTAATGACGCTGCATGTGCAAGTGATCCCGCCGCACGATCATGACGCCCTGCTGGAACGTATTCAGCATTTCCTTATCCATCACTACCAGATTGAACACGCGACGATCCAGATGGAGTATCAGCCGTGCAATGGGCCGGACTGCCACCTGTACCAAGGCGTGTCCGGCCATTCACATCATCACCATTAATGGGACAGCGCGCGGGAACCCCGCTCACGCGCGCTGTTAATCCACATCCTGCTACCATTCAGGGCGATAACCGTCAGGATCATATACTCCAGCGACATGGCATATACGCCTTGTAGGGCGAAAATCACTACGCTTATTACGTTAATGATCACCCACAGCAGCCAGTTTTCGACGTATTTGCGCGTCATCAGGATCATCGCCGCAATCGACAACACCATCATGCTGGAGTCCCAGAACGGGAATGCATCGGGTTGCAACTCAGGCACAACAACCTGTAATCCTAATGCCTGCATAATGTTCACCGCAATGCGGGTCAGGAATGCAAAGACCGGATCGATATAGACCGACATCAGGCCGATCGCTACCACGCAAGCCGCCAGCCAGCCGATCGCTTTTGGTAACGGCAGCCAGCGAATTTTCAGTTCCGCTTCATGCTGGTTAGTTTGCCTGGACCAGGCATACCAGCCGTAGATGTTGGCAGCAAAGAAGAAAACTTGCAGCAACAGGCTTGCATAGAGCTGGATCTGAAAGAAGATAATCGCAAACAGCGTGACGTTTATCAGGCCGAAGAAGTAATTGCTTATTTTCTCAAGGCTCGCCAGACCAATACACAGCAACCCGGCGATCGTCCCCACAGCTTCGATCCACGACAGATCGTAACCGCCAGCGCCGATCGGAATATGTACCAGAATGTTCTGCGTGCTAAAAAAGTCCATCTTTCCCCCAGAGCAAAAAAATTAATTAAGCTCGAAGTGTAGCCGCAAATTCCAACATGCGGTTTAACGGCAACAACGCCCCTTCTCGCAGCGCAGCATCAACATGTATCTCATGAGCCGCTCCGCCTTGTTCCAGGCCCTCAGCAATCGCCTTGAGGCCGTTCATCGCCATCCACGGACAATGCGCACAGCTGCGACAGGTTGCCCCCTCGCCAGCCGTCGGCGCTTCAAGCAATTCTTTATCCGGAACGGCCTGCTGCATTTTGTAAAAAATGCCCCGGTCAGTCGCCACAATCAGCTGTTGATGCGGTAACGATTTAGCTGCGTTGATTAACTGGCTGGTTGAGCCAACCGCATCGGCCATATCAACGATAGACTGAGGGGACTCCGGGTGCACCAACACCGCAGCATCAGGGTAAAGCCCCTTCATGCGTGTTAAAGCCTGAGTTTTAAATTCGTCGTGGACGATACAGGCCCCCTGCCAACAAAGAACGTCTGCACCGGTCTGTTTTTGCACGTAGTTGCCCAGATGTCTGTCCGGAGCCCAGATGATTTTTTCACCTAAACTATCAAGATGCTCAATAAGTTCTACCGCGATACTGGACGTGACGACCCAGTCCGCACGTGCTTTAACGGCAGCGGAGGTATTGGCGTAAACCACCACAGTACGATCAGGATGCGCATCGCAAAACGCGCTGAAAGCATCAATCGGGCAACCCAGATCTAATGAACATTCCGCCTGTAAGGTCGGCATCAGGATGGTCTTTTCCGGGCTGAGGATTTTGGCGGTTTCCCCCATAAACCTCACTCCTGCAACCAACAGCGTAGAGGCAGAATGTTTTGAGCCGAACCGCGCCATCTCCAGAGAATCAGAAATACAGCCACCGGTCTCTTCGGCCAATTGCTGAATTTCAGGATCGGTGTAATAGTGCGCGACCATAACGGCATCACGCTCTTTCAACAGGCGCTTGATTTTTTCACGATAAAATTGCTTTTCATCCACACTCAGCGGGGCTGGCTTCGGCGGAAACGGATAAATTGCTGCTTCTGGATCAAACATCACGCTCATCTTGCTTTCTCGTTTTACTAGCTTAACGAAATAACCGATTAAAAGCGTGACGCACGCCGTATTCGGTTAGATTTGTTTTATATGCTAAACAAGATAGCGGATTGGCGTAAGAAAGTCACAATAATTGCGTGTGATGAATGCCGGATGGCGACTGACGTCCTATCCGGCCTACGTGAATAGTGTCATCTGTAGGACTGATAAGCGAAGCGCATCAGGCAAGCAGGTTCGAATCGTTGATTCTGCGCATAGCAAAAAAGCGCCTTTAGGGCGCTTTTTTACACTGGTGGGGCGTGCAGGATTCGAACCTGCGACCAATTGATTAAAAGTCAACTGCTCTACCAACTGAGCTAACGCCCCCTTATGGGGTTTACTTCTTTATACTTTCAGGATGGTGGGTCGTGCAGGATGACTCGGCTTTGCCTCGCCCTACGGGCCGTTGCTCACGCAACGTTATCCTTCACGTTTTACAATCGCGTTCCACCTTAGCGATTGGTGGGTCGTGCAGGATTCGAACCTGCGACCAATTGATTAAAAGTCAACTGCTCTACCAACTGAGCTAACGACCCGCTCGGGTATAACCTGAAAATTTTTACTCGGTACCACCAATAAATTGGTGGGGCGTGCAGGATTCGAACCTGCGACCAATTGATTAAAAGTCAACTGCTCTACCAACTGAGCTAACGCCCCGAGTGGTGGGTGATGACGGGATCGAACCGCCGACCCCCTCCTTGTAAGGGAGGTGCTCTCCCAGCTGAGCTAATCACCCGATACTACGCTGGATACTACTTACTAACTGAGTTAGTGGTGGGTCGTGCAGGATGACTCGACTTCGTCTCGCCCTACGGGCCGTTGCTTACGCAACGTTATCCTTCACGTTTTACAATCGCATTCCACCTTAGCGATTGGTGGGTCGTGCAGGATTCGAACCTGCGACCAATTGATTAAAAGTCAACTGCTCTACCAACTGAGCTAACGACCCACTTTTTTTGCCGCTTTCGGGCTGTTTGATATCCCTTGGCAACGGCGGCATATATTACTGATTTCAGATTTTAGCGCAACAAAAATTTCGATGTAAATAACTCAACTGCTTAGGAATCACACGACGCGACCAGAATTAACACGATTTCTGGTCGCATGGTGTTCATTACATCGCGCCAAGGCGTTTTTGCGCTTGTTTCGCGCCATCAGTGCCAGGGTATTTAGTGATAACCTGCTGATAAACGGCTTTAGCTTTTGCTGTGTCACCTTTGTCCTGCATGATGACGCCGACTTTATACATCGCGTCTGCAGCCTTTGGTGATTTAGGGAAGTTTTTAACTACTGAAGCAAAATAGAACGCTGCATCATCTTTTTTCCCCTTGTTGTAATTCAACTGACCCAGCCAGTAATTCGCATTTGGCAGGTAAGTCGAGTCTGGGTACTTTTTGATGAAGTTCTGAAATGCTTCAATCGCATCATCCTGGCGGGATTTATCCTGCACCAGAGCAATGGCCGCATTGTAATCAGTGTTCGCATCGCCAGTCTGCGCCGGGGTTCCTGACGCTGCCGCTGCGCCCGCATCAGGCGTAGGGGTTGCTGCTGCCCCACTCTGATCGCTACCTGCAGACTGCGCCGCAGGCGCACTACCGCTGCCAAGATTATTAATCTGCAACAATATTTGCTTCTGGCGTTCAACAACCTGGTTCAACTGATACTGATTTTCCTGAATTTGACCACGCAGGGAATCAATATCGGACTGATTATCGGAGAGTTGTTGCTGGAGTTGGGTTAAAAGCTGACTGTGAGCGTTAGAAATACGCTCGAGTTGAGTGACACGGTCTTCGACCGAGCCTGAGCCGACACTACTGATTGGCGCCTGAGCAAAAGCGGCCCAAGGGGCCGCTATGCCAACCAGTAACGACAGACTCAACAGATGATGTCTGAAGTTACTGCTCATGCAATTCTCTTAGTAAACCAGTACGGCGCGACGGTTTTTGGCGTAAGCCGCTTCGTCATGACCCAGTACTGCAGGTTTTTCTTTACCGTAAGAAACGATGGAGATCTGGTCAGCAGAAACGCCTTTACCCTGCAGGTACATCTTAACGGCGTTCGCACGACGCTCACCCAGGGAGATGTTGTACTCAGGAGTACCACGTTCGTCCGCATGACCTTCTACGGTGACTTTGTAAGACGGGTTGCTACGCAGGAAGTTAGCGTGAGCATCCAGCATTGCAGCGAAATCAGAACGGATATCGTACTTGTCCAGATCGAAGTAAACGATGTTGTTCTGCTGCAGCTGTTGCATCTGAAGACGCGCTTGCTCTTCAGAAGACATGTTGCCGCTGCCGTTTGCATCCATACCAGTGCCGGCACCCAGCATGCCTTCGCTGCCGTCATTGCTGGCGTTCTTGTTAGAAGAACACGCTGCAATAGCCATAACAGGCAGAGCAATCATCAGCCCTTTCAGCACTTTGTTCAGTTGCATTTCAATGATTCCTTTATTAATCAATTATTTATTATCACAGATACGGCGACCAGGCAGGGAATTTAACCTGTCCATCAGTTGCCGGAAGACGCGCTTTGAAACGCCCATCTGTAGAAACCAAATTCAGCACGGATCCCATCCCCTGAGAAGAGCTGTAGATTACCATAGTGCCGTTAGGTGCCAGACTTGGCGTTTCGTCCAGGAACGTTGACGACAGAACTTGTACGCCACCCGCTACCAGATCTTGTTTGGCAATGTGCTGCTGACCGTTGGCCGAACTTACCATTACCATAAATTTACCGTCGCTGCTCACATCCGCATCCTGGTTTTGCGAACCTTCCCAGGTAATGCGCTGCGGAGCACCGCCGTTGACGTTAACTTTATATACCTGCGGACGACCAGCCTGATCAGATGTAAAGGCCAGGTTTTGGCTGTCCGGGAACCAGGTCGGTTCCGTGTTGTTGCTACGACCATCCGTCACCTGACGGATCTGACCGGAACCAATGTCCATGACATACAGGTTCAGGCTGCCGGTTTTAGACAGGGCAAACGCCAGTTTGCTGCCATCCGGAGAAAACGCAGGCGCACCGTTGTGACGTGGGAACGACGCTACCTGACGAACCGCGCCATTTGACAACGTCTGAATAACCAGTGCAGAACGACCACTCTCGAAGGTTACGTACGCCAGTTTTGAACCGTCCGGAGACCACGCCGGAGACATCAGCGGCTGCGGAGAACGGTGTACCACGAACTGGTTGTAACCATCGTAGTCGGACACACGTAATTCGTACGGGAACTGACCACCGTTGGTCTGAACAACATAAGCGATACGGGTACGGAATGCACCTTTAATGCCGGTCAGTTTTTCAAACACTTCGTCACTTGCAGTATGCCCCGCGTAACGCAGCCACTGCTTGTTCACTTTATAAGTGTTCTGTGCCAGTACGGTACCCGGTGCGCCACCGGTGTCAACCAGCTGATAGGCAACGCTGTAAGAACCATCCGGGTTCGGCGTAACCTGGCCAACGACTACGGCATCAATGCCCAGCGCAGACCAAGCGGCAGGTTGAACTTCCTGCGCGGTACCAGGCTGCTGAGGCAGACGAGAACGGTCTAACGGGTTAAATTTACCGCTGTTACGCAGGTCAGCACCTACGATACCACCGATATCTTCAGGTGCAGCACCCGGTCCTGTCCACTGGAAGGGGACAACACCAATCGGGCGCGCCGAGTCCACCCCCTGGGTGATCTCGATACGTACTTCTGCGTGCAGCACCGCTGCCCACAGCATCAGAAAACCAAATGCTACTCGTAATGCCTGCTTCATCATATCTCCCTTATCTGGACGGAAAGCCCACGATAATTTAGCAGAATGTTAACAAACTCAAATACACAAAACTACCACAACTCAGTATCAACCTTAGACCGTTTCCCCTGATTTCTCAGGGGTCGTTATTACAGTTTGAAGTCCAGTTTGGCATCTTTTACTTTTTCATAAACTGCCTGGCTAGGCGGTTTAGGAATTCTGGCAGTTTTCGCAGCCGTCAGCGCAGCCTGACACAATGCTGGATCCCCACCCTCTTCGGTCACATCCAGTAACAGACCATCGGGTGCTAACTTGATATGTAATACGCAAGATTTACCTGCATACAAATCTGCACCATACAGACGGCTCTGGATCGCATTACGAATTTGAGATGCGTAAGCACTGATATCAGCACCAGATGCACCGCCATTGGCACCACTTGTACCACTATCTTTCGCCGGTTGGCCGTTTCCTTTCGCTCCACCGCCCGATTCCGGTGCATTCTTACCGGAGCTCAGGTCACCCAACAAGTCGTCAACGCCAGAGGCTGCAGCGGCTTTTTCGGCCGCAGCCTTTTTAGCAGCAGCTGCTTTATCTGCCGCAGCTTTCTTATCGGCAGCGGCTTTCTCGGCCGCAGCCTTTTTAGCAGCAGCTGCTTTATCTGCCGCAGCTTTCTTATCGGCAGCGGCTTTCTCGGCTGCAGCTTTTTTGTCTGCTGCTGCTTTTTCCGCTGCGGCTTTCTTATCAGCCGCCGCTTTTTCAGCAGCGGCCGCTTTCGCGGCGGCGGCTTTTTCTGCTTTCTCAGCGGCAGCTTTCTCGGCTGCTGCTTGCTTAGCGGCTTCAGCCTGTGCTTTCTTCGCAGCGTCCGCGGCAGCTTTAGCAGCTTGTGCTTCGGCAACTTTCTTCGCATCAGCAGCGGCTTTAGCAGCTTCCGCCTCAGCTTTTTTCTGTGCGTCCGCAGCGGCTTTCTTCGCGGCATCTGCCGCTTGTTTCGCCTGTGCATCAGCTTTAGCCTTCGCGTCTGCAGCAGCCTTCGCCGCAGCTTCTTCAGCCTGTTTCTGTTGCTCTTGCGCTTTCGCGGCGGCGGCTTCAGCTTGCTTCTGCTGTTCCGCCTGTTCGCGCACTTTTTCCTGCGCGGCTAAGCGTTCTTTTTCCAGCTGCTTCAGTCGCTCTTGCTCAGCTGCCTGTTTCTCGCGAAGTTCTTCAGCTTGCTGCTGCGCCTGCTTTTCACGCTGCTCTTCAGCACGTTTCGCGCTTGCCTGCTGTTGCTGCTGCCTGTCGTACTGTTGCACAACGGCTCCAGGATCGACCATAACGGCGTCGATGGACGAACCGCCACCGCCGCCGGCTGAAGCATCAATGTGCTCATCGAACGAACTCCAGATCAGCGCTGCAAATAAAATGACATGCAGCACCGCTGAAATAATTATCGCCCTTTTGAGCTTGTCGTTTTGTTCGGTTGCCTTTGACACTCTCGGTTCCCAAAAAACTGTTCGCCTGTTACGTGCTATCTTTCAAGCCAGCAAAACGCCGTCATCAGATTGGCTGCGTCATCAAGCCAACCGATTTTACGCCTGCACTGTGTAACAAGTTCAGCGCTTTAATTATTTCATCATAAGGCACGTCTTTCGCACCACCGATTAAAAAGACCGTTTTCGGATTGGTCTGCAGGCGACTTTTCGCTTCCGCGATAACCTGCTCCGGCGGCAGTTGATCCATACGATCTTTCTCAACCACCACGCTGTATTGCCCAATACCGGAAACTTCAATAATGACCGGGGGTTCGTCGTTACTGCTGACGGCTTGCGATTCGGTCGCATCCGGCAGGTCGACTTCCACACTCTGCGTAATGATCGGTGCGGTTGCCATAAAGATCAGCAACAGCACCAGCAGTACGTCGAGCAGCGGTACAATATTGATTTCGGACTTGAGTTCGCGACGACCTCGTCCACGCGTTCTGGCCATGGCTTACCCCTTGTTGCTCTCGCTAACGGTAAACGCCTGGCGGTGCAGAATCGCGGTGAACTCTTCCATAAAGTTGTCGTAATTCAGTTCCAGTTTGTTCACGCGCTGGTTCAGACGGTTGTAGGCCATAACCGCCGGGATTGCCGCAAACAGACCGATAGCCGTTGCAATCAACGCTTCCGCGATACCCGGTGCAACCATTTGCAGTGTCGCCTGTTTTACCGCGCCCAGCGCGATAAATGCGTGCATGATCCCCCAAACGGTACCGAACAGACCGATATACGGGCTGATGGAGCCAACGGTTCCGAGGAATGGAATATGCGTTTCCAGCGTTTCCAGCTCACGGTTCATCGAGATACGCATCGCACGGGAAGCCCCCTCAACGACCGCTTCCGGCGCGTGGCTATTTGCCCGATGCAAACGGGCAAATTCTTTGAACCCGCTGTAGAAAATTTGTTCTGAGCCAGCCAAATTATCACGACGCCCCTGGCTTTCCTGGTACAGGCGCGACAATTCAATGCCAGACCAGAACTTGTCTTCAAATGCTTCGGCTTCACGTGAAGCAGCATTAAGAATACGGGTCCGCTGGATAATAATGGCCCAGGATGCGATTGAGAAACCAATCAAAATCAACATGATAAGTTTAACCAGAAGGCTTGCCTTCAGGAACAAATCAAGGATATTCATGTCAGTCACTGCTTAAACTCCGCGACAATAGACTTGGGAAGCGCACGAGGCTTCATTTTGAGTGGATCAACGCAAACAATCAGAACTTCGGCTTCATTCAGCACGGTGTTCTCTGCGTTGACAATGCGTTGCGTGAAAACCAAAGAGGTGCCACGCATTGACGTAATTTCGGTTTGAACTTCGAGCATATCGTCGAGCCGGGCAGGCGCAAAATACTCGAGGGTCATCTTGCGCACCACAAAGGCTACACGTTCAGCCAACAGGACCTGCTGACTGAAGTGATGATGACGCAGCATCTCTGTGCGCGCTCTTTCATAAAAAGCGACGTAGCTGGCGTGGTAAACCACCCCACCGGCATCGGTATCTTCATAGTAGACACGAACCGGCCATCGAAACAGCGTTGTATTCACTTTACATCCCGGTAATGCAACAAAAGGTTAGTGCTTTCAAACTTCGCTACTATACGCGCGGGAATGGTGCTTTGGAATGGGGGAAAGTAAACGGAGAGTAAAAAATTATGGGCTTATGCAAGCCCATAAATATTTAAGGATGTTTCTTATTCAAAAGAAGAAGAAAAACAGACCAACAACGAGGACGATATCCGCGATCAGCGGGCAGAAGATACCCTGCCAGTGTACGGCACGAGGACGAAAGCCAACGCCGTGAATGATGCCTGCGCAGACCGCCCACATCAGCAGAAAACCATGCCAGATTTCAAGCTCACTGGTTTTAGCCGCGAAACGTGACGGATCCCAGAATATGCAGCCGGCCAATACGATTGCCAGCACAAATGAAAGCGCCCGCAAGGGGCGCTTGTCCATCGCGTTGTATAACATCGCGATAATATTGGTCATTAGCTATCTTCTTGTCCGGCTTTGCCTGATTCAACGTGCTCAAGCGCCAGCGCTGTGATTATCCCAAATGCACAGGCAAGAAGCGTTCCCAAAATCCATGCGAAATACCACATTTTAAGCTCCTTACTTAGTACAGAGAGTGGGTGTTGCTTTCAATATCTTCTTTAGTGATGCGACCAAACATCTTCCAGTAACACCAGCCGGTGTACAGCAGAATGATCGGTACAAACACACAAGCTACATACGTCATCAGATTCAGCGTCAGCTGGCTGGACGTTGCATCCCACATGGTCAAACTTGCGTTCATCATGGTGCTGGATGGCATCACAAACGGGAACATTGCGATACCGGCAGTCAAGATGATGCAGGCTAACGTCAGTGAAGAGAAGACGAATGCCCAGGCCCCTTTCTCCATACGAGAAGTCAGAATGGTCAACAGCGGCAGAACCACGCCCAGTGCAGGAACCAGCCACAGGATAGGTGCATTGTTAAAGTTCACCATCCATGCGCCAGCCACGCGAGCCACTTCTTTGGTCAGCGGGTTGGAGGCGGCATGATGATCCAGAGCTGAGGTCACAACATAACCGTCAATACCGTAAATCACCCATACACCGGCCAGCGCGAAGCAGACCAGAGTCACCAGCGCCGCAACCTGTGAAGTTGCACGAGCACGCAGATGCAGTTCACCTACCGTACGCATCTGCAGATAGGTCGCACCCTGGGTGATGATCATCCCAACGCTCACGACACCTGCCAGCAGACCAAACGGATTCAGCAACTGGAAGAAGTTACCGGTGTAGTACAAACGCATGTAGTCATCTACGTGGAACGGAACCCCTTGCAGCAGGTTGCCGAACGCCACGCCAATCACCAGCGGTGGCACGAAGCTACCAATGAAGATGCCCCAGTCCCACATGTTGCGCCAGCGCATGTCTTCAATCTTGGAGCGGTAATCAAAACCGACCGGACGGAAGAACAAAGACGCCAGTACCAGGATCATCGCCACATAGAAACCGGAGAACGCAGCGGCATACACCATCGGCCAGGCAGCGAACAGTGCGCCACCCGCGGTGATAAGCCAAACCTGGTTACCGTCCCAGTGCGGGGCGATGGAGTTAATCATAATTCGACGCTCGGTATCATTACGACCGAGGAAACGGGTGAGCATGCCCACCCCCATGTCGAAGCCATCAGTGACCGCGAAACCAATCAGCAGAATGCCAACCAGCAGCCACCAGATAAAACGCAATACTTCATAATCGATCATTTGACGACTCCTGTCTTAGCGTGCCGGCTGAGAAGTCACAGTGGACTGCTCGTAGTGATAACGACCGGTTTTCAGGCTACTCGGCCCAAGGCGTGCGAACTTGAACATCAGATACAGTTCAGCCACCAGGAACAGGGTATACAGGCCGCAAATCAACAGCATCGAGAAGATGAGGTCGCCAGCAGTCAGCGAAGAGTTCGCTACGGCTGTTGGTAACACTTCACCAATCGCCCACGGTTGACGACCGTACTCTGCGACAAACCAACCGGATTCAATAGCAATCCACGGCAGAGGAATCGCGTACAGCGCAGTGCGCAGCAGCCATTTTTTCTCACCGATACGGTTACGAAGCACAGTCCAGAAGGACACCGCGATAATTGCCAGCATCAGAATGCCGCATGCCACCATGATACGGAAAGCGAAGTACAGCGGCGCAACGCGAGGGATAGAATCTTTCGTTGCCTGCTGAATTTGCGCTTCGGTCGCGTCGGTGACGTTATCCGTATAGCGTTTCAGCAGCAGACCATAACCCAGGTCTTTCTTCATGCTGTTGAACTGGTCGCGAACGGCCTGGTCGGTAGTACCAGCACGCAGTTCTTCCAGCAATTGATACGCTTTCATCCCGTTACGGATACGCTCTTCGTGCTGCACCATCAGGTCTTTCAGACCAATGACCGGTGTATCAACAGAGCGGGTGGCGATGATGCCCAGCGCATAAGGAATTTGAATCGCAAAATGGTTTTCCTGCGCATCCTGGTCCGGAATACCGAACAGCGTAAAGGAAGCCGGTGCAGGCTGAGTTTCCCATTCTGCTTCAATCGCTGCGAGTTTGGTTTTCTGCACGTCGCCCATTTCGTAACCAGATTCATCACCCAGAACGATAACAGACAGAATGGCAGCCATACCAAAGCTGGCAGCGATGGCAAAAGAACGTTTAGCAAACGCGAAGTCACGACCGCGCAGCATATAGTAGGAGCTGATACCCAGAACGAACATCGCGCCGCATACATAACCAGATGCCACAGTGTGAACAAATTTCACCTGTGCTACCGGGTTGAGCACCAGTTCAGAGAAGCTCAGCATCTCCATACGCATGGTTTCGAAGTTGAAATCCGCTGCGATTGGGTTCTGCATCCAGCCGTTCGCAACCAGAATCCACAGCGCGGACAGGTTAGAACCCAGGGCCACCAGCCAGGTGACACACATATGCTGGACTTTACCCAAACGGTCCCAGCCGAAGAAGAACAGACCTACAAAGGTGGATTCGAGGAAGAAGGCCATCAAACCTTCGATCGCCAGCGGCGCACCGAAAATATCCCCTACATAGTGGGAGTAGTAAGACCAGTTAGTCCCGAACTGGAACTCCATGGTCAGACCGGTAGCCACACCCAGAGCGAAGTTGATACCAAACAACTTGCCCCAGAACTTGGTCATATCTTTATAAATCTGTTTGCCGGAAAGGACGTAGACCGTTTCCATAATGGCCAGCAAGAACGCCATACCGAGCGTCAGTGGCACAAACAGGAAGTGGTACATCGCGGTCAAGGCAAACTGTAAGCGCGACAGTTCGACTATATCTAACATCATGACTCCTTGCTCATCGCATGAAGACTCCGAGAGTGAACCCCGTTAGAAAGGGTCACACGCATGCCCCAATACAAATTTATCTGCTTCCTTACGCCGCTACTCTTTCTTCTCTTGTGAAGAAAGGACAATGGAGAAAGGTTACAAACATGTTAATAAAACACTCAAATTGATCCCGCAATTATATTACGCCGTAAAATCCTTACAATAAACAGGTTTTTATCGAGACAAATTTGCATTTTTCGATAGTGATCAATTTATAGCTAATTTACCACTTTCAGACCAATTTGATCTGCAGCAATTTAACCTCTTTTGATGCTGTTTTCCAAGTTTTAAACATTGATTTAAATCAATTTTCAAATTTAATGTTAATAGTGTTTAACACTCGCATGACTAGTGAATGCGATGTTAACAACATGTTTTTCAATGAGTAATTGCCGTTACTACAAATGATAGGATATTTATTTAAATGTACACGATCTTTTAACCAGCCCGGCTGACAAAATTGATAGCAGATAAAGAATCACTAATGCTAGGTAGCTCACAGTTTTTTGTTTAGCAAGTCATGGACTTGTTATTTCATACAAATTATTCATTTAAATTTTACTTATAATTAACACCGAGATGTAACTATCTCAGCTGGAAGAGAAAACGTTCCACATTGACCGATGCATTGCGTTTGGTGTTCTGCGAGAGAACGCTGGCGTTTCGCTTAAATCATCACTGAAAGTTATCTTTAACGCCCACTCTGCACTTATGTGGCAAAGATTAAATATGCCACAAACATTTCATTATCATTTTTATCCTAAAATTAACAAAAATGAATTGTGACATATAAGATTAAAAAATAAAAAACCGTTACGTCGTTCACAAGTTAATTGGTAATTGTGATTTTTGAAATTATTAAAAACACGACATAAATGGCGCGCATAACAAAATAAGATTTCGATCACAAACATGGCAAGTAATTTATTACTCAATTTCCTAATAAATTAAAGCCGGCCAAGAAAAAATGATATATCTCGCTGATTATAAAAGATTTTTATAACGACTAAATATAACAATCATTTTTCTCAGGATATTTTGAAAATAGATCAATTGCTTCCTTTTTCGCTTCCACAGAAACTCCAACCCTATTAAGAGGTTGTCACAATCCATGTTCTAAATATTAGAAAATAATTTCACTTATTGACCATCAGCCCTACAGAGGATTACCCATGAAGAAATCTACACTTGTTATTGGCGTCATCGGTGCTGACTGCCATGCAGTAGGTAATAAAGTTCTGGATCGCGTTTTTACCGCTCATGATTTTCACGTAATCAACCTTGGGGTGATGGTGAGCCAGGATGAATATATTGATGCTGCGATTGAAACAGGCGCCGATGCCATCGTGGTGTCCTCTATCTACGGTCATGGCGACATTGATTGCCTCGGATTACGTGAGCGCTGCATCGAACGCGGCCTTGGCGACATTCTGCTGTACGTCGGCGGCAACCTGGTCGTCGGTAAACATGACTTCGCCGATGTGGAAGTGAAGTTTAAAGAGATGGGCTTTAACCGGGTCTTCGCCCCCAGTCACGATCTGGAAGATGTTTGCGCGCTTATCACTAATGATATTCACCAACACAATGGCCTCGAACAGCGTTGCCTGGAAGAGGCCATCTGATGCAAACAGTTTCTGTCGATATCGGCTCGACATGGACCAAGGCAGCCCTCTTCGCCCATGAAGGCGAGGATTTAACCCTGATAAACCATGTCCTGACCCCAACCACCACACATCATCTGGCAGACGGTTTTTTTGCCAGCCTGAATCAGGTGCTGAATGTTGCCGATGCTCGCCCGTTACTGAAAAGTGGTGAAGTGCAGTTGAAATACTCCTCCTCAGCGAAAGGTGGGCTTGCCGTTGCAGCAATGGGGCTGGTGCCTTCCATTACGCTGGAATCGGCAAAAGTTACCGCCCATTCGGCAGGAGCGAAAATCGCGCAATATTATTCGTACAAGCTGAACCGTCATGACATCCAGGAGCTGGAGTCATCCCCTCCAGATATTCTGCTGTTTACCGGCGGTACAGATGGTGGCGAAGAAAGTTACGGCCTGGCGAATGCGCATGCGCTGGCAGGCTCAAAGCTTGATTGCGCCATTATCTACGCCGGAAACCGGGACATTCAGGACGAAATACAAACGATTCTGGGACATAAGGATTTGACCACGGTAGACAACATTCTGCCTGACCTCGATCACCCGAATCCGTTTGCCGCACGCCAGGCGATTTGTGATGTGTTCTTGTCACGCATTGTCAAAGGCAAAGGTCTGGACGTCATTGTTGGCGAAACAGGCGAAGAGCCAATGCCGACGCCATGGACGGTCTATGAGTTAGTGAAAGCCATTAGCGATTACGACAGCGCATGGAAGGAATTCATGCTGATTGATATGGGCGGAGCCACCACGGATGTCTATTCGGCCAGCGCGAATACCCTCTCCCCCGATACCGTCCTGCATGGTGTTCCTGAACCGTTCGTCAAACGTACCGTAGAAGGCGACCTGGGCATGCGCGTTTCCGCCGTCGTGGTGGGGGAAAGCACGCAGGATATGGTGAAAGTCATCTTCGCCCAACAACCACAGCGCGAGGAAGCGTTTTATCGCTACCTGCGCCATCTGGTAGGGCAACCGGATTACCTGCCACTCAGTGAGGAAGAGAAATATTACGACACCCTGCTGGCAGGTTTATGCGTGGGCTATGCCGCTGAGCGCCACGCGGGCACTAAAAAGCAGGTTTGCACCTGCGTGGGTAACGTGGATTTACAGATGGGTCGCGATCTCACCACCGTACGCAAAGTCGTCGGTTCAGGGGGATGGCTCTCTCGCGCCAGCCAGTTCGATATCCATAACTGGCTCAAATACCGGGAGCTGGACGACCAGGGGAAAAGAATTCTGTTACCGAATCAGTTTGAGTATTACCGCGATTCAAATGGCCTGCTCCCGCTTCTGGCAAACGTCGCCAGGCTGTACCCGCAAGCCGCTGCTCGCACCAGCATTCAGTGTTTAACCCTATAAAACTTAAGGCAGCTACGAATGGAACTTCGAAATAAAAAATTGACCCATGACGAATTCATGACCGAAAGGCATCAGGTATTACAAACCTGGGAAACCGGCAAAGACGTTGAGAACTTCGAAGATGGCGTGAAGTACCAGCAATCAATTCCAGATAAAAAACGCTTCTCCCTTGCCCTGCTGAAAGCCGATCAGGAAGGTAAAACCCTGAGCCAGCCACGTGCAGGCGTAGCATTAATGGATGAGCATATTGCGCTGCTCAAAACATTGCAGGAAGAGTGCGACCTCCTGCCGAGTACTATCGATGCCTATACCCGTCTGAACCGCTATGAAGAAGCCGCTGTCGGGATCCAGAAATCCATCGAAGCAGGTACTTCCAAGCTGAATGGTTTACCAGTCGTCAATCACGGGGTTGCTGCCTGCCGCCGGATGACTGAATCGCTGGAAAAACCGATCCAGGTTCGCCACGGTACGCCGGATGCGCGCCTGCTGGCAGAAATCGCCATGGCCAGTGGCTTCACCAGCTACGAAGGCGGCGGTATCTCCTACAACATCCCTTACGCCAAACGCGTCACCCTGGAAAAATCCATTCGCGACTGGCAGTACTGCGACCGTCTGATGGGTCTGTACGAAGAGAACGGCATTCGCATCAACCGTGAGCCGTTTGGCCCGCTGACCGGTACCCTGATCCCGCCGTTTATGTCCCACTCGGTGGCGATTATTGAAGGTCTGCTGGCGCTGGAACAAGGCGTGAAATCCATTACCGTCGGCTACGGCCAGGTCGGTAGCCTGACGCAGGATATCGCCGCTATTCAGGCGCTGCGTGAACTGTCCCACGAATACTTCCATAACCATGGCTTCGACGATTACGAACTGAGCACCGTTTTCCACCAGTGGATGGGCGGATTCCCGGAAGATGAAGCGAAAGCCTTCTCCGTTATCGCCTGGGGTGCAGCGGTTGCTGGTATGTCGGGTGCCACAAAAGTGATCACCAAAAGCCCGCACGAAGCGTTCGGTATCCCAACTGCGGCAGCTAACGCCCAGGGTCTGAAAGCGTCACGCCAGATGCTCAACATGGTCAGCGACCAGAAATTCCCGCAGTGCGCTGCCGTGGAGCAGGAAGTTGACCTGATTAAGAGCGAAGTCCGCGCGGTGTTGAAGAAAGTCTTCGAACTGGGCAATGGCGACATTGCGCGCGGTACGGTGCTGGCCTTTGAAGCTGGCGTGCTGGATGTACCTTTCGCTCCTGCCGCCTGTAACGCCGGTAAGATCCTGCCTGTTCGCGATAACACAGGCGCAATCCGTATTCTTGAAGCCGGTGCCGTGCCGCTGCCGAAAGATATTCTCGCCCTGCACCACGACTATGTCGCAGAGCGCGCACATTTTGAAGGCCGCAAGCCTTCTTTCCAGATGGTCATTGATGACATCAACGCCGTATCCCACAGTAAATTAATAGGAAGACCATAATGAAAATCAAAAAGGCCCTTTTCACCGCTGGCTACTCCTCATTTTATTTTGACGATCAGCAGGCCATCAAAAATGGCGCCGGTCATGACGGGTTTATCTACACCGGCGATCCGGTCACGCCTGGATTTACCTCTGTTCGTCAGGCGGGTGAATGTGTTTCCGTACAACTGATTCTGGAAAACGGTGCGGTAGCTGTGGGCGATTGCGCAGCGGTGCAATATTCAGGTGCAGGCGGTCGTGACCCGCTGTTCCTGGCTGAAAACTTCATTCCGTTCCTCAACGACCACATCAAGCCGTTGCTGGAAGGTCGTGACGTTGATTCGTTCCTGACCAACGCCCGTTTCTTTGATGAATTGCGTATTGACGGCCATCTGCTGCATACCGCCGTACGTTATGGTCTGTCTCAGGCACTGCTCGACGCGGCGGCACTGGCTACCGGTCGTCTGAAAGCCGAAGTGGTTTGTGATGAATGGCAACTGCCATGCGTTCCGGAAGCCATTCCGTTATTTGGTCAGAGCGGCGACGACCGTTATATCGCCGTCGACAAGATGATCCTAAAAGGTGTGGATGTCCTGCCGCATGCCCTGATCAATAACGTTGAAGAGAAGCTGGGCTTTAAAGGTGAAAAACTGCGTGAGTACGTCCGCTGGTTGTCTAACCGCATCCTGAGCCTGCGCACCAACGAAAGCTATCACCCGACACTGCATATTGATGTCTACGGCACCATTGGTCTGATCTTCGATATGGATCCAGTGCGTTGCGCCGAATACATCGCCAGCCTGGAAGCCGAAGCTCAAGGTCTACCGCTGTACATTGAAGGCCCGGTTGATGCCGGTAACAAGCCGGATCAGATCCGCATGTTAACCGAGATCACTCAGGAGCTGACTCGTCTGGGTTCCGGCGTGAAAATCGTTGCGGATGAATGGTGTAACACCTATCAGGACATCGTGGACTTCACCGACGCGGGCAGCTGCCACATGGTGCAGATTAAAACCCCGGATCTGGGCGGTATTCACAACATCGTTGATGCAGTGCTGTATTGCAACAAACACGGAATGGAAGCCTATCAGGGCGGTACCTGTAACGAAACGGAAATCAGTGCTCGTACCTGCGTACACGTCGCGCTGGCCGCGCGTCCAATGCGCATGCTGATCAAACCGGGTATGGGTTTCGATGAAGGTCTCAACATCGTGTTTAACGAAATGAACCGCACCATCGCGCTGTTGCAAACTAAGGATTAAGAGATGGCACGCACATTTAAGATCTTATCGCCTACGGCTATCCTGGGTTATGGCTTCCCGGAAGAAAGTTTTCGTAAAGCCATGGAAGAGTCACCGGATCTTATTGCTGTTGACGCAGGTTCCTCCGATCCTGGCCCCCACTACCTGGGGGCAGGTAAACCCTTTACCGACAGGGCCGGTGTGAAACGCGATCTGCGCTATATGATTATGGCAGGCGTTAAGAACAACATCCCGGTAGTGATCGGCACAGCCGGTGGTTCTGGCGCAGCTCCGCATCTGGAGTGGTGTCGCCAAATAATCCATGAGATCGCGCAGGAAGAAAAACTGTCTTTCTCAATGGCGCTAATTCCGTCTGATGTCGACAAAGAAATCGTTCATCAGGCACTGGATAACGGCAAAATCACCGCGCTCGATTTTGTGCCTGAACTGACTCACGAGGCCATTGAAGAGAGCACCTACATTGTCGCGCAGATGGGCGTCGAGCCTTTCCAGCGTGCGCTGAAAGCCGGTGCACAGGTGGTCCTGGGCGGACGAGCCTACGATCCGGCCTGCTTCGCCGCGCTGCCGATTATGCAGGGCTTTGATGAAGGTCTGGCGCTTCATTGCGGTAAGATCCTTGAGTGTGCTGCCATTGCCGCCACCCCTGGCTCCGGCTCCGATTGTGCGATGGGGATTATCGACGACAACGGCTTTACGCTGAAGGCGTTCAATCCCAAGCGTAAGTTCACTGAAACTTCTGCTGCGGCGCACACCCTGTACGAGAAGTCAGATCCTTACTTCCTGCCAGGGCCAGGCGGTGTGCTGAACCTGAAAGCGTGCACTTTCACCCAGGTTAACGAGGGTGAAGTGTATGTCAGCGGTTCACGCCATGAAGAAACACCGTATGCGTTGAAACTGGAAGGTGCACGCCAGGTTGGCTTCCGTTGCCTGACCATCGCCGGAACACGCGACCCGATTATGATTGCCGGGATTGACACGATTCTTGAAGAGGTACAGGCAAGCGTTGCACGTAACCTCTCCCTGAATGACGACAGTATCCGCATGACGTTCCACTTGTACGGTAAGAACGGTGTGATGGGCAACCATGAGCCGATGAAAACAGCGGGCCATGAACTGGGAATTTTACTGGATGTCGTTGCGCCGACGCAGGACATCGCCAACAGCGTTTGCTCGCTGGTGCGCTCTACCCTGCTGCACTACGGCTATGAAAATCGCATTGCGACTGCGGGCAACCTCGCCTTCCCGTTCTCGCCATCTGATATTCAGAGTGGACCGGTGTATGAGTTCTCGATCTATCACCTGATTGAAGCGAGCGATGCGCTGCGTTTTGATTTCCACATTGAACAGGTGACGCCAGAAGGAGTTCAGGCATGAAACACTCAATTTGTTCACTGGCACAAGTTATTCGCTCGAAAAACGCCGGACCGTACGAACTGGTTTTAGATATTTTATTTAAAACCCGGGAAGATTATCAGCGCGTAAAACGCTCAGAGCAATTAACACCGCAGCTTATTGCCGGTTTATATAACGTTAAACCTGACTTTATTCACAATATTGTATGGTTCGATCCGGCGAATGCCGTAAAAATCGTCATACCGCGCGATATTATTTCCGGCAACGTCGGTGACAATGATGTTTATGGTGCACAGCAACACGCACCATTATTAAGTATTGAGTTCGACTTGTAACAAAAAACACAATAACAACCATTGGGGCACAGAATTCAGCTGTATCACAGTGCTTCGAATTATTCATGCGGTTGGTCACAACAGGCGTGCGTCTAAGCTGCTGTCCAGGCTCAGGCGCACGCCACCCTACACAATTCCAATTACCAACCTTTATCCGATGGAGTACACATGAAGAAAATAAGTTTAACGAAGATGATCATATTAGGCCTGATACTCGGCATGATTGCCGGGGTGGCCATAAATAATATGGCCGCGGCTGAAACAGCAAAATCTTATGCAGCAGACATTTCCATTTTTACCACTATATTCTTACGTATGGTGAAAATGATTATCGCACCATTGGTTATTTCAACTCTGGTTGTGGGTATTGCCAAAATGGGCGATGCTAAAACGCTGGGACGTATATTTTCGAAAACCTTCTTCCTGTTTATTTGCGCGTCATTGCTGTCAATCGCGCTGGGTCTGGTTATCGTAAATATCTTCCAGCCAGGCGCAGGTATCAACTTTGTGCCACATGATGTCGGCGCTGTTGCCGCCGTTAAGTCAGAGCCATTCACGCTGAAAGTGTTCATCTCACACGCGGTACCGACCAGTATTGTCGATGCGATGGCGCGTAACGAAATTCTGCAGATCGTCGTGTTCTCCATCTTCCTTGGTTGCAGCCTCGCTGCGATTGGTGAAAAAGCCGACCCTATTGTGAAAGTGCTGGATTCACTGGTGCACGTGATGCTGAAGCTGACGGGTTACGTCATGCTGTTTGCGCCACTGACCGTTTTTGCCGCTATTTCAGGTCTGATTGCCGAACGTGGTCTGGGTGTGATGGTTAGCGCCGGGATCTTCATGGGTGAGTTCTACCTGACGCTGGGTATGCTGTGGGCGATCCTGATTGGCCTGTCTACTATGATCGTCGGGCCTTGCATCGCACGGTTAACTAAATCAATCCTCGAACCCGCTTTGCTGGCCTTTACCACTTCAAGCTCTGAAGCCGCCTTCCCGGGTACGCTGGACAAGCTGGAAAAATTCGGCGTTTCCTCAAAAATTGCCAGCTTCGTTCTGCCTATCGGTTACTCCTTTAACCTGGTCGGCTCCATGGCTTATTGCTCCTTTGCCACTGTCTTTATTGCTCAGGCGTGCAACATCGAACTGAGCATGGGCGAGCAAATTACCATGTTGTTAATTCTGATGCTGACCTCTAAAGGGATGGCGGGTGTACCGCGTGCCTCGATGGTCGTTATCGCCGCCACACTGAACCAATTCAACATTCCGGAAGCGGGTTTGATCCTGCTTATGGGTGTCGATCCGTTCCTCGATATGGGTCGTTCCGCTACCAACGTCATGAGTAACGCCATGGGCGCTGCCATTGTGGGCCGTTGGGAAGGCGAGCACTTCGGCCAAGGTTGCCGTGGAACTGCGCCAGTGAAGTCACCGGAACAGGAACGCCCGGTTACCGAAACGGAAGTCGCTTTGTCCTGATACTACGTTATTGCCGGATGGCGCTTGCGCTTATCCGGCCTACATAACGTTTAACTATCCGTAGGCCGGATTAGGCGGTACGCCGCCATCCGGCATCAAGATGAGCACACCAACAGGAACGCACAATGAATAAAACAATTATCGGCGTGAGTCTCTTTTCTTTCAGCGTCTTGTTTAGCGCAACCACATTCGCGCAAACCACGCCCGACTACGCCAAGCTGATAGAACAGGCTCATCAGAAGTACAAAAGTAATAACGATGGAAAAGTCGCCGACTACATCCCTGCTCTGGCGACCTATAGCCCGAAAAATTTTGCCATCACCATTGCGACGGTGGACGGCAAGATCTACCAGGTTGGCGATGTTAACAAACCTTTCCCAATGGAATCCCTGAGTAAAGTGTTCACCATGGCGCTCGCCATGGAGCAGCACGGTCCACAGGTAGTGCTGGATAAACTTGGCGCCAATGCCACCGGCATGCCGTTCAACTCAGGTTTGGCCGTTGAACTGACCAAAGGCGCGCCTGAAAACCCACTGGTAAACGCCGGGGCCATGAGCACCGTTAGCCTGATTGAAGCCAAAGACAAAACCGATCGTTGGAACAAAATCCTCGACAACCTGAACGTCTGGGCCGATGCCACTCTCACCGTAAACGAACCGGTTTTCAAATCTGAAATGGAAACCAACCAGCACAATCAGGCGCTGGCCAAACTGATGGAATCCTATAACAGCTTCTATGGCAACACTGACGAAGCCGTTGAAATTTATACCCGCCAGTGCTCGGTGGATATCACCGTTGAGCAACTGGCCAAAATGGGTGCCGTACTGGCGAACAAAGGCAAATCTCCGTTCAACGGCAAACAGTTGCTGAATGAGAAATATGTTCCACAAGTACTGGCAGAAATGGCAATTGCCGGACTGTACGACGGCAGCGGTAAATGGCTGTACACCGTTGGCATTCCGGCGAAAAGCGGCGTCGGCGGCGGCATGGTTGCCGTCGTCCCAGGCGAATATGCGATTGCGGTCTATTCTCCGCCGCTTGATGAAGCCGGAAACAGCGTTCGTGCCCAAAAAACTATCGAATATGTCGCCGAAGCGACAAAAGCCAACGTCTTTTTAGCCAAATAACTTTACGCCGGATGGCACATTGCTTATCCGGCAAACAATACGAAGAGGTGAGAAGTAAACATGTCTAAACCATTTGTCTGGCAGGAACTCTTTGTTCAGAGTAAAGATAGTACCGAATATGAATTACTCAGTAACCAGCACGTTACGGTAACGGAGTTAGACGGAGAGGAAGTGATCAAGGTTGCACCGGAAGCGTTAACCTTGTTAGCACAGCAGGCGTTTTATGAGGCTTCATTTTTCCTGCGCGCCGGACATTTAAAACAGATTGCCAGCATTTTGCACGACCCACAGGCCAGCGGTAACGATAAGTACGTCGCATTGCAGCTGCTGCGCAATGCAGAGGTTTCAGCTAAAGGTGTACTGCCTAACTGCCAGGACACCGGGACGGCAACCATTGTGGCCAGCAAAGGGCAACATGTCTGGACCGGCGGCGATGACGCCGAAGCCTTAAGCAAAGGCGTGTATACCACCTTCACCGAAAACAATCTGCGTTACTCGCAAAATGCCCCGCTGGACATGTATACCGAGGTCAATACTCAGACAAACCTGCCGGCGCAAATCGACATCAGCGCCACGCCGGGCAATGAATATAAATTCCTGTTCGTCAACAAAGGCGGCGGTTCTGCCAATAAGGCGGCGTTATTCCAGGAAACCAAATCCATTCTGCAGCCGGAAAAGCTCACCGCGTTCCTGATCGAAAAAATGAAATCACTGGGTACAGCCGCTTGTCCGCCGTATCACATCGCTTTTGTGGTTGGGGGCTTATCCGCCGACCAGACGCTGAAAGTCGCCAAACTGGCTTCAACCAAATATTACGATAATCTGCCCACCAGCGGGAACGAGCTGGGCCAGGCGTTCCGTGATACGGCGCTGGAAGCCGAGTTGCTCAATGCCAGCCGTGAGTTTGGCATCGGGGCGCAGTTTGGCGGTAAATACTTTGCCCACGATATTCGCGTAATTCGCTTACCGCGCCACGGCGGCTCCTGCCCAATCGCGATGGCCCTCTCCTGCTCTGCCGACCGCAACATTAAAGCCAAAATTAATAAACACGGTATCTGGCTGGAAAAACTCGAGCATAATCCGGGCAAATTTATCCCCGATTCTCACCGGGTAGAAAACGGCGCCCAGACCGTACAACTGGATCTGAACCGTCCGCTGCGCGAGATCCTGCATGATCTCTCCGCCTTGCCCATTGGTACACGTCTGTCGTTAAGCGGCCCGATTGTTGTGGCTCGCGATATCGCTCACGCGAACATCAAAGCGCGACTGGATAACGGTGAACCGATGCCGGAATACATGAAAAAGCATATCGTTTACTATGCTGGTCCAGCCAAAACCCCGGAAAATCAGGCCTGTGGCTCAATGGGACCCACCACCGGCGGGCGCATGGATGGGTATGTCGATGCTTTCCAGGCACAAGGCGGCAGCCTCATTATGCTCACCAAAGGTAACCGCAGCCAGCAGGTCACTGATGCCTGTCACAAACACGGTGGATTTAGCCTCGGCAGCATTGGCGGTGCCGCCGCCCTACTGGCGCAACAGTACGTGAAGAGTCTGCAGTGTCTTGAATATCCAGAACTGGGAATGGAAGCGGTGTGGATGATGGAAGTTAAAAATATGCCCGCCTTCGTATTAGTGGATGACAAAGGTAATAACTTCTTCAGCCAGTTCGAGCAGCAGCATCGCTGCGCAACTTGTCCGGCAGGGCATTAAGGAGTTTCCATGGAAGCGCGCGCCAATAACGACAGACACCGTCAGCGTCAGCAGAAGCTAAAAGAGCAGGTTGATACCCGCGTAGCGGCTGCAACGGAGAAGAAAGGGATCCTGATTGTCTTCACCGGCAATGGAAAAGGAAAATCCACCGCAGCCTTTGGCACGGCAACGCGCGCAGTGGGTCACGGAAAAACCGTTGGCATCGCGCAGTTTATTAAAGGTCAGTGGGATAATGGTGAGTACAACACACTGCAACCGCTCGGCGTCGAATTCCATATTATGGGTACCGGATTTACCTGGGAAACCCAAAATCGGCAAGCAGATATCGAAGCGGCAACGGTTGTCTGGCAGGAAAGTAAGCGCATGCTGGCTGATGCGCATTACGATCTAGTGGTGCTGGATGAACTCACCTACATGCTGGCTTACCACTATCTGGATACGCAAGAGGTTATCAACGCCATCGAAAATCGTCCTGTCGGTCAGAGCGTTATCGTCACAGGACGCGGATGCCATACGCTGTTACTGGAACTGGCCGATACGGTCAGTGAAATACGCCCGGTCAAACACGCGTTTGACCGCGGTATTCAGGCACAGATTGGGATCGACTGGTAGCCGTTCTTTTGCCGGATAACGATGCTAACGCGTCTTATCCGGCCTACCCATCGTTGTAGGCCTGATAAGGCATAAGCCACCCTCAGGCAGCCGATACTACGGACTTACTGAGCAACCAGTTGCGGAAAATCTGTAAATGCTCGGATTCCGATTTTTCTTCACGCCATGTCATAATAAATCGATTTCCGGTACGCATCGGAACATCGCAAGGAATGACCATATCGCCACTGTCCAGATCGTGCTGAATGGCAAAACGCGGGAGCAGCGCAACGCCCAGATTAGAGCGGACCGCCGCGATCAGCATCGATAACAAATCAAATCTCGGACCTTTATTCACCAGCGGACTGCTGACATCTGACAGCGCAAACCATTCCTGCCAACCTTTGATACGCGTGCTTTGGTGCAATAGCGGGAATTCGTTTAGTAATTCGTTTACCGCCAGTTTTCGTTCCGGTTCGGCCAGCAAACAGCGACTGCATACCGGCAGAATCTCCTCTTCAAACAGGTACTCAACCCCTGACCATGGCGAATAAAAGTCTTCGCGCATGATTGCCGCGTCATACTCTCGATTGAGAAAATCACCAATATTCGCCAGGGAATGAATGTTCACGATAATATCAGGATTAAGTTTGTTAAATTCCCGCAGGTTTGGGATCAGCCAGTGCGTGCTGAACGTCGGATTCACCGCCAGCTCAATAACCTGTACCGTCGGCTGCCAGGTCATTATCGTCGTCGTATCTCGTTCAAGCTTATTTAACGTTTCTTTAACGATGCTTAAATAGTGTTTGCCAGCCGCATTTAAAAAAATGCGTTTTTTGGCGTGATTAAATAGCGCGGTATTGAGAAAATCCTCCAGTGCATTTACCTGGCGGAAAACAGCACTTTGTGTTAAAGCCAGCTCTTCAGCTGCCCGGGTATAACTTTCGTGACGCGCAACCACTTCAAAAGTTACCAGCAACTCCGTCTTGGGTATTTTTCCTCTCATAACCTCTTCCATTTGCAGCGTACAAAAATAGTTTAATTTATAAAAAATAATTCAAGACACCCAGATAAGCATCGAGAGTTATATTTTATTTTATCCATTGATGTCATTGATCCAATCCATGATTTACTCACACTGATGACGGGTAAATATTAACCAATAATACTTAAGGGAAACAATAAACACAATTTAAATAAGGTTAAACTTAAGCAAATAGTGCCAATAAGTTCTTAATAATTTTTCAAGTCATCTTGTTTATTGCAGAAAAAACTTTGCGAGATTAATCAATATTATCAATGCGATAATTTTGGATAATTTCACGTTATAACTTACGGGCAAACGACTGCTTTTTATCATTCCTTGATGTAGTTTCTGCCTTTTTTTGATCGATGTGATAAAGGACACAATGTGAAAACTTTCGGAAAGGTCTGGCTCGTTGGTGCAGGTCCCGGTGATATTTCATTGCTCACCCTCAAAGCAATGATGTGCATTAAACAGGCTGATGTCATTATTTATGATCGGCTGGTCAATCCTAAAATTTTGGAATGGGCATTACCAGATTGCCTGCTTATCAATGTCGGCAAAAACCCAGGCTTCCATTGTGTACCCCAGGATGAAATCAATGCGCTGCTTGTCCAGTATGCCCAAACTCACAATAATATTGTACGTCTGAAAGGTGGCGATCCGTATGTTTTTGGACGCGGGGCTGAAGAAGTTGAGGATCTCGTCGAGACGGGCATCCCGTTTGAAGTGGTGCCGGGTATCAGCTCAACCATTGGTGGCCTGACCTATGCCGGGATTCCGGTAACACACCGCGATTTCGCCTCGGGGTTTCACGTAGTTACCGGCCATACACGGGAGGGCAACCAACAGCAGGACTGGCGTCAACTGGCAAAACTGAATGGTACGCTGGTTATCGTCATGGGCATCGCCAATCTGGCGTTTATCTGTGAGGAATTATTGATGGGTGGAAAATCAGCAGATACGCCTGCAGCGCTAATTATGTCTGCCACCCGCGATAATCAGCGCCGACTGACCTGTACGCTCGGTTCACTACTGAGCAAGGCGCAGGAAGCTAACATCCTTCCCCCTGCACTGATAGTGATTGGTGATGTGGTTACCCTGAGCGATCGGCTCTCTTTTATCCCTGAAGCCTTCAAGCTGCCAGAAAACCTTTACTGTGACAGTCTGGCATGACGAAAAGACTGGGGCGACGTTTGATGCGCCGCCCGGAAAACGCGGCAAAAGTAGCTGGTTTGTGCGTATTGGAGTTTCCGGGCAATGCTGTCTATGGAATGAACGGGATCGTGCAATAACTCCCCCGCTTTTTGCATTTTTTTCTGATTCACCCAGGTTTTAAAGTTAACGCCCTGCCGTTTCTTAAAAAAACGGCTGAAATAGTTTGCGCTTAAGCAGACGTGAGCTGCTACGGATTCAAGGGATAATTCACCATACAAATTCTCATCGATATAACGCAACGCTGCCAGTAGCTTTTTCTCGTGTCGGGAAGGTTCTGTAAAATAATGACGCATGTAACTGGTCGCTGGGATAACAATCTCATCAGATTGTTGTTCTGTCTCAAAATTATCAATAATAAAATTCAATAAATTTGCTGATGCCACCAGCGTATTATTATCGACTACCGCCACCTTACTCCATTCAGTTTTTATTTTTGGTTCATCCATCCATGAGTATTCATTATCAATAATGATTGTTTTATATTCCTGATATTTTGCCCGCACCTGCCCACAGAGCATAAAACCGTACAGATGCCCCTCGCGAATTAATGGCATAGAAAACAGACTTAGCCCTGCATGACAGCTGAGTATTCTGGGTTTAAGGTGTTTTAATCCTTCAAAAGCACAATACTTGTCACACTTTTGGCAACTCACACAATAGCGTTCATCCGCCCGCATTAATGTGCAGAACGAATTAAAATTATGACAATCCGAGAGAATTTTTCCGGTAACATCAACCACGACGGTGGCTAATCCAGTCGCACTGGAAAATACCTTTGCTATTGAGAAAAAACGTTGTAGGTAATCATCCTGAATTTTCAACGACACGGTATCCTCCGGCATTAATGAAATTAAAGCCGGTAATATGCAGAATTTAATCAAGAGAAAGAATGATGTTCACCGCAAAAAATAATCTCATTTATGCAGATGATTATGAGTAATTTGCAAGATTCAGATAACTAAAAATAAAAAAAGGCCATCATCAGATGGCCAACCATGTCGAAACGGGACCAGCCCTTGACTACGCAGAGAGTCAGGGCTGTTTTTTATTTATTACTTAATAACGGTTTTCAGCGCTTCGCCGATATCGGCCAGACTACGAACAGTTTTCACGCCTGCAGCTTCCAGCGCAGCGAATTTCTCATCCGCCGTACCTTTCCCACCTGCGATGATCGCACCCGCGTGACCCATACGCTTACCTTTCGGCGCAGTCACACCCGCGATGTAACCCACAACCGGCTTGGTTACATGATCTTTAATGTATGCCGCCGCTTCTTCTTCAGCGCTACCGCCGATCTCACCGATCATGACGATCGCTTCGGTCTGCGGATCTTCCTGGAACAGCTTCAGGATGTCGATGAAGTTAGAGCCTGGGATCGGGTCACCACCGATGCCCACACAGGTGGACTGGCCGAAACCGTAGTCGGTAGTCTGCTTAACCGCTTCATAGGTCAGGGTACCTGAACGGGAAACGATACCCACTTTACCCGGCTTGTGAATGTGGCCCGGCATGATGCCGATTTTGCACTCGCCCGGGGTGATCACACCTGGGCAGTTCGGGCCGATCATGCGCACGCCAGCTTCATCCAGCTTCACCTTCACGGTCAGCATATCCAGCGTCGGGATGCCTTCGGTGATGGTGATAATCAGTTTGATACCAGCATCAATCGCTTCCAGTATGGAGTCTTTGCAGAACGGTGCCGGAACGTAGATAACGGTGGCTGTAGCGCCAGTCGCTTCTACAGCTTCACGCACGGTGTTGAACACCGGCAGGCCCAGGTGCGTGGTGCCGCCTTTACCTGGCGTTACGCCGCCAACCATCTGAGTACCGTAAGCAATCGCTTGTTCGGAGTGGAATGTCCCCTGGCTACCGGTGAAGCCCTGGCAGATAACCTTGGTATCTTTATTAATTAAAACTGACATTATTTCCCCTCCACTGCGGCAACAACCTGCTGAGCTGCATCCGTCAGACTTTTCGCTGCAATAATATTCAGGCCACTATCAGCCAGTTTTTTCGCGCCGAGTTCAGCGTTATTACCTTCCAGACGTACCACGACCGGAACGTTTACACCTACTTCTGCTACCGCGCCGATGATACCGTCGGCGATCAGGTCGCAACGTACGATACCGCCGAAGATGTTAACCAGTACGGCTTTAACATTGTCATCAGAGAGGATAATTTTGAACGCTTCGGTTACACGCTCTTTGGTCGCACCGCCACCAACGTCGAGGAAGTTAGCCGGTTCGCCGCCGTGAAGCTTAACGATGTCCATGGTGCCCATTGCCAGGCCCGCACCGTTAACCATACAACCGATGTTGCCATCGAGCGCAACGTAGTTCAGTTCCCACTGCGCAGCCTGCGCTTCACGCGGATCTTCCTGAGACTGGTCGCGCATTTCGCGCAGGTCAGCCTGGCGGAACAGCGCGTTGCCGTCAGCACCCAGTTTGCCGTCGAGGCAGATCAGGTCACCCTGCTTGGTCACGACCAGCGGGTTGATTTCGATCAGCGCCAGGTCGCGCTCCAGGAAGATAGTCGCCAGACCCATGAAGATCTTGGTGAACTGCTGAACCTGTTTACCTTCCAGACCCAGTTTGAACGCCAGCTCGCGACCCTGGTAAGGCATCGGGCCTGCCAGCGGATCGAGCGCCACTTTGTGGATCAGGTGCGGGGTTTCTTCCGCTACTTTTTCGATTTCCACGCCGCCTTCGGTAGAGGCCATGAAGACCACGCGACGGGAGCTACGGTCAACAACTGCGCCGAGGTAAAGTTCTTTACCAATGTCGGTCGCGGCTTCAACCAGAATCTGATTTACCGGTTGGCCATGAGCGTCTGTCTGGTAGGTGACCAGACGTTTACCCAACCAGTGTTCAGCAAAAGCGCGAATGTCTTCTTTGCTGTTCACAACCTTCACACCGCCCGCTTTACCGCGGCCACCAGCGTGAACCTGACATTTCACTACCCACGGGCCAGCGCCGATTTTTGAAGCGGCTTCTTCTGCTTCACGCGGAGTAGTACAGGCATAACCCACCGGTGCCGGTAAGCCATAGCGGGCAAAAAGTTGTTTTGCCTGATATTCATGTAAGTTCATGTGTTCTGTCCATCCTTCAGGTAATCGTTATCTTTTACCCGTAGGTCTGATAAGCATCCAGACCTACGGGGCAGGTGATACTCTTATTAACTACACGTCCAGCAGCAGACGCGTTGGATCTTCCAGCAACTCTTTAATGGTTACCAGGAAGCCTACTGACTCACGACCATCGATCAGACGGTGGTCATAAGACAGCGCCAGATACATCATCGGCAGGATTTCAACCTTGCCGTCTACCGCCATCGGACGATCTTTGATGGCATGCATACCCAGGATGGCGCTCTGCGGTGGGTTGATGATCGGCGTGGACATCAGGGAACCGAACACACCACCGTTAGTGATGGTGAAGTTACCGCCCGTCAGATCTTCAACCGTCAACTTGCCGTCGCGACCTTTAACTGCCAGTTCTTTAATGTTCTTCTCGATGTCTGCCATACCCAGCAGATCCACATCACGCAGGACCGGCGTGACCAGGCCACGCGGCGTGGAGACCGCCATGCTGACATCAAAGTAGTTGTGATAAACCACGTCATCGCCGTCGATGGACGCGTTCACTTCCGGATAGCGTTTCAGCGCTTCAACTACCGCTTTCACGTAGAAAGACATAAAGCCCAGACGGATACCGTGGCGTTTCTCGAACGCATCACCGTATTGCTTACGCAGGTCCATGATTGGCTTCATGTTGACTTCGTTGAAGGTGGTCAGCATGGCGGTGGAATTTTTCGCTTCCAGCAGACGCTCGGCTACGCGTTTGCGCAGACGGGTCATCGGAACACGTTTTTCGCCACGCGCGCCCAGTTGAGCCTGTGGTGCAGGTGCTGCTGCCGGCGCTTTTGCTTCGGCTTTCGCAGCCGGGGCTTTCGCCAGATGTTTTTCAACATCTTCACGCGTGATACGACCGCCGACACCGGTGCCGTTGATAGCGCTGGCTTCGAGGTTATGCTCACCCAGCAGGCGACGGATCGCCGGGCTCAGGGCATCGTTGTTCTGCTCAGCAAGAGACGCCTGCTGGCGCTGTGCCGGAGTAGAATCTTTCTCTTCAGACTTAGCGCTGGTTTCTTTACCGGTGCTGTTGCCTTCACGCAGGCGACCAAGGATCTGGCGAGAAGTGACGGTTGTCCCTTCATCTTCCAGAACCGCATCAAGAATACCGTCCGCTGATGCCGGTACTTCCAGTACCACTTTGTCAGTTTCGATTTCTACCAGTACTTCATCACGACGTACTGCATCGCCCGGTTTTTTGTGCCAGGTTGCAACCGTTGCATCCGCTACGGATTCAGGCAGGTCGGGAACAAGAATATCTACGCTACTCATTATTTATCCTTTATTTAATCGACGTTCAGCGCGTCATTTACCAGATCTTGTTGCTGCTTCTGGTGAACGGACATATACCCTACTGCCGGAGAGGCAGAGGCCGGGCGACCTGCATAACGCAGAGCTGACCCAAATGGAATTACTTCACGGAAATGATGCTGGCTGCAGTACCATGCGCCCTGGTTGAGCGGCTCTTCCTGGCACCAGACAAAATCATGTACATGAGCAAACGGTTTCAGCGCTTCCTGCACCGCTTTATGCGGGAACGGATAGAGCTGTTCGATGCGCACAATGGCAACATCTTTTTGGTCGTTCTTGCGGCGTTGCTCCAGCAGGTCGTAATAAACCTTACCAGAACACATCACGACACGCTTCACGCCTTTCGGATCAAGTTCATCGACTTCGCCAATGGCTGGCAGGAAGGTGCCATTTGCCAGTTCGTCCAGCGTAGACACCGCCAACGGATGACGCAGCAGCGACTTCGGTGACATCACCACCAGCGGACGGCGCATACCGCGCAGCGCCTGACGACGCAGCATGTGGTAGACCTGTGCCGGGGTAGACGGGACGCAAACCTGCATGTTTTGCTCAGCGCAAAGTTGCAGATAACGTTCCAGACGCGCGGAGGAGTGCTCCGGACCCTGACCTTCGTAGCCGTGCGGCAGCAGCATCACCAGACCGCACATACGGCCCCATTTCTGCTCGCCGGAAGAGATGAACTGGTCGATAACCACCTGCGCACCGTTGGCGAAGTCGCCGAACTGCGCTTCCCAGATGGTCAGCGTGCGCGGTTCTGCCGTGGCATAACCATACTCGAACGCCAGTACCGCTTCTTCAGACAGCACGGAGTCCCATACGCGGAACGTGCCCTGGCCGTTATGCACATGCTGCAGCGGCGTGTAGGTTGAACCGTTCGCCTGATTATGAATGACCGCGTGACGGTGGAAGAAGGTTCCGCGACCGGAGTCTTCACCCGACAGACGAACCGGAATGCCTTCGTCCACCAGCGTGGCGTAAGCCAGATTCTCTGCCCCACCCCAGTCGAATAGCTTCTCGCCTGCGGCCATGGCCTGACGGTCGCCGTAAATTTTGGCAACACGCGACTGCATTTCAACGGCTTCAGGCACGGTGCTGATACGTTTTGCCAGCTCCTGCAGACGCTTCATCTCAACCTTGTTCGGGTAGCTTTCGTCCCACTCGTGGTTGAGGTACGGCGACCAGGTGAAGGAGTGCATGTTCATTGGACGCCACTCTTTCACCACGCATTCACCAGCATCCAGCGCATCACGGTACAGATTGACCATTTCGGTCGCATCTTCCAGCGTGGCGACTTTGTCCGCTTCCAGCTTGTCAGCGTAGATTTTACGCGGGGTCGGATGCTTTTTGATTTTCTGATACATCAGCGGCTGGGTTGCGCTCGGCTCGTCGGCTTCGTTGTGGCCGTGACGGCGGTAGCACACCAGATCGATGAACACATCACGTTTGAAGGTATTACGGAAGTCCAGCGCCAGACGCGTCACGAAAGCGACCGCTTCCGGGTCATCCGCGTTAACGTGGAAGATTGGCGCCTGAACCATCTTACCGATGTCGGTGCAGTACGGCGTAGAACGCGCATCCAACGGGTTAGAGGTAGTAAAGCCAACCTGGTTGTTAATGACGATACGCACGGTACCGCCCACTTCGTAACCACGCGCTTTCGACATGTTCAGGGTTTCCTGAACCACGCCCTGCCCGGTTACCGCCGCATCGCCGTGGATGGTGATTGGCAGTACTTTATTGCTGCTCGGCTCGTCCAGACGATCCAGGCGTGCACGTACGGAGCCGATAACCACCGGGCTAACGATTTCCAGGTGCGACGGGTTAAACGCCAGCGCCAGGTGTACCAGACCGCCTTCGGTTTCGATATCAGACGAGAAGCCCATGTGGTACTTCACGTCACCGGTGCCGAGGTGTTCTTTATGTTTGCCCGCAAATTCGTCGAACAGTTCCTGCGGGCGTTTGCCCAGTACGTTAACCAGAACGTTCAGACGACCACGGTGCGCCATACCCAGCACCACTTCACGGGTACCGCTGTTACCAGCGTGGCGGATCATCTCTTTGAGCATTGGGATTAACGCATCACCGCCTTCCAGCGAGAAGCGTTTCGCGCCCGGGAACTTAGCGCCCAGGTAGCGTTCCAGACCTTCTGCTGCGGTCAGTTCGCTCAGGAAGCGTTTCTTCTCTTCGCTACTGAATGCGGCACGGCCAGACTCGATACGCTGTTGAAGCCAGCGTTTTTCTTCGGTGCTGGTGATGTGCATATACTCGGCGCCAATTGGGCCGCAGTAGGTTTGTTTCAGCGCAACAACCAGGTCGCTCAGCTTCATGGTGTCTTTGCCGCCGGCAAAAGAACCTACGTTAAAGCTTTCCTGGAAATCCGCATCGGTCAGATCGTGGAAAGACGGGTCCAGATCGGCCACATTTTCTTGCTGCCACAGTCCCAGCGGATCAAGATTCGCATGCTGATGACCGCGGAAACGGTAGGCGTTAATGAGCTGCAGGACTTTAACCTGCTTCACATTGGCATCAGGGTCGGAGATAGAAGAAGAGTAACGTGGAGTAATCAACGCCTGCCGACGGAAATAATCACGTGTTTTTGAGTGGAGTTGATCCGGTTTGACTCCGGTACCAGGTAACTGCTGGAACGTCGAACGCCAGTTAGCATCTACCGAGTCAGGGTCGGTTAAGAAGTCTTCATAGAGCTGTTCTATCCAGCTCTGGTTAGAACCAGAGAGGTAAGAAGAGTCCAACCAGGCTTTCAAAGCGCTGTTCTGCATCGTGATCCCTTAAGCATCTTTTCTGCTTATTTAATACTCTAAATAGATCGCGTTTCAGGAAGGTGGCAAGCTTGCGAATCCCAGGGAGCTTACATCCAGTAAGTGACCAGGGTGAGCAAGTGCAGCCAACGCACATGCAACGTGAACTATGACGAGTATTTCGCCGTGGATACTACCACGCACACCGATGTGCGTGCCGGGGTTCACTTGTTGCGGACTGTCGTGTCATCTGCGTCCGCTAAGGAACCTTTAAAAACTGTCTAATAATCTTCGCTGTTCAGGCTACGACTGCGTTGCGGCCTTGTCTCGCTCTGAACATCTCGATTATTACTACTCATATGGCAGTTTTTAGAGGTTTCCTGTACTACCGGGGAATCACTTCCCCGGCAACGACTACAAAAACTTACGCACTACGTTTGAGCAGCATCGACTTAATATGGCCGATGGCGCGCGTCGGGTTCAGTCCTTTAGGACATACGCTGACGCAGTTCATGATGCTATGGCAGCGGAATACGCTGAAAGCGTCACTTAAACCTTCCAGGCGGCTGTCGGTCTCGGTATCGCGGCTATCAATTAAGAAGCGATACGCGGCCAGCAGGCCTGCCGGGCCAATAAACTTGTCCGGATTCCACCAGAATGATGGGCAGGACGTTGAGCAGCATGCACACAAAATACATTCATACAGCCCATCGAGCTTCTCACGCTGCTCAGGCATTTGTAAATGCTCACGAGCCGGCGGATTTTTCCCATTATTCAACAAGTAAGGCTTAATCTTCTCATACTGTGCGTAGAATTGCCCCATGTCTACCACCAAATCGCGCACAACCGGTAAACCCGGCAGCGGGCGAATGACAATTTTCTTGCCCGGCTGATTCAGCGCAGAAATAGGTGTGATACAGGCCAGTCCATTTTTGCCGTTCATATTCAGACCGTCGGAGCCGCAGACCCCTTCACGGCAGGAACGGCGGAACGACAGAGACGGATCTTTTTCTTTCAGCTGCATCAATGCATCCAGCAGCATCATGTCGCGCCCTTCTTCCGCCTCCAGGGTGTAATCCTGCATACGCGGAGCGTCGTCAACATCCGGGTTATAGCGATAAACTGAAAACTCGAGTTTCATTGTCCTGTCTCCGCATTAATAAGTACGAATCTTCGGCGGGAATGCCGGGCGCAGCTTCGGTTCCATATTGACTTGACGTCGCGTCATGGATTCCGACTCTGGCAGGTACAGGGAATGGCACAGCCAGTTTTCATCATCACGTTCCGGGAAGTCGAAGCGGCTATGCGCGCCACGGCTTTCGGTACGGAAGTTTGCAGATACTGCAGTGGCGTACGCGGTCTCCATCAGGTTATCCAACTCCAGACACTCAACGCGCTGGGTGTTGAACTCGCTGGAGGTATCGTCCAGACGGGCATTTTTCAGGCGTTCGCGAATCGCTTTCAGCTCTTCCAGACCTTTCGCCATCGCATCGCCTTCGCGGAAAACCGAGAAGTTATGCTGCATACATTCTTGCAGCGCTTTGCGAATCGCCACCGGGTCTTCACCGTTACGGTTACCGTTCCAGCGGTTCAGTCGTGCCAGAGAAGCATCGATTTCATCTTCGGTCGCATCCAGCAGGTCACCCTGCTCAGCGATAGATTCCTGCAGATGCAGACCCACCGCACGACCAAACACCACCAGGTCCAGCAGCGAGTTGCCGCCGAGACGGTTGGCGCCGTGAACCGATACGCAGGCGATTTCGCCTACCGCAAACAGTCCCGGGATCACCACATCTTCGCCCTGCTCATTCACAGTCAGCGCCTGGCCAGTAACTTTGGTCGGAATACCGCCCATCATATAGTGGCAGGTTGGGATAACCGGAATCGGCTCTTTAACCGGGTCAACGTGAGCAAAGGTACGGGACAGTTCGAGAATGCCCGGCAGACGGGATTCCAGCACTTCTTTACCCAGGTGGTCGAGTTTCAGCTTAGCGTGCGGACCCCACGGGCCGTCGCAGCCGCGACCTTCACGGATTTCGATCATGATGGAACGCGCCACCACGTCACGACCCGCAAGGTCTTTCGCATTCGGGGCATAACGCTCCATGAAGCGCTCACCGTGTTTGTTCAGCAGGTAGCCACCTTCACCACGGCAGCCTTCTGTGACCAGAACGCCCGCACCGGCGATACCGGTTGGGTGGAACTGCCACATCTCCATATCCTGCACCGGAACACCGGCGCGGATAGCCATACCAACACCGTCACCAGTATTGATGTGGGCATTGGTGGTGGACTGATAAATACGGCCTGCACCGCCGGTCGCCAGCACGGTTGCGCGAGCTTTGAAGTAAACCACTTCACCGGTTTCGATACACAACGCGGTACAACCGACAATCGCGCCATCGGCGTTTTTCACCAGGTCCAGCGCATACCATTCTGAGAAGATGGTGGTATGGTTTTTCAGGTTCTGCTGATACAGCGTGTGCAACAGCGCATGACCAGTACGGTCCGCCGCTGCCGCAGTACGTGCCGCTTGCTCACCGCCGAAGTTCTTCGACTGGCCGCCAAACGGACGTTGATAAATTGTGCCATTGTCGAGGCGAGAGAACGGCAGCCCCATGTGGTCCAGTTCCAGAATCGCTTCCGGACCGGTTTTACACATATATTCAATAGCGTCCTGGTCACCAATGTAGTCCGACCCTTTAACGGTGTCGTACATGTGCCATTCCCAGTTATCTTCATGGGTATTACCGAGCGCAACGGTGATGCCACCCTGCGCGGATACGGTATGGGAACGAGTTGGGAACACTTTAGAGAGCAGCGCACAAGTCTGCCCGCTCTGGGAAATTTGCAGCGCCGCGCGCATACCTGCGCCGCCGGCACCAATCACAACAGCATCAAATTCTCTGACTGGCAGTTTCATTACACACCCCACACCACAACAAATCCATAAATGACGTAAACCACCAGCGCAACAACGATAGCCAGTTGCAGAATCAGGCGCACAGCCAGAGGTTTAACGTAGTCGGTCAACACCTGCCACATGCCGATCCAGGCATGAATCAAGATGGAGAAAAGTGCCAGCAGGGTAAAGACTTTGGTGAATGCCGATGAGAAGAAACCGGTCCAGACTTCATACGTCAGCTCGCCGCTGATGGCGAAGAAACCGACCATAAAGATGATGTATAACGTCAGAACGATAGCGGTAGCACGGACCAGAATGAAGTCATGTACGCCGTTGCGTCCTAATGCGGAGGCGTTGCTTACCATACGAGGACTCCTGCGAGAAGTGAAAGCACGACAATGATAACGAAACAAATTTTGGCGGAGCGTGTCCCTGCTTCGAGGGTTTCTTCGATATAGCCAAAATCCATCAACAGATGGCGAATGCCCATTACGGCGTGATATGCCAGCGCAATCAGGATCCCCCACAGAATTAACTCCACAAAGAAGTTATTCATAATGGATGACGCGGTGAGGAAACCTTCAGGGGAGGAAAGGCTGGTACCCAATAACCACAACAGAATCCCGACCGCCACGAAGGTGATCACTCCGGATACGCGATGGAGAATGGACGCTATCGCCGTGATTGGGAACCGGATCGTTTGCAGATCCAGATTGACAGGTCTTTGTTTTTTCACATTTCTTATCATGAATAACGCCCACATGCTGTTCTTATTATTCCCTTTAGACTTCGGGTACAGAAGATGAAGACACCTGTAGCCTGAAAGACGACGGGATTTCCTTCCTCCGGTCTGCGTGCGGGTCAGACAGCGTCCTTACTATAACTACGCGTCATATAAAACACTGCTTCCAGATGCTAAAACGACACGTTACAACGCTGGTTGGCTCGGGATTGCAGGGTATTCCGGAGACCTGGCGGCAGTATAGGACGTTCACAAAATCATTACAATTAACCTACATATAGTTTGTCGGGTTTTATCCCGAACAGTGACATAGGTCACGATAACAACATTATTTTAATTTTTAATCATCTGATTTGACAATCATTAAACAAAGTTGTTACAAACGACACCAGAAAAAGCATATAATGCGTAAAAGTTATGGGGTCACTCTTTCACCGGAGATTTAGTTATGTAACAGTGTGGAAGTATTGACCAATACCTTCAGGACAGTTATTAGTGATAGACAGGTTAAATAATTCGGATTGCTAAGTTCTTGATTTGCAGTTTATTCGCCATAAAAAGACCGTTTTACCTGCAAGCGCCCATAGCTCTGTACCCAGGTCATCCCCTCTTTCGCAGAGCGGCGAGCCAAATAACAAACTGGTAACGGTTTATTGATGCACGAAGGCAAATTTGAGTTCCGGCAGTCTTAAGCAATAAGGCGCTAAGGAGACCGTAAATGGCTGATACTAAAGCAAAACTCACTCTAAATGGTGATACTGCTATTGAACTGGATGTGCTGAAAGGTACGCTCGGTCAGGACGTTATTGATATTCGTAGCCTTGGCTCAAAAGGGATGTTTACTTTTGACCCAGGTTTTACCTCTACCGCATCCTGCGAATCCAAAATTACTTTCATCGACGGTGACGAAGGTGTTTTGCTGCATCGCGGCTTCCCGATTGACCAGTTGGCGACCGAGTCCAACTATCTGGAAGTGTGTTATATCCTGCTGTACGGCGAAAAACCGACGCAGGAAGAGTACGACGAGTTCAAAACCACAGTCACTCGCCATACCATGATCCACGAGCAGATCACGCGTCTGTTCCACGGTTTCCGCCGCGACTCTCACCCGATGGCCGTTATGTGCGGTGTCACCGGAGCGCTGGCAGCGTTTTATCATGACTCGCTGGATGTAAACAACGCGCGTCACCGTGAAATCGCCGCCTTCCGCCTACTGTCCAAAATGCCAACCATGGCAGCGATGTGCTACAAGTATTCCATCGGGCAGCCGTTCGTGTACCCGCGTAACGATCTCTCCTACGCCGGTAACTTCCTGAACATGATGTTCTCAACGCCGTGCGAAAAATACGAAGTGAATCCGATTCTGGAACGCGCAATGGACCGTATCTTAATCCTGCACGCTGACCACGAACAGAACGCCTCAACCTCTACCGTACGTACCGCGGGCTCTTCTGGTGCTAACCCATTTGCCTGCATCGCGGCTGGTATCGCTTCCCTGTGGGGACCGGCACACGGCGGCGCAAACGAAGCTGCGCTGAAAATGCTGGAAGAAATCAGCTCTGTTAAACACATTCCGGAATTTGTTCGCCGCGCGAAAGACAAGAATGATTCCTTCCGCCTGATGGGCTTTGGTCACCGTGTTTATAAAAACTATGACCCGCGCGCTACCGTGATGCGTGAAACCTGCCACGAAGTGCTGAAAGAACTGGGCACCAAAGATGATCTGCTGGAAGTGGCGATGGAACTTGAGCACATTGCGCTCAACGACCCATACTTCATCGAGAAGAAACTCTACCCGAACGTAGACTTCTACTCCGGCATAATCCTGAAAGCGATGGGTATTCCGTCCTCCATGTTCACCGTTATCTTCGCCATGGCGCGTACCGTTGGCTGGATTGCACACTGGAACGAAATGCACACCGACGGCATGAAAATCGCCCGTCCGCGTCAGCTGTACACCGGCTACGACAAGCGCGATTTTAAATCTGATATTAAGCGTTAATTGTCTGCCGGATGGCGCCAGCGTCTGTCCGGCTTGCAGTTATAAACGCTCCCAGGCTGGACAAGGCGGTAATGCCTGTATCCGGCCTGTTTTTATTTGATCCACATTATTTTATTCTTATCGTGCTTTCTCTATGATTTACTGAGATTTCTCACATTTTACTCAGGAGCATGGGATGCCTGTTTTGCAGTGGAGCCTGTTGTTTGTGCTATCGCTCCTGCTTTCCCTGCTCTTTCTGTTTATCCATCTTCCAGGACCCTTGCTGCTCGGTTCGATGATCGTCGGCATCATCTTCAGTCTGCGCGGCATCACTCTGCATCCTCCCCGCTGCACATTTCTTGGCGCGCAGGCGATTCTCGGCTGCATGATTGCCCAAAATCTGACCGGTTCAATCTTCACAACCCTTGCAGCCCACTGGCCGATGGTGATTGTTATCCTGCTGGCAACCCTTATCAGCAGCGCGATAATCGGCTGGCTGCTGGTTCGCTACAGTACGCTACCGGGGAACACCGGCGCATGGGGCTCGTCACCAGGCGGCGCAGCGGCAATGGTTGCAATGGCCCAGGATTATGGTGCCGACATCCGACTGGTGGCGTTTATGCAGTATCTGCGTGTACTGTTGGTGGTCGGCGCGGCAGCGATGGTCACCCGGCTGGTGATGGGCGACCAGGCGCTGGCGGTCAGTGAACAAATCATCTGGTTTCCGCCGCTAAGCGGCAATCTTTTCAGCACTCTGATGCTGGCCGCCGTTGCCGGCACGGCTGGACGCTTACTGCGTATTCCCTCTGGCGTCATGCTATTGCCGATGCTGGTGGGTGCCTTGCTGAATGCAAGCGGAGTGATGGTGATTGAACTGCCGGAATGGCTACTGGCGATAGCCTATATGGCCATCGGCTGGCAAATCGGCCTTGGCTTTGACAAACAGATCTTTCTAATGGCATTACGACCACTGCCGCAGATCCTGTTGTCCATTTTTTCACTAATGGCGATCTGCGCCGGTATGGCTTGGGGACTGGCGCATTACATGCAGATAGATTTTCTCACTGCCTATCTGGCGACCAGTCCTGGAGGAGTGGATTCTGTTGCGGTGATCGCCGCAGGAAGCCACGCTGATATGGCGCTCATCATGGCGATGCAAACCCTGCGACTGTTCAGCATTTTGTTAACTGGCCCCGCAGTCGCGCGGTTTATTTCGGTGCACGCTCCAAAACGGCCCGCTTAGTGCTGACATCCCGGACACCAGTAAAAAGGTCGCGAGGAGAGCATCGTTTTCTCGATAGTCCCACCACAACGCTCACAGGCTTCGCCGTCCCGATGAAAGACCTTGAAGCGAAACAACGCACCGTGATGCTTATTCTCATCGGCCAGCCCGCGGGTATTATAAGACAGGCGCGGAATATCAAGCAGCGCATGCGCCAGTGCATCCAACTGTTCATCGGCAAGCTGCGACGCTTTATGCTGTCCGGTCAACCCTACCTGCCAAAGGATCTCTACCCGCAAGTAGTTACCTAATCCCGCCAGAAAAGCCTGGTCCAGTAGCAGACCAGAAAACTGGCGATTGCAAAAACGCGGAGATAACAGACGCGCTTTAACGTCATCGGGCGTTAAACGTAAATCCAGTACATCCGGCCCTACCCGTTGCAGGAACGGGTGGGTGGCGAGCTGTTCTGGCGTCAGCATTTCGATATCAGACGCGCTATACAGCAGGATAGTTTTGTCTTGCGTTTGCAATCTGACACGGAGTACCCGCGAGGTCTGCGGGATGTTGCCCGTATCCACCACGCGCCACACGCCATAGAGCTGATTGTGACTGTACAGCGTCAGGCCATTGGAAAAATGGGTCAGTAATGCTTTCCCTCGCGTTTCAAGCCGGGTAACACTCTGCCCAATTAGTTGAGATTCATACGGTTTTAACTGCTCAAAGGCAAACCAGACTTCCGTCAGGGGTTTGCCTTTGACTGCCGCCTCCAGGTTATCCGCCGCGCGGCGGATCTCCGGGCCTTCAGGCATAATACTGTCCTTTGTTAATGTGTTGCGCCGCCCGTCACTGCGATATCGCTTTCCACCTGCAAGGCGGTGGCAATTGCGACTTCCAGCGCCCGGCGTACTGTTTCAGCCGCCATACTTGGCGCCCCGGGATGCTGTGCGGCCTGTTGCGGCAAATAAGGGATGTGAATAAAGCCGCCCTTCACCGCCGATGCGTCGCGTAGTTTATGCAGCAGGCCATACATCACGTGGTTACACACGAAAGTGCCAGCGGTCTGGGAAACCGAAGCCGGAATTCCCGCGTTGCGCATAGCCATAACCATCGCTTTGATCGGCAACGTGCTAAACCATGCCGCTGGACCATCGGCTACAACCGGCACATCTACCGGCTGTTGCCCCTGATTATCCGCAATACGCGCATCGTCAACGTTAATCGCCACGCGTTCCACGGTGATATCCGTGCGGCCACCCGCCTGCCCCACCGCCAGAACCAGCGATGGCGACAGCGCATCAATCGCGCCATTGAGTACGGCAAGAGACTCGCCAAAGACGCACGGCAGTTGGCGGGCAACGACGCGGCATCCACCGATGATAGCATTATCGAGTCCCGAGACCACTTCCCAGGAAGGGTTAACTGACTCGCCGCCAAAGGGTTCAAATCCCGTGATGAGTACTGTTTTCATCCTGTCACCTTACAAGAACATCAGGAAATACATCAGGAACACGTTGACCAGCAGCAGCAGTATACCGGTTGGCACCTGCGCTTTAATCACCGCATTTTTGTCCGGTAGTTCCAGCAGCGCAGCAGGGACAATGTTAAAGTTCGCCGCCATCGGCGTCATCAGTGTCCCGCAATAACCGGAGAACATACCAATCGCCGCCATTACCGCCGGATTACCGCCGTGTTGCAGAACAAGAATCGGAATACCAATCCCAGCGGTCACGATCGGGAAAGCAGCAAACGCATTACCCATCACCATAGTCAGCAATGCCATGCCGATGGTGTACACCGCCACTGCGATAAAGCGACTGTCTACCGCCAGATATTCCTGCGTCAGATATGAAATGCCGCTGCCTACGCCCGCTGCCGTAAACAACAGCCCGAGCGTAGCCAGAATCTGTGGCAGGATGAACGCCCAGCCGATGGAGTCCAGCAGACGGCGCGCCTCCTGGATCGGTTGATGCACCCGCTCATGGGTCATTTTTATTGCCATCGACAGGCCAATCAACGAACCTGCGGTCATGGAAAAAAGCGTCACCAGCGTGGCGTGATTACCCGGCCCAAACAGCGCATCCTGTAAGCCCGGAATATGGTTGAACATCAGCACGCCAATAACCGTTACCACCGGGATCGCCAGCGCCGGGAAAAAAAGGCGGTTGCCCAAGCGACTGGCACTTTCTTCGCGTTGTTGCTGCGTCCGTTGATGGTAACTTCCCAGCTTCACGCCGCCAAAACCGGCGATCAGCGCCAGGACGACCACCGCAATACCGACGGCAATATGCACCGCGCGCTTGTCGCCAAACAGCGAGAATGTCCAGTCGCCAAGCAGAAACAGTACGCCGTATATGCCCCAAAACAGGCCAGTGGTGAAACGACGCGGGTTCGCTTTATCCTGCCAGGACATGACAGCCACAATCAGTAATACCGCGCCCGCCAGCCAGTAGAGATAGCTTTGTTGAAAATTCATTGCGCTTCCCCTTTCGCTGCGGCATTCGCTTTCGCCACCTCACGTTGCAAATAGCTATCCAGACGCCACAAACGTGTGCCGTGGATCAGGAAAGCACAAATTGCTGTTGGGATCCCCCATAGGGCGATATGCAGCGGTTCGGTCTGGATCCCACCAGACTCCAGCATAAAGTTATGCATGAAGATGATGGCGCCGAAAGCAACAAAGATATCTTCACCGAAAAACAGCCCGACGTTATCGGTCGCCGCTGACATTGCGCGCAGTCGATAGCGTACCGCCCCAGGTATCTCGCCGTGATTTTTCTCAGCGGCCCCTTCCGCCATCGGCGCCAGCAGCGGACGCACCATTTGCGGATGCCCCCCCAGACTGGTGAGTCCTAATGCAGCGGTCGCTTCGCGAATGAACAGATAGACAATCAGCAGGCGGCCGCTGGTAGCGCTGCGGATTTTTGCAATCCACGCCTGCGCACGCTCTTTCAGACCGTGACGTTCCAGCAGACCGATTACCGCCAGTGGGATCAATAAGATAAATGGCAGGTTACGGGTGTTGAGAAAACCTTCACCCAGTTTCTCGAGAATAGTGGCGATAGGCATATGCGCCGCCAGCCCCGTGACAATCCCGGCAATAATAACCACCAATACCGGGTTAAAACGTAAAAGAAATCCGACCACGATGACGGCGATCCCCGTCAATGGCCAGAGAGAAATAGCCTCTCCCATAATTAAATCCCTTATGTTGTTGTGTAATATCTTATTGTTTTGTATGAATAAATTTATGCGCTAATTTGAATATTGCATGCTTCAAAGGCGCTACGCAAGCGACGAGCAAAAGCGAGTGCGTGCTCGCCATCCCCATGAATGCATACCGTCTGGGCAGTCACGCTCGCCCATGTCCCACTTTGGCTTTTTACTCTGCCGGATTGCACCATTTCTAACGTTTGCGCCAACGCCTGCTCTTCATCCTCAATCAGTGCGCCCGGCTGACTACGCGGCACCAGGCTGCCATCGGCCTGATAACCCCGATCGGCAAACACCTCCTGACGCGTTACCAGGCCATAGTGTTCTCCAGCACGAATCAGTTCGCTTCCCGCCAGTCCCACTAAAATCAGCGACGGATCGCAGGCATGAACCGCTTTCGCAATCGCATCAGCCAGTTGAGGATCTTTCGCTGCCTGGTTATAGAGCATGCCATGCGGTTTGACATGATGCATCACACCGCCCTCCGCCCGCGTGATGGCAGCCAGCGCGCCAATTTGATACAGCGTCTGCGCATACACCGTTTGCGCAGGCAGGGTCATGGCGCTACGGCCAAAATTTTCCCGATCCGGAAAGCTGGGATGCGCACCTATCGCTACGCCATTTTTTAGCGCTTCGCGCACGCTTGAGAGCATGGTTTGCGCATCGCCTGCGTGAAACCCACAGGCGATGTTGGCCGATGACACCAATTGCAGCAACGCTGCATCGTTCGCACATCCCTCACCGAGGTCTGCATTGAGATCAATTTTCATTGTTAAGCCGCCATGCTAACTGTTCCAGGTAACGCTGCTGGTCGTACCGCGCCTTCAGCGCTTCCTCCAGCGAACACTGCACAAAATGAATCGGTTGACCGAGCGGGATCTGCGCCAGATGATACATATCTGCCTCAATAATACAGGCGATGCGCGGATAGCCGCCCGTCGTCTGAGCATCGTTCATCAGCACAATGGGTTGGCCATTATGTGGAACCTGCACCACACCGGGGAGCAAGCCATGCGACAGCAGCTCGCGATCGGTCGTGCGCGTCAGCGGCTGCCCCTGAAGACGATACCCCATACGGTTACTTTGTGGGCTAAGTTGCCACGGTGAGCGCCAGAACGAAGCCTGCGATACCTCATCAAACTCCTGATATTCAGGTCCGGGCAACGCGCGAATGAGATTACCCCACATCAGTTGCTTAACACCTTGCGGCTCGCTGAATTTCCGGGTAGATACGCCAATCGCCAGTCGATCGCCATCACGCAGTAGACGCCCTTCAAACCCACCAATGCCCACTTTCAGATCGGTACTACGCGAGCCCATCACTTCAGGAACATCAATACCGCCCGCTACCGCCAGATAACTGCGCATGCCATGAAGCGGACGTTTTAGCGTCAGGCGCTGCCCGGCTTTTACCGGTAACCGCCATCCGCTCCACACGGGCGTACGATCCAGCTGTGCTTCGCATCCGGCACCGGTCAGGGCAAACCAGCCATCGGCTTCAAACTCCACCACCAGTTGCCCCAGCGTGATTTCCAGCGCTGCGGCATTCGCATCATTACCCACCAGCAGGTTAGCCACGTTCAGCGCCGGTTTATCCAGCGCCCCACAGTGACTGATTCCGGATTGACGAAAACTATGACGTCCCCCGTCCTGTACTGAGGTGTACATGCCAGCGCGGATGATGTTTAACATATCCCCTCCTTCTGCGGGACAAAACGCACGGTATCGCCAGCCCGTAACAGAATCGGCTCCTCCCGTTTTGGATCAAATAACGAAACGGAGGTACGCCCAATCAATTGCCACCCGCCAGGCGTGGAAAGCGGGTAGATCCCCGTTTGAGATCCACCGATACCGACAGAACCTGCCGGAACAAGCAAACGCGGTTCCGCACGTCTTGGGGTATGGAGTTGTTCAGGTAAGCTCCCGAGATAGGGGAATCCCGGCTGAAAACCGATAAACCACACCACGTAATCAACCGACGCATGAAGTTCCACAACCTGCTTGTCACTTAATCCGCTGTGCCGGGCGACCTCTGCCAGATCGGGGCCGGCCTCACCGCCATAGGTAACAGGAATTTCAATAAAGCGCGAATCCGGCTCCAGTGCTTCGCTCTCTTCCCACCAGCGTTGTAGGCGCTCAATCGCATCCAGCGCCAGCGTTTGCGGGTCGCGCAAGGTCACCGTGATATTGTTCATGCCTGGAATAGCTTCCAGTACATTCGGGGCATCAACCAGACGCTGGGCCAGACGCCAGATGCGTTTCTGAGTCGCCAGCGTAATGGGCGGTTCCAGTTCAAGAACCACTGCCGTTTCACCTAACAGATAACAACGCGCTCGCTGCACTTTCGTCCCTCTTTATTACGCTGGATTAGGAATATCGATAAAAGTCACGTCCAGATCGGTATTTTCATTAAGCCAATCGCTTAATGCGCGAATGCCGCCGCGTTCGGTCGCATGGTGACCGGCAGCATAAAAATGCAGCCCCTGCTCGCGGGCTGAGTGAATGGTTTGCTCTGAAACTTCACCAGTGATAAAAGCGTCGACGCCAAATCGGGCTGCGCTATCAATAAAACTTTGACCGCCCCCAGTACACCAGGCGACGCGCTGAACTTTTTCCGGACCGGTATCACCACACCATAACGGTTTACGGCCTAAACGCGCTTCAATCCATGATGCCAATTCCAGTCCCGGAACCGGCATGGAGAGTTCTCCCCATGGTACCAGCGGTTCGATCTCACCCATCACGGTAATCCCCAACAGCGCGGCCAACTGCGCGTTATTCCCCAGTTCCGGGTGAGCATCCAGCGGCAGGTGCCAGCCATACAGGTTGATATCGTTTTCCAACAGCGTTTTCAGACGATGGCGCTTCATGCCGCGAATTACCGGAGATTCGCCTTTCCAGAAATAACCGTGATGAACGATAACCGCATCGGCCTGCAGGCGCACCGCCTCATCCAGCAGCGCCTGACTTGCGGTCACGCCGGTCACGATTTTATGCACCGTCTCTTTGCCCTCAACCTGCAAACCATTCGGCGCATAGTCGCTAATGGCGGCGCTGTTCAGTTTGTCGTTGATCAGTTGTTCCAGTTCGGTGTTTTTCATCATCGTCCTCGTAGTCATTAATTCTGCCTGCCTAATCAGCAACACAGCTTAGGTTAAAATAGCGTCCTCGCCTGCGTTCGTCGATAGCCATTTCACTGACACATCAAGAAACAATCACACCCGCTTTGAACATGATTTGCTTACCACTACGCGATCCAATTCATGTATATTTATGCAATCAGACAGCATATTGCAAAAATAATCAGATCTGTATCAAAGTTACAACTTTAAGGAAACACGCTCGCGCAGTACGCTCAGCCTGTCGCGAGGCATTTACTTCGAGAAAATAATGAATAAACAAGCATCTCAACCACGGGCGATTTATTACGTCGTCGCGCTACAAATCTGGGAATATTTCAGTTTTTACGGCATGCGTGCGCTGCTGATCCTGTATCTCACTAACCAGCTCAAGTACGACGATAATCACGCATATGAACTGTTCAGCGCCTACTGTTCACTGGTCTACGTCACCCCCATTCTCGGGGGATACCTGGCAGATAAAGTGCTCGGGAATCGAATGGCGGTGATGATCGGCGCATTTTTAATGGCGGTGGGACATCTGGTATTGGGCGCAAGCGAAATGGCTCCGGCGTTCCTTTATTTGTCGCTGGCGATCATTGTCTGCGGCTACGGTCTGTTTAAATCCAACATTAGTTGCCTGCTGGGCGAGTTATATCAGCCTGAAGATCCGCGTCGCGACGGTGGATTCTCTCTGCTCTACGCAGCCGGTAACATCGGTTCGATCATCGCACCGATTGCCTGCGGATACGTGCAGGAAGAGTACAGCTGGGCGATGGGCTTTGCGCTGGCTGCGATTGGCATGCTGGCAGGGTTGGTGATTTTCTTATGCGGTAATCGCCATTTCGCTCATACCACTGGCGTCAACAAGGCTGTGCTGTGTGCGAAAAAGTATATGCTGCCAAACTGGGCCTGGCTGTTAGTTCTGCTGGTTGCAGCACCGTTACTGATTACCGTCCTGTTCTGGAAAGAGTGGTCCGTTTACGCACTGATCGTTGCCACGGTTATTGGTCTGGCGGTTCTGGCGAAGATTTACCGTCAGGCGCAAACCCAAAAGCAGCGCAAAGAATTGGGGCTTATCGTCACGCTGACCTTCTTCAGCTTGCTGTTCTGGGCCTTTGCTCAACAGGGCGGCAGCTCGATTAGCCTGTATATTGACCGCTTCGTAAATCGCGATATTTTGGGGTATTCCGTCCCGACCGCGATGTTCCAGTCGGTTAACGCCTTTGCCGTTATGCTGTGCGGTATCGTGCTGGCCTGGGTAGTCAAAGAAAGCGTTGGCGGCAATCGTACCGTACGTATTTGGGGTAAATTCGCCCTTGGCCTCGGTTTAATGAGCGCAGGGTTCTGCATTCTGACCTTAAGCGCCCGCTGGTCCGCAGCTTACGGCCACTCTTCTATGCCGCTGATGGTATTGGGGCTGGCGGTCATGGGCTTTGCCGAACTGTTTATCGACCCGGTGGCGATGTCGCAAATTACGCGTATTGAGATCCCTGGGGTGACTGGCGTATTAACAGGCATTTATATGCTGCTGTCCGGCGCCATCGCCAACTATCTGGCAGGCGTTATCGCCGATCAGACGTCGCAAGGCTCGTTTGATGCTGCAGGCGCTATCAACTACTCCATCAATGCGTATATTGATGTCTTTAGCGAAATTACCTGGGGTGCGCTGGCCTGCGTGGTGTTGGTGCTGCTGATTTGGCTATATCAGTCGCTTAAGTTCAGAAACCGTCCGCTGGCGGTAGAATCCTGAGTGTAAGGGCCCGATGATGTAATACTATTCGGGCCTGTTTTTTCGGGTAATTACGTATAACTTGCAGCGAGTTCCTCTTCAGAAAGACCTGTAACCATTAGCACAATGTCGCGATCCATTCCCTGCTCCAACATAGTTTGCGCTATACGTAATGCAACTTCTCCTGTGTTGGGGGATCCGTTGTGCCATCTCTTGCATAAACTCATTAAAGCGAGATTAATCGCCGGATCGTAGGATGTAATTAAGCATCGCCTGCAGTTGCGTGTCATTAGCGCATCCGGTAAGTAGTAGCGTGGTCAGTTGCTCTACCAGCCCCATCAAATCCCGCTGACGGATATGTTTTTGCATTAATTCCAGCAGCGCTATCCCTTACGCGCCGCCTCATATGCCGCCAGCGTCGCCAGCCTTGCCTGTTTATGATCCACAATCGGGCGAGGATAACTTAGTGTTACCTGCGCTTTTTCTGCCCACGACCACGGGTCATGAATGGCTTTACCCGGTACGTCGCGCAGTTCCGGTACCCACTGGCGGATAAACTCACCGTCACGGTCGAATTTTTCGCCCTGCGTCGTGGGGTTAAAGATACGGAAATACGGTGCGGCGTCGGTTCCGGTTGAGGCTGCCCACTGCCAGCCGCCGTTATTGGCCGCGAGGTCACCATCAATCAGTTGCGACATGAAATATTGTTCGCCTTTACGCCAGTCAATCAGCAGGTCCTTCACCAAAAAACTGGCGGTAATCATGCGTAATCGATTATGCATCCAGCCCGTGGCGTTGAGCTGACGCATCGCCGCATCCACAATAGGGTAACCCGTACTACCCGTTTTCCAGGCCTGCAAATGCGTCGGATTATTCTGCCATTGCACGCGATCGGTCCAGCGGATAAAGGGTTGATACCGACACAGCGCCGGATGGTAAGTCATCAGATGACGATAAAATTCACGCCAGATAAGCTCGTTCAGCCAGACGCTACCCCTGCCGCCCTCAAGCGCCTGCGGCTGCTCCGCGAGCAGTCGATTCAGGCACTGGCGCGGTGATAGTCCTCCAGTCGCCAGGCTCGCGGATAATCGACTGGTCCCGTCAATCGCTGGAAAATCACGCTGCTGCTCGTATTCTCCCGCAGCCTGCTGGCAAAAATGGCGTAATTGCGCGATGGCCAATTTTTCATCTGCCACAAACCTCTGCGCATCAAAATATTGCTGCGGATAGCTCAGCGTTATTGCGCTTAACGACGTGCTGAGTGCGCCGCTGTGCCTCATTTTCGGCGCGCTAACGCATTCTGGAATACCGTCTTTAATCCGCTTCAGCCAGGCATTTTTAAACGGCGTGAACACTTTATACATCTCATGATTGCCGGTCATCACCGCCCCCGGGGGCAGGATCACGCTGTCGTCAAACCCTTCGCACACCACCTGAGGTAAGGACTTTTCGACGGCGGCATCACGCTGGCGTTCGTTTATTTCATATTGATAGTTATAAAATAATCGACTGACGTCATGCTGCAGGCAGACACTTTTGATGGTGTCCACGCTGGCCGCAAAATCAGCCACTTCGTAAAACAGTAAAGGGATGCCTTTTTCTGCCAGCGCTGTTTGTAACGCATTCAACTGCGCGCAGGTAAATGCCGCCTGGCGCGGAGCCATATCGTGAGCCTTCCACTGCTCGGGGGTAGCGATATATAACGCCAGCACCTGCGCAGAACGATCCCGACAAGCCGCCGCCAGCGCGAGGTTGTCGTGCAGGCGTAAATCACGCCGAAACCAGACCAAATGGGTGGTCATAACACTCCTGAAGAACAAACTTAACGCCCGTAGCGCAAACGCAGAGCCTCTGGCCAGGGATTGAAATAGCGCTGCCCGGAGAGATAAGCATCCGGATATTCCGCCATATAGTGTTTGAGTAATGTTATTGGCGCAAGCAGCGGTTGAGTCGAACGTCGATACCCGTCAATGAGAGAGGCCAGCTCCTGCCGCTGACGAGAATTTAATTGCGTACGGAAATAGCCCTGGACATGCATCAGCACGTTGGTATGGTTGCGCCGCGAGGGAAGATGCGCCAGCAAACTCATCAGCCTTAAGCGATACTCGACAAAATAAGCCTGCAAATCTTGCCATTCGCCGATCGCCGCGACAAAACGCCCGAGTTCGCGATAGTCCGGCTGGGAATGGGCCAACAGTAATAGCTTGTAACGGCTGTGATAATCGATTAGTGCGCCGCGCGTTAACCCTTGCTGACGGATACCGTTGAGCTCGTGCAAGGCATAAATGCGCTCAACAAAATTTTCCCGAATCTGCGGGTCGTGCAAACGCCCGTCCTCTTCCACGGGAAGCCAGGGTAACGTCGACATCAGCACGGACGTAAAGATCCCTCGTCCCGCTTTACGGTTGTTTTTGCCTTCCACGTCGTAGACCCGCACCCGTTCCATACCGCAACTGGGGGATTTTGCACAGACAATATAGCCACACAAATGCTCCAGACGATTGCTTTGTCGCTGACTAAAAGCCGTCATTACGTCTGTCAAATCACCCTCGCGTTTATCACTAAAACGCAGGGAGACAGCCTCGCCCTCTTTGACCAGATGCAGCGCAGGTCTCGGGACCGGTAACCCGATACCCATTTCAGGGCATACGGGTTCGAAAGCGACCCACGGCGACAGTTCTTCCACAGCAAAGGCCAGCCGCTTGTGCCCACCATCATAGCGAACCGCCTCCCCCAACAGACAGGCACTTATACCAACAGGGATTTTCTCGCTCATGATCGCTCCTTTCTCATTCCTGAGATAAGTGTAGCTATCATGAACAAAAAAGCCGCTGATATCAGCGGCTTTTGGGGATTTATTAGCTATCAGTAGAAATCGCAGGTGGCTTTTTCAGCCTGCTCCATCCACACCGGTTTATCACTGGTTTTAGACCAGACGCGGTGCAGGTAGCTGTAAAAACGGGCGCGGTCTTTCCAGAACAACATGACCGGCAGCGCCAGCACGCCCGCCACAACGGCAAAGGTACGGCGCAAGAAAACAATGTGTGCTGGATATTCTTTATAAAAGTCCATAATCCTCTCCCATATATCTGTTCGGTGAATCGCACCGGAAAAATAAACTTGGTTAACTGATGAAAATAATACCGCCTTGTGTGTAATTTTGCTACTCATCCGACCACTTATTTTTATCTATTGATGCTCCGTTTAGCTAAAAACTGTAATTAAGTTACATAAAAGTTAAATTAATACTAATCATTAGTTAAATAGTGGTCTTTGCCATTTTTATACTTTTTTTACACCCCACCCACTGATTTTTGCGAAATCTTTGCAAGCAAAAATCTACGCTCTGGTTATCACATTTATGCCACTGGAGGTGCACCGTGAGTGCAGGCGTGATAACCGGCATTGTGCTGGTCTTTTTATTATTAGGTTATCTGGTGTATGCCCTGATTAATGCGGAGGCGTTCTGATGGCGGCCCAAGGATTTTTACTCATTGCCAGTTTCTTGCTGGTGCTGTTTGTCATCGCCAGACCGCTGGGCTTTGGGCTGGCTCGACTGATCAATAATACGTCCCTGCCGGGCCTGACTGGCGTGGAGAGTTTGCTCTGGCGTGGTCTGGGCATCTCACAGCAGGAGATGAACTGGCGGCAGTATCTGTTGGCGATCCTCGTGCTCAATGTACTGGGCCTGCTGGTCCTGTTTTCGATGCTGATGGCGCAAAACCTGCTGCCGTTAAATCCCCAGCAACTGCCAGGGCTTTCGTGGGATCTGGCGCTTAACACCGCGGTGAGTTTTGTCACTAATACCAACTGGCAATCCTATGCTGGTGAAACCACCTTAAGCTACTTCAGCCAGATGGTCGGGCTGACCGTACAAAACTTCCTGTCAGCGGCAACCGGGATTGCGGTGATTTTTGCCCTGACCCGCGCCTTCACGCGCCAGAGTATGAACACCTTGGGCAACGCCTGGGTCGATCTGATTCGCATTACGCTGTGGATCTTGCTCCCCATTGCATTGCTCATTGCGCTGTTTTTCATTCAGCAAGGTGTGCTGCAAAACGTGTTGCCCTATCAGCCCATCACCACCCTTGAAGGGGTTAAACAACTGCTGCCGATGGGGCCCGTCGCCTCACAGGAAGCGATTAAGATGCTTGGCACTAACGGGGGCGGTTTCTTTAACGCTAACTCATCACATCCGTTTGAAAACCCTACCGCGTTGACCAATCTGGTACAGATGCTGGCTATTTTCTTAATTCCTACCGCGCTGTGTTTTGCCTTTGGTGATGTGGTGGGCGATCGTCGCCAGGGGCGGACTCTGCTGTGGGCCATGTCACTGATTTTTGTGGTCTGCGTGGCCGTCGTGATGTGGGCTGAAGTTCAGGGCAACCCACACCTGATGGCATTCGGCGCAGACAGTAATATCAACATGGAAGGCAAAGAGAGCCGCTTTGGCGTGCTGGCCACGAGTCTGTTTGCCGTCGTCACGACAGCTGCATCCTGCGGTGCTGTTGATGCGATGCATGACTCCTTTACTGCGCTGGGCGGCATGGTGCCAATGTGGTTAATGCAGATTGGTGAAGTGGTCTTCGGCGGCGTGGGTTCAGGTCTGTACGGCATGCTGCTGTTCGTGCTGCTGGCGGTATTTATCGCCGGGTTAATGATTGGCCGCACACCAGAGTATCTGGGTAAGAAAATCGACGTGCGCGAAATGAAAATGACCGCGTTGGCGATTCTGGTCACCCCTGCGCTGGTCCTGATCGGCACAGCGATCGCCATGATGACCGAAGCTGGCCGCAGCGCCATGCTAAACCCGGGTCCACACGGGTTTAGCGAAGTGCTGTATGCCGTGTCGTCCGCCTCGAACAACAACGGTAGCGCCTTCGCCGGGTTAAGCGCCAACAGCCCGTTCTGGAACTGCCTGCTGGCCTTATGCATGTTCTTCGGTCGCTTCGGCGTGATCATTCCCGTGATGGCGATTGCCGGATCGCTGGTCAGTAAAAAGATCCAGCCAGCCAGCTCCGGTACGCTACCTACCCACGGAGCGCTGTTTGTCGGGTTGTTGATCGGTACGGTGTTACTGGTTGGCGCTCTCACCTTTGTTCCTGCCCTGGCGCTTGGCCCGGTCGCAGAATACCTGTCATTACACTGAGTGATGCGGAGCACATTACTATGAGTCGC